>CAIOHZ010000141.1 GCA_903858165.1 uncultured Pseudomonadota bacterium
GCATAAGTCATCTGCGTGTTTTGCGAATTCGCGAACTGCGGGCGGTTCATGGTGATAACCGCCACCGCGCCTTCTACGGCATAGAGCACGGGCTCCGCCGTTTCATAAACGTGCTTGTTCTCTGGCGGTTCTACCAGGTCCGTTCTTGCTGCCGGCTTGTCTTCGCTCATGCTGTCTGCCTCACACCACCGGGGTTGCCTTTGAACACCGTAGCACGAAGGTTATGCGGGTCCAGCCGGGTGCGAATCACTTCCAGTTGTTCGGCCGTCGGTGCGGGCGTTACCGGGGGCATGCCTTCCACAGACAACGGGAAGCCCGTGGCAGCCTGCACCTGCTCCAGCATGACGCCGGGGTGCAAGGACACCACCCGCATGGCGTGGTCCGGACCGCCGAAGTCGAGCACCGCGAGGTCTGTGACGCACAGACGCAGGTCGAGGTCCACGGGCTTCACGCCACCCGGCCAGCGCGCCGGGTTGTAACCAATGCTGCACACCACATCCACTTCACCGGCCACGAACACGCGCGGACCGTGGTTGGGAATGAACAGGCTGTTCGGGTGGTTCAAGGTGTTGCCGGGAAAACCGCGCACGCCCAGCAGCGAAGCCTTGGGCTTGGCATGGTCACCCACGGCGCTGATATTCATCTGACCGAAGCGATCTACTTGCACCGGGCCTACGAGCGCATGGCGACGCCCATGCCACAGCAAGTCGAAGGTACGCAGATAAGGCATCCAGCCTTCCACCTTCACCTGGTAGTTGCCACGCGGACCGACTGGTACCGGCTCGGCGACGAGAACGCTTTCGGCGTCCGTCATCATCAGGTCTTGGTTGAAAGTGAGCTTAGCGAGGCCCGCTGCCAAACGCGGCACCAAGCCAATGCCAGTGGCAAGAACTTCGCCATCGTTACGCCAGGCTTCGGCACAGGCAACGATGCACAATTCAGCGAGCGTGTAGTCCGGAGCAGTGGCAGTCATCGGAGGTCCTTCGGGAACGCAGCGTTCCCGTTCAAAACACCGGCAGCGAAAGACCGGCCAACCGGCCGTAGCCACCGCAAGCGCGGATATAGCTGTCGTGGTCGGGCAGGTCGACGAAGCGAGCCTGGTAGTCCGCCCAGCCTTCCGGCGTGGCGGCAGCGTTGTAGTCCGCCAAGTGCTTCACGTCGATACCATGGAACGGTGCGCTGGCGGTAGGGTGCGCACCGAACGGCAGTTCCACCACGCCCGTGACGAGCGAACGCTCGAACGGCTGCAAGCGCGCGGTCTGCGCGTTGATGAGCTTCGCCGTGGGCACCACGCGTTCGCAGGAGATGAATACTGCCTTCGCGGCACGGGCGAAGAGGTCGTCGAAGAACGGGTCAGGGCTCTGAATGGTGCAGTTGCCCTTCTCGTCACTCTCGCTCACATGCAGCAGCGCAGCGTCCAGCTTGAGCGCCGGCACAGCCACCAGTTCTTCGCCATCCGCGAACGGTGAACGGACCGTGCCTAGCCAAGGGTTCAGCTTCAGCACGTCGGTGCCAAGACCAACGCGCGTCGGCAGAAACGGCAGACGCATGGCAGCGGCACGCAAGCCCCACTGCACCATGCCTTCATCCATCTCGGAGGCTTCCACCTGCCCCGCTTGCCGCGCGTTGCGGAAGTGGTTGTCGAAGGGCTGCACGTCCAGCGAGACGAAGCCGAAGATGACGCGCTTCACCTTGCCAGCGGCACACAACATGCCGACCTCCGGGCCGCCATAAGCGACCAACGTGAGGTCCTTCAGGGGAGAGCGCAGCATTTCGCGTACCAAGGCCATGGGCTTGCGGCGGGTAGCCCAGCCACCAATGCCTATCGTCATGCCATCTTGCAGCTGCGCAACCACCTGCGCCGGCGTCATCCGCTTGTCAGCCATATCGTCTCTCCGTCAGGGTGCTTGCTTCCGCTCAGGCGGAAGGCGGCGGCGCCCACTGGTGTCCCCAGATGCTGGACACCAGGCTGCGCGTGGGCACCCACGTCGACCAGTCCGGCTGTAGACCCATGCACCCAAATTCCATATCGAAGCCACCGGGCGTGGTGACGTAGAACGACACCATCTCGTCATTGGAATGACGACCGATGGTGGAGGCAATGCGGCTACCCGCAGCGATGCAGCGGTCGTAGGCAAAGCCCACATCGTTCAGCGTGCGCGCTTCCACCATGGCATGCACAGCACCCGCAGTGACGGGCATGGGGATGAGCGCCAGGCTGTGATGGCGCGGGTTCGCGCAGTGCATGAACTTGATGACCAGCAACGGGTCTGCCGGGTTCGGCGACATTTGCAGGCGCATCTCGTCGGTGTCCGCGAAGCCGAGGAAGGTTTTGTAGAAAGTCTCGGTCTCGGCGAGGTTCGGCGCCGGTAGCACCACATGGCCGAGGCCAAGGTCGCCGGTGACAAAGCCCGACACGCCTTGCGGCGAGGCGAACTGCGCGTAGTCGCGAAAGCGGCCATGGAACAGCTCCACCACGTTGCCGGCGGGGTCCTTGAGGGTGGCTAGGCCATGGGCGCAGCGCCCTTGGGCGGTGGCGGCGTCAGCGCGCGTTACCGCGTGCCCGCCCACCTGCAGCGCCGCCAAGCACGCCTCGAAAGCGGCTTCGTCTGCTAGTTCCCAGCCGGCACTGACAAAGCCATCCTTGGTGCCGCGTACCACGAGAAAGCGGAACGGACGGTCGTCCGTGCGCAGCCAAAGGGCACCCCCCGGGGCGTCTTTCACCATGAAACCGAGCTGTTCGCCGGCGAACTTGCGCCAAGCGGCAAGGTCCGTGGATTCGATGACCAAGTAGCCGAGTGATGCGACCGCCATGGGGACCCCGTGTGCTGTGACTTGCGCGGTAAAGTGCGCTGTGACTTGCGGCAAGACATGCGCTAGTACAATGCCAGCGCTTTCCGCAATTATGCCATCGACTGGCAGTTTGGCAACAATTTGCGTTTAATAGTGCCCCTAGGTTTTACGCATTCTGCCTATCCAGCCGCCCACCGCCCGACGCAAGGAATGACCCATGGCGCCCACCCCCAACCCCCGGCCCCGCCTGAAAGCCGCCCTGATTGGCTCTGGCAACATCGGCACGGACCTGCTCTACAAGGCCCTGCGCAGTGAATGGATTGAGCCAGTATGGATGGTGGGCATTGAAGCCGGCTCCGAAGGCCTGGCCCGGGCCCGCGATCTTGGCTTGAAAACCACTGCTGAGGGCGTGCCGGGACTACTCCCCCATGTCGTGGCCGATGGCGTGCAGATTGCCTTCGATGCCACCAGTGCCTATGCGCACAAGGCGAATTCCGCGGCCCTAAACGCACTAGGCGTAGTGATGATCGACCTGACCCCCGCCGCCATTGGCCCGTTCTGCGTACCCCCCGTGAACTTGGCCGAGCACGCCGGCAAGCACGCCATGAACGTGAACATGGTCACTTGCGGGGGCCAGGCCACTATTCCCATGGTGGCGGCAGTGTCGCGCGTGCAGCCTGTGGCCTATGGCGAGATTGTCGCCACCGTGTCTTCGCGCTCAGCCGGCCCCGGTACCCGCAAGAACATCGACGAATTTACCCGCACTACCTCGCGCGGCATTGAAGTGGTGGGCGGCGCCAAGCAGGGCAAGGCCATCATCGTGCTGAACCCGGCAGAGCCGCCGCTCATCATGCGCGACACCGTCCATTGCCTCACCGAAGGCACGCCGGACCAAGCGGCTATCACCGCTTCCGTGCATGCCATGATTGCCGAGGTACAGAAATACGTGCCCGGCTATCGCCTGAAGAACGGCCCGGTGTTCGACGACAACCGTGTGAGCATCTACCTTGAAGTAGAAGGCCTTGGCGACTACTTGCCGAAGTACGCGGGCAATCTGGACATCATGACTGCCGCGGGCCTGCGCACCGCGGAAATGATCGCCGAGGAAATCATCGCCGGGCGCTTCGTGCCCACGGCCGCCTGAGGACACGCCCATGAACACCAACAGCACACTGCCAGCGGCCACAGCCGCGCTGAACGGCAAGACCCTGACCCTGCATGACATGAGCCTGCGCGACGGCATGCACCCGAAGCGCCATCAAATTTCGCTCGCGCAGATGGTGAATGTGGCCGAAGGCCTCGACGAGGCCGGCGTGCCACTCATTGAAGTGACGCATGGCGACGGTCTTGGCGGCGCTTCGGTGAACTACGGTTTTCCCATGCACACCGACGAGGAATATCTCCGCGGCGTTATTCCGCGCCTGAAGTGTGCACGCGTTTCCGCGCTGTTGCTGCCGGGCATCGGCACGGTGGAACATCTGCGCATGGCACACGACTGCGGCGTGGCCACGCTGCGTGTAGCGACGCACTGCACGGAAGCGGATGTTTCCGAGCAGCACATCGCGCTGTCCGCGAAGCTGGGGCTGGACACCGTGGGCTTCTTGATGATGGCCCACATGGTGACGCCGGAACACTTGCTGGCACAGGCCAAGCTGATGGAAAGCTATGGCGCCAACTGCATCTACTGCACCGATAGCGCCGGCTATATGCTCCCCGATGACGTGAAAGCCCGCATCGGCGCGCTGCGCGCCGGCTTGAATGCCAACACCGAAATTGGCTTCCACGGCCATCACAACCTCGCCATGGGCATCGCGAATTCACTCGCGGCCGTGGAAATGGGCGCGACCCGTATCGACGGGTCGGCAGCGGGCTTGGGCGCCGGCGCCGGCAACACACCACTTGAGGTGTTCAACGCCGTGTGCGACCGCATGGGCATCATCACAGGCGTGGATGTCTTCAAACTGACGGACGTAGCGGAAGAGCGTGTGGTGCCATTAATGGACCACCCCATCCGTATCGACCGCGACAGCTTGGTGCTGGGCTACGCGGGCGTGTATTCCAGCTTCCTGCTGTTCGCCAAGCGCGCGCAGGTGAAGTACGGTATTCCCTCGCACGAATTGCTGCTCGAGATGGGGCGCATGAAAACCGTAGGTGGCCAGGAAGACATGATTGAAGACCTGGCACTGAACCTCGCTCGCGAGCGCGGGCTCCGCCAAGACTAAATTCACCGATGAAAAAAGCCGGCGCCCTTGCGGGTACCGGCTTCATGAGTGGGCCCGTTTCCGGGCCACACTTCAGGCTTTAGCCGCTTACCAGCGCAGCTTGAACTCGATGCCGCCCATGCGCGGGTCGATGTAGTACACCGGCGTCAGGCTGCCGAACCCGGGCCCGAAGTCGATGTAGTTCGCAGCGTGCTTGCGATCGGTGAGGTTGCTACCCCACAGCGCAATTTCGCCCGTTGCCTCGCCCGCCTTGATGTCGCTGATGACCAGGCGCGCATTCAGCAAGCCCACCGGCTTCACGCGCGTATCGCCCGCCACCGCCGCACCGGCGTTGTAGCCGGGCTGGCCCGGACCGCTCAGCTGGTATGGGTAGAGGTAGTGCGCGCCCTTGTAGCTGTAGTCTGCCACGAGACGCAGGGCACCCCACCAGTCACGCAGCAGTTCGGCATCCACTGCCGTGCTGAAGGTGTACTTCGGCGCATGGATGACAGCGCGGTTGTTGGCCACGTTCACGCCACCGTCCATGAACTCGTCGTAGCTCATGTCCAGTAAGCCGACGCCGGTCTGCCAACGCACCTTGTCACTGATACGCCAGCTGGTTTCCAGCTCGAAGCCCTTGGATGTTGCCTTGCCGGCGTTACGTACCACCGAAGCGGCAGCGCCTTGCGCCGTGAAGATGGCCAGCTGCAGGTCCTTCGTCTTGTTCTGGAATGCCGCAGCATTCACCGTCAGCGCGCCATCCAGGAACGTGCCCTTCAAGCCCACTTCGATCGACTTCACCTTTTCCGGCTTGAACGGCGTCTGCGTTTCGGCGACGTTGTCGGCTACCACAGCGGGGCTGAAGCCAACGACGCCGTATTCGCCATTGAAACCACCGGACTTGAAGCCTTCCGAGTACTTCACGTAGCCATTCAGGTTATCGCTGAACTGATAAGCCACGCTCAGCAGCGGCGTAGCGGCGCTGAAGGTGTCTTCAGCCTGCGTGCCACCCACGGGGAACAGCGGAATGAACGGCGTGCCAGCAGCAAAGTTCACACCGAGGTTGCGATCGATGCTCTTGCGCTCGTTGGTGTAGCGCAGGCCGGCAGTCACGGTGAGCTGTTCCGTGGCCTTGAAGTCCATCTGGCCGTAAGCCGAATAGGCCCGCGTGCCGAAACCGTAGTTGCTATCGAAATTGAACGTACCGAAGAAGAAGTTCTGCGGGTTGCGCGTGTAGCCGTCGTCTTCGAACCAGTACAGGCCGGCCACGTAGTTGATGGCGCCACTGCTGCCCACTAACTGCAGCTCTTCCGACTTCGACTCGTAGGTAGACAGGCGTGCCGTCTCGGCAACCAACAACGGTGAGCCGTCGAGGTCGAGGCTGTCGTCCCAATCCATCTGGCGGTAGCTGGTGATGGACTTCAACTGGGTGGTGTCATTCACCTCCCAGGTGAAGGTGAGCGAATGGCCCTGCATGTCCAGCTTCTCGAAGGTGTTCGCGTTGATGGCAGCCGCTTCCTGACGACCCGCAGCGACAAACGAGGTGAGGAACGGCAACAGCGTGCGCGACAGCTGCGAGTGCTGCGAAGCCTGGTCCGCCTTCGTCCAGTCAAAGCGGTAGTCCGCCTCAAAATCGTCACTGAACGCGAAGTTGGCCGACAGACGGGCCGCCTGCGTGTCCTTGTCGTTCAGCGCGGGATGGAAGGCGCCGGGCAGCGTGTTCTTCACCCAGCCATCGCGCTTACTGCTGGCGAGCCCCAAGCTAACGCTGGCG
The DNA here is from genome assembly GCA_903858165.1 of uncultured Pseudomonadota bacterium. GTDB lineage: Bacteria > Pseudomonadota > Gammaproteobacteria > Steroidobacterales > Steroidobacteraceae > CAIOHZ01. The sequence goes on from CAIOHZ010000141.1 coordinate 6,769, forward strand.
ATACCCATCTTGGGCAGCTCGAGCGAGAGCTTGTAGGTCTGGGCGCCGTAGTTGCCAAAGCCTGCCGTCGCCGCACCGCCCCACTCGCCGGTGGGCTTGCGGGTAACGAAATTCACGGCACCGGCCAGTGTGTTGCGGCCATAGAGCGTGCCCTGCGGGCCGCGGAGCACTTCGACGCGCTCCAGATCCACCACGTCGAACACTGAACCCTGCGTCTTGCCGAGGTACACGCCGTCCAGATACATGCCGACGGTGGGGTCCCAGAACAAGGCGGGGTTGGTCTGCACGCCACCACGGATGGAGATTTGCGCGGCCGTGGAGTTACCCGGGGTGCGGGCCACGGAAAGGTTAGGCGCCAGGGCGTCGAGGGACTCGATATTCGTCAGCCCGCGCTGTTCCACCGCATCCGCCGAAAAGGCCGTGATGGAAATGGGCACATCTTGCAGGCGTTCGGCGCGCTTCTGCGCGGTGACGATGACTTCGTCAATATTGTTGTCGGCAGCGACCGCAAGGCCGGAGTGCAGGACCAGAGCCACGGCGCCAGCCAAGGCCAGGCGCGCTACCGGCAACTGGGACGAACGGGGCAGCAATGAGGTAACGGTACGGGACATGCGAGGCCTCCTAGGGCAAACAGGGCAGTCGACGCGTAGCCCCGAAGGGACCTGAGCGGCGTCGTGCCGTAGCCACAGAAATTAGGAGGATGCGTAGTAAAAGTCAATTTTAACTACGCATTCAGCCTGCCAAATATCGATTGCAGGGTTTTTTGCGCCGCAAAGTAAAGTGGCTGCTACGCAACAAGCACTCGCCTGCCTGACGGCAACTCGGCCGCCGCACCGAGCGTCAGCCGGGGCGTCAGCCGGAAGGCCACTCCCGGCGTCAGTCCGCCACCTTCACCACGGCCCGCCCCATCACCTGCCCATCCACATAGGGCTGAAACGCGGCTGGCAGGTCTGCCAAGGCCACTTCCCGCGGGCAAATAGCACCGAGATGCCGCGGGCGCAGGTCCGTGGCCAGCCGCTCCCACACCTTCAGCCGCAGGGGCCGCGGTGTGAGTACGCTGTTAATGCCCAGCAGGTTCACGCCGCGCAGGATGAACGGCATGACGCTGGTCTGCAGGTCCGGGCTGGCCGCCAAACCAATGCTCGCCACGTTGCCGCCGTAGCCGGTGGCACGGGTCATCCAGCTGAGCTGTGGCCCGCCAAGGTTGTCGATGCCACCGCCCAACACGGTCTTCAGCAACGGCCCACCGCCAGTGTCCATATCCTGCCGCCGCAGCACCTTGGTGGCGCCGAGGCCCAGCAGGTACTCGTCCGCTTCCGGCTTGCCGGAGATGGCCCACACCTCATAGCCGCGGCCGGCCAGCAGGTTGATGGCCAACGAACCCACGCCGCCGGTGGCGCCATTCACGGCGACGGGTCCGCCGGCTGGGGATTGCCCGTTTTGTTCCATGCGGTGAACGGCCAGGGCCGCCGTGAACCCCGCCGTGCCAATCTGCATCGTCTCGCGAAGCGTTAACCCCGGCGGCAAAGCCACCACAGCCTCGGCGGGTACACGGGCGTACTCGGCATACCCACCGTCCAGCGTTTCGGAAAGGTCGCAGCCGGTGACCAGCACCGCATCGCCGGCGTGGTAGCGGGCGTCAGTGGATGACACCACGACGCCGGCGAGGTCGATGCCCGCCACCAACGGGTACTTGCGCAAAATGCGCCCAGCGCCCGTCGCGGCCAGCGCGTCCTTGTAATTGATATCGCTCCACTGCACGCGAATGACGACATCGCCGGACGTGAGATCGTCCAGCGTCAGCTCTTCGAAGCGCGCTTCAATGCGCTTGTCCACGTAGTGCACGCGGAAGCCGCGGAACGTGCCCACCGAATCGCTCATCGTGCTTGCTCCGTACGCTCGAACCAGATTTCCAAACCCTGCGCATTCAGCTGCGCATCCATCGCCAGCACTGCGTATCGCTCTGCCACCGTATGCCGGTCGCCATGGGCGTCCAGCCGCGCGTGGTAGTGGGCGGCCAGCGCCGCCTCCAGCGCTGCCGTGCGCTCAGCGCCCTTCGGGTGGGCGGCGGCGGCGGCACGCGTATAGCGGCACAGGGCATCCACTTCTTCGTTCAGTTCCATATGGTGGCGAGCAATCTCCGTCAGGCGGCCGTAGTGCGTCAGAAAGAGCGAATGCGGCTCGTACGATACGATGCGGGCGAGGCTGGCCTTCATCGCTTCCGGGTCGAATTGCACCGGCGAGGTGGTGGCTAGGACGAAAGTGCGGCCCTCCACATCGAAGTCGCGGTACGAAACGCCGAAGGTGTCGCCCGTGAACACGCCGCCATGCTCCACATCCACGATGCAGTGGTGGTGCCCAGCGTGACCCGGCGTATGAATGAATTCGAACGGGCGCCCAGCCAATTCCAAGCGCTGCCCATCCGTAGTGGCGATGATGCGCTCTGCCGGCACCGGCAAAATCTCGCCGTAGAGTTCCCGGTAGTGCTCTTCGCCGTACACCGCTTTCACGCCGGCAATGAGCTTTTCTGGCGTGGCCATGTGCTGCGCACCGCGCGGATGCACCACCACTTTCAAGTTCGGCAACTGCTGCGCCAGCAAGCCGGCGCCACCGGCATGGTCCAAGTGGATATGCGTCAGGAACAAGTAGTCCACGCAGTCACGTGCCAAACCCTTGGCCTCCAATGCGGCCAGCAAATGAGGTACCGACGAGTTCGTACCGCAATCGACAAACGCGGCGCGGCCGCCGTGAACGATGAGATGGGCGGCGTCGAAGTGCGGGCGCACATAACCGGTATCCACAGCAGTAATGCCGGCGGGGTAGTCGACGAGGGCTGGAAGGTTCAAGCAGCTTCTCCGGTAGCTATGGGCAACGTGGCAGGTGGGGCACGGCGGCGGTTTCAGGTCGGCTCTGGCTGGGCAAGCCAGCGCGGATAGCGAATTTGGTAAAGCTGGATGAAGAATTGCAAGCCAGCAGTAAACACCACCACGAATGCCAGCACTGCATAAACCAGCCATGCGGAGTGCTCGAAGCGGTTTGCCACCAGCAGGCCCGCCACCACCAAGAGACCAGCCAGTACGCCGACTTCCTCGAAGATGGCACCGCGGAAATTGCGCGGTTCGCGGTTGACGATGATGTCACGCATGATGCCGCCACCGGCAACCGTCATGGCTGCGGCCAATGGCGCCCAATACCAGGCCGTTCCGGCGAGTACGCAGACCACGGCACCATAAACGCTGATGATGCCGAACCCGACCGCTTCACTGTACCGCCGTATGGTACGCAGCAGAGTCGTAGTGCCAACATTCGGCACCATCACCAGCAAGAGCGAATACGCGATGACGACCGCCACAATGGTGAGTGGGACCGAAGGGTCCTGCAGGAAACTAAAGGGCAACCGACTGGGGGCAAGAATGAGGTCCCGCAGGATGCCTCCGCCCATCACGCTGACCAGCGCGATGACGAGGCGTCCCCAGAGGTCGTAACCGTGATTCACCGAGTCGATCGTCGCCGCGAGGGCAAAAGCACAGAAGCCGAACATGAGCACCGCGATGAACCACGGGCTTTTCTCAGCTTGGGCGGCCAGGTACAAGGTGGAGCGGTGGAATGTCTCGGGTTTCCCATCGAGCTCCAGCATGCGGTTCCACACGGCATGCGTCCACGGCGGCGTTGCAGCCGAACTTGCCTTGGCAGCGATGGCTTTCTCGGGGTCGAGGAAAAGCACGTCTTGGTCGGGCAGCAAATCATTCACCGCCTCGAGCTGGCTGGCTTGTTCAACACGATTAAGCGTGGGAGCTTTCAGCAAAGTGATGTCTACGGCACCCCTGGGGTGGGCACGCGCATCCTCCCAACCCCGTCGCAAACCCTTTAGCAGACGTGCCAGCTGGTCCACGAATTCCGCGTTGTTCAGGCGGCTCCGCAGCACGTACAAGCCATCCTCGAGAGAAGGGACGGCGAAATCTTGGGGCCTGAAGACCGTGAAATCTTCGGCGCCTGCGGGCGCATCGATAACCTGCCGATATTCGTTGTAAACCTCGCCCGTAATGCAGTCCGCCATACCGTTGAAGAGTGGCTCCGCGGAGACCCCACGGTCGACATAGCGCACGGCAGGCTGGTATGTCGCCACCGTCTTCAGCATCTGGTCGACCACCAAGTGGTCTGCAGGACGCCCTACCGCTACCGTTTTGCCAACGACGTCGTGCAGAGTCTCTATTCCCGACCGTACCTGACAGATGAGCATCAAGGTGGGTTCGGTGAAAATTTGGGCGATATTCACGATGGGTGCGGGGCCATCGGCATTCCGCAAAGCCTGCGCGTAAGTGGTGACGACTACGTCCACCTTGCCGGCCTGCAGTTCCGCTACGTTGTCATGCTCCGGGCCTCCCGGGAGCGTTTGGACCTCAATACCCTCTTCGGCGAAATAGCCCTTTTTGTCCGCCACATAGAAGCCGGCGAACTGCGCCTGATCCAACCATCGCAGCTGTACTGTGAGCCGCGGGGCGTTTTCTGCCATGGCAGTGCCAGAAACACCCAGGAGCAGCGATATCAACCATAGCGTGACAAACGACTTCATCGGGCGGTTCTCCGACCAGAGACATACTTCACCGGGCGTGCCGGCCATGGCCTCGATGAAGCCAATCTGCGATCAAAGGGGCTTTAGCGTCCAGCGAACACCCTAACGAAAAAGGACCCTCGCGGGCCCTTTTTCTTCAACGGCAGTTCGCGGTGGCCGCAAAACCGCTAGCCAGCAATCAGTGCTTCGAGCCGTTCGGCTTCTGCGCCCACAGGCTCGGGCGCTGCGCCGCGAACCAAGCAGCAGCAGCCTGCATATCCGCCGGCTTCAGCTGGGCGGCGAAGCCCTGCATGATGCCGTTTTGGCGGGTGCCCTTCTGGTAACCCTGCAGCGAGTGCACAAGGTAGTCCGCGTGCTGGCCAGCCAGGCTGGGAGCACCCGTGCCTTCAATGGCAACGCCATCGGCCCCATGGCAAGCCACACAAGTGGCGACGATGGCCGGCGGCGTACCGGTGGGGCCGTCGCTCTTCAGCGGCGTGGCGCCTTCAAAGAAAGCGGCCATGTCAACGATGTCCTTGTCCGATAGGCTACCGGCCTGAGCGTTCATGGTGCCGTTGCGGCCATGCTTACGCGTGCCCAACTTGTATTCGCCCAGCGCCGCGACGATGTAATCGGCGCGCTGACCGAAGATTTTCGGCACATGATAGGTGGGGTAGGTGTTGCGGTAGTCGGGGATGCCGTGGCAGCCGTAGCAGGTGTAGGCCAACTTGGCGCCGCGTACAGCGTCGCCAGCCGCGGCTTGGGCCGAAGCCACGGAAGCCAGCGTCGACAGCGCGAGGGCTGCCGCCAAGGGGGCCCAAAGGCCGGACCGGACCATCTTCAGGGACATTTCAGGGTTCTCCGCAACATCGAAACCAAGCGCGGCATGGTACGGTTTTGCTTGGCTTTTTTCCACCCGTATAACCACCGAGGGAACGACCCATGAACATCCAAGGCTTGCGTCGGGCGCTAATCGCCTGCGTCCTGCTCACCAGCGCCCCCCTTGGGGGTGCCGCCGCTGAGGAATCGGCGAATCCGCGCCTGGCTACCGTGAGCGGCCAGGGCGAAATTCGCGCGGAGCCCGACCAGGCCCGCCTCACCTTGGGCGTGGAGGCGCGGGAACCCACGCTGGAGGCAGCACGAACCCAAGTGAACCGGAGCGTCGAAGGCTTGCTGAAGCTCACCCGCGAACTGGGGGTTCCCGACCGGCAGGTGAACAGCACTCGCCTGAATGTTCAGCCCGAATACGCGTGGCTCGAGAAAACTCGCACGCGCAAGCTCGTCGCTTATGTAGTTTCCCGCTCGGTAGCCGTGGACCTGCGCGAACTGGACAAACTCGGGTTACTGCTGGAGCGGGGGCTGGCGCTAGGGGCCAACCAAGTGGGCGAACCCGTGCTGGACCACAGCCGCCGGGTGGAACTGCAACGCGAGGCGCTGGCCCTGGCCACCAAAGACGCCTTGCGCAACGCCGAGGCCATGGCGGGTGCGCTGGGAGCCGGCGTGGGGGCTGTGCGTAGCCTGAATGCTGCGCAGGAATCGCCAGCCCCGATGCCGGCTTTCGCCATGGCCATGCGCACCATGGCCGTCGCGGACGCCAACCAGGGCGCGCCGCAGACCTACCAGCCCGGCGAACTGGTGTTCCGCGCCAACGTCAGTGCCAGCTTCGACCTGCTGCCAGCAACGACACCAGTGGCAGTGGCGCCGCCGCCGGCCGCCGGCGTCAAGGCGAGACCGTAGGCGCCCCCGCCAGCGAAGCCGGCAGCGCGTCGAGCAACATGGTCTGCGTCTCGAGGTAGGCCATGAGGCCCTCCGCGCCACCCTCGCGGCCGAGGCCCGACTGCTTGAAGCCGCCAAACGGCAGCTTGAAATCTGCCCGCATGCCGCCCTGGCTAATGACGCCCGTACGCACCTGGCTGGCCACGCGATAGGCCGCCTCGGCATCCCCGGTGATGACCGAGCCGTTCAGGCCGAACTGGGAGTCGTTTGCCAAGGCAATGGCGTGTTCTTCGCTGTCTGCGGGAATGAGCGACAGCACCGGACCAAAGATTTCTTCTTGCGCGATGCGCGAGCGGTTGTCGACGTTGGCAAACAGCGTGGGTTCGATGAAGAAGCCGCGGTCCAGCCCGGCAGGCCGGCCACCGCCGCGCACCAGCGTGGCGCCTTCGGCCTGTCCGATGGCGATGTACTCCTGCACGCGGGCCAGCTGGCGGCCCATGGCCAGCGGCCCCATCTGGGAGGTGGGGTCCGTGGACGGACCCACCTTGATGCGTGCCATCTCGGCAGCCACCGCTTCCGCCAAGGCGTCGTGCTTGGCACGCGGCACGATGACGCGCGACAACATGGCGCACACCTGCCCGCTGAGCATGCTGATGGTGCGCGCGAACAGGGCACCCGCCTGCTCTACCGGAAAATCGTCCAGCAAGATGGCCGCGGATTTGCCGCCCAGCTCCAGCGTGCAGCGCGCGATGCGTTCACCGCAAACACTGGCAATGCGCCGACCCGCGAGCGTGGAGCCGGTGAAGCCCACTTTGTCGACGCCCGGATGGCGCACCAGGAAATCGGCCGCTTCACGGTGGCCCGGTACCAAGTTGATGACGCCAGCCGGGAAACCTACCGCCTCGGCGCATTCGGCGATGAGGTAGGCCTCGAGCGGCGTTTCGGGCGAAGGCTTCATCACCACCGTGCAGCCAGCCAACAACGCGGGCCCAAGCTTGCCGGTCATGATGGCGTAAGGAACGTTCCATGGCGTTACCGCAGCTACCACGCCCACCGGCAGGCGACGCAGCAAGGCGATGCCGTTCTGCGTAGGTGTCTGCGCTTCGAACGCGAAACGCTCGGCCACAGCCACGGCGTTGTCGAGGTTCGCGGTGCCGCCAGCCACCATGAATGGCGCGATATGTGCCAGCGCACCCACTTGCTGGTTCCATGCCGCAGCGAGTTCTTTTTCACGGGCACGCAGTGCCGTCGCCAGTGCTTTCACCTTGGTAATGCGTTCCGCCGGCGAAAGCCGCGGCCACGGACCTTGGTCGAAGGCGCGACGCGCCGCTTCTACCGCGGCGGCCATGTCCGCCTCGCGGGCTTCGGCCACGTGGGCAAACACTTCCTCGGTGTCCGGGCATACCAGAGCGATATGCCCACTGGCGTCCGTCGGCACCCGCCATTGGCCGTCGATGAAGAGCTTGTCGGCGTGCTGGAGGCTCCAGCCTTGGTTGGTGCTGTTAGCGGTCGACATGAGCAAATCCTTGGAATGTGAAGTGTTGGGTCACCTGGCCGGCCGCGAGGGCTTCAAGCCATGGCTACCAAACGCCAGGTGAAGAGAGTGGCCGCGCGCGTTTCGCGCCGCGCGCGCTTGCTGTGCGGCACCACCACGGGGCGGAACCCGGCACGCGTGGCCTCCCCCACTAGCACCAAGTAGTCGGCCCAAGTGGTACAGCCATCGATGCAAACTCGCTGCCCATTGGGCAGTTCCGCCAACACCGGGGCTACGCCTTCGTGCCACCAGCGGTAAGGGTCTTCCTGCCACGCAGTCGCGCGCGCGCCGTTGGCCACTTGTTCATCGGCGAAGCGCCGCGCCGACACGCGGCGCGGGTCTGCCAACACGAACAATTGCGCGTCCGACCGGACATTAGCGTGCAGTGGCTTGGCCTCGGCAGCCAGCGGCGCCGCCGCAACACCAGCCATGCCAGCCAGAAAATCTCGTCGATGAATCGGGTTCAAGCGGTTTACTCCTCGCCTCGCCTATAACAATTCTGGCACCGTTCTCACGACTTGCCGCGCACTGGCAGTCGATAGCGCTTGCGCCATCGGACGATTCACCGCGGACTGCAATGGCAGACTGTCGCTGGACCCCACTATCCTGCGCTTCTGCCAGCGCGGGTTGGACGTTTTACTGCTCCTCGAAGGACTATCGCCATGATTGACCTCTACTTCTGGCCTACTGGCAACGGCAAGAAGATTTCCATCATGCTCGAGGAATGTGGGCTGCCTTACCGGGTCAACCCGGTGAACATCAACAAAGGCGACCAGAGCACGCCGGAATATCTGTCCATCAACCCGAACGGCAAGATGCCCGCCATCGTCGACCACGACGCGCCGGGCTGTCCTTTGGTGTTGTTCGAATCTGGCGCCATCCTGCAGTACTTGGGCGAAAAATCCGGGCAGTTCCTGCCACAAGACCTGCATGGAAAATACGCCGTGCTGCAGTGGGTTTACTGGCAGGTTGCCGGGCTCGGCCCCAATGCGGGCCAAGCGCACCACTTCCTGCGCTACTACCCCGAGCGGCTGGAATACCCCATGCACCGCTTCCAGTCGGAAGTGAAGCGCCTGTACACCGTGATGGACGAGCAGTTGGCGAAACACGAATACCTGGCTGGCGCGTATTCCATCGCCGACATGGCCGCTTGGCCGTGGGTGGTGCGCTGGGACTGGCAGGGCCAGAACCTCGATGACCACCCGCACGTGAAGCGTTGGTTCGAAACGGTTGGTACCCGCCCGGGCGTGCAGCGCGGCGCCGCCGTGGGCGCAGACCTCGCGAACTTCAACCAGCAGCTGTCCGACGAGGACAAAAAGCGCTTGTTCAACCTGCGCAATCAGGACCTAGGCGGAAAGCCGGCCTGAACCGCACGCGGACCGGCGGCCGCTTCTTTGACAGGCGCGGCCTCTGGCGCCAGCAGTACCTGCAACAATTCCAGCAGGCGCGCGTAATCGACAGCGCCCAAACGCGCCACCAGTCCAGCTTCGAGCCGGGTGCGCTTTTCCACTGCTGCCTGCAGTAGCTCTGCGCCTTCTGGGGTAAGGCGCAAGGCGTGCGCACGACGGTCCGTCGTTGAAGGCTCGCGAACCACCCAGCCACGACGCTCCAGCCGACGCAAAAACATGGTGAAGTTCGCTTTCTCGATGCCAAGCAGGCCAGAGATATCGGCCGAGCGCGCACCGGGGTTGCTCTGTATGACGAGCAGGGCGGCGTATTCCGCTGGCTTGACGCCGAGCGTGCCCACTTCGGCCATGAATGCACCATAGACCGCGCGCGAGGCCCGCCGCAGCGCAATGCCGGCATAGCCCGACAACGGGTGCGGTTCGCCGCGCGCAGCGCGCGCCTGCCTTGCCTTGGTATCAGCCACATCCCCTCCCCTGTGACTCCTAAGAGTGGCGCACGACGCAGAGAACGACTCGACCCTGAGCGCAATCCGACCTGCACTGCGGCGCGCCGTGTTTCCGCACTCGCCGCATCGCTTCCCGGTAAACGTAGTCTTTTGCAGCGCAACGTAACAGACGTGAAAATCTACTGGCAGTCCATTTGATTATGGAGTACAACTAAAAACACGGTGGCTTCAGACCATCGGTTCGGGAGAGGTTGACCATGGCACAGTTGCAGTCCTACACCACCGCGGGCCTCGACCCGCGCGCCAAGTTGCAGTTCTGGAACGACATGGCGAGCGATTGCTTCTCGCCGCTCGTGTCGGACCCGGTAGACCTGCGCAGCTTCAGCGGCTCGCTCACGCGCGGCCGCCTCGGCGAACTCAGCGTCGCCGAAGCCTACTCGGAAGCGCAGTGGGTGCGTCATTCACGCGCTCATGTGTCCCGCACTCGCGCGCCCATGTTCTTCCTGCACCTGCAGCTAGACGGTCGTAGCATGAACCGTCAGGACGGACGCGAAGCGCTGCTCAACGCCGGCGACTTCACCCTCTGCGACAACTCGCGCTCTTACGAAATGCAGTTCGAAGGCCCGAACCACATGTTCGTCTTGGGCATTCCGGAAAGCATGCTGCGTCGCCATTTGGCTGCGCCCGAATGTCTCGTGGCCGTTCCCATGTCGGGGCAGCAAGGGCTCAGCGGTCTACTGTCTGGCTTTTTGCGCAACTTCTGGCGCGAATACCAAGGCTCGCTCGATGAAAATTCAGCGGGCCGCGTCGCCGGCACCATCCTCGACCTCATCGGCAGTGCGTACTCAGCTACGCCCCATGCGCGCGCGGACCGCAGCTCTTTGGCTGCAGCACACTTGGTGCGCATCCTCAACCATATCGAAGCACACCTGACAGACCCGGACCTCTCGCCCACGGGTATTGCCAACGCGTGCCGCATGACCACGCGCTACCTGCACCACTTGTTCTCGGAAGAGAACGAGACCGTTTCGCGCTACATCTTGCGCCGGCGTTTGGAAGCTTGTGCCCGTGCGCTGGGTTGCCCCGCGCAGCGCGGTCGCACCGTCACCAGCATCGCTTTCGACTACGGCTTCAACAGCCCCACGCACTTCGGGCGCGTGTTCCGCGCCCGCTTCGGCAAGACGCCGCGCGAATACCGTCGCGAACACGGCATCGAAATGGCTTAGTTCACCCTTCGGTGATGAACTTCGTCACGAGGCAGGCGTCGAGGCCTTCGATGCCTTCCTCGGAGCCGTGCCCGCTGGCCTTCACGCCGCCAAACGGTGATTCCGGCAGCGAGATCTGTTGGCTGTTGATGCCTACCATGCCCGCTTCCAGACGTTCGCCCAGCAAGTTCACGCGCTTCGCGTCCTTGGTGAACGCAAAGGCAGCGAGACCAAACGGCAAGCGGTTCGCTTCCGCCACCATGTCGTCCAGCCCTTGGTGCCGGTTGATGATGGCCACCGGACCAAACGGCTCTTCGTTCAGGATGCGCGCATGCAGCGGCACCTCCACCAGCACCGTCGGTTCAAAGAAGAACCCGGGGCCTTCGATGGGTTTGCCGCCCGTGAGCAAGCGCGCACCGCAAGCTACGGCATCATCGATAAGCGCGCGCACGGCAGTAATGCGGCGCGCATGGGTGAGCGGACCCATGCGCGTGTCCGCTTCCAGGCCATTGCCCACCTTCAACGCTTGTGCACGCGCCACGAAGCCCGCCACGAAACGGTCAAAGATGCCTTCCTGCACCAAGTAACGCGTAGGCGAAACGCATACCTGCCCGGCATTGCGGTACTTGGCGCCGACCGTCAGGTCCAGCACGGCGTCAAGGTCGACATCGTCGAACACCAGCACCGGCGCATGCCCACCCAACTCCATGGTGGTGCGCTTGCCACCAGCGGCTGCCAACTGCATGAGGTGCTGGCCCACGGGAACGGAACCGGTGAACGACACTTTGCGGATGTGCGGCGAGCCGATGAGGTGAGTGGAGACTTCCGCCGGCACACCGAACACCACGTTCACGATGCCCGCCGGCACGCCGGCTTCCACCAGCGCAGCCGCAATGGCCAAGGCCGAAGCCGGAGACTCTTCGGCGGGCTTCAAGATGCACGGACAACCCGCAGCCAGCGCGGCACCCAGCTTGCGCGCCGGGTTGCCGAGCGGGAAGTTCCATGGCGCAAACGCAGCAACAGGACCGATCGGCTCTTTCACGACGGTCATGCGTACGCCCGGTGCCTGCTGCGGCAACACGCGGCCATAGGCGCGACGGCCTTCTTCGGCGTACCACTCGAAGATATTTGCAGCCATCTGCACTTCGATGCGAGTTTCGGCCAGCGGCTTGCCCTGTTCGGTCGTCGCGAGCCGCGCGATTTCTTCGCTGCGCGAACGGATGAGGTCCGAAGCACGACGCAAGATACGCGCGCGCAGCACCGGCTGTAGCGCTCGCCAAGCCGGCCACGCACGCACGGTGGCGGCGATGGCGCGGTCGAGGTCTGCGGCCGAAGCCAGCGGAACTTCACCCAATACTTCGCCAGTCGCTGGGTTCACCACGGGTTGCGTACGGCGGCCAGCGGTAGTGAGCCACTCGCCATCAATGAGCAAGCGCAGGTCCTGATGGGAAATGGCGGGAATGGTTGTTGCGTTCACAGGCAAATCCTTTCAAGTGACTCGGTAGAACCACAGCCGAATGGAGGCTGGGTAGCGCGCACCGACACACACGAACAGGCTGCGGTTCAGCCAATCGTAGCGGCCTGCTGGCGCCGAAAAAGTCGGGGCGGCGCGGAAGTAATAGCTGGCCGGGTCCACCACTTCCCCCGCTGCCAGCCGCGCCATTACCTCTGGCGGGCCGTGGCGTAAGCCGCGATTGTGTACCTGAATGAATACGCCGTCGTCGGTACGCAGCAGGTAGAAAGCCTCAGGGATGGTCACGCCATCGGCTCGCACTACTTGCCAGTCGCAACCTCCCGGCACCAGTTCACCGCGGATATCGGGCCCCTGAAAGGTACCGCCACCGATGGGCACAGCACGGCGGAGGCCATCCGGCGTCTGCCCAATGGTGATCATAGGCTCGAGTTGGCCTTCGGCCTCGAACACCAGTTCCAGTTCGGGTTTCACCGCTTCGGCATTCATGCGCGCACTCTCATAGCCCGGGTCAACCAACCGCGACTGCTCGACTTTGGCCGGCAGGTCAGAACAGTGGACCTAATATCCGCAGACATGGTGCCGTAAAGCACGCCCGCGAGTTCCACTCATGGCGCAAACGGACTCGCCGGAAAGCGCAGGGGCCCCAAGGCAACCCCATGCCATCATTCGGTGACTATCCGGCGGCATGCCGGAAAATCTTTTTTGGCCTACCTTCAGGCAAGGGAACCACGACCATGAGCGAGACCACTGTATTGCCCGCGCCGCCCTTTCGAGGCGCTCCCGGTTATCTGCGGATCGCCACCGAAGAAGCGTTTGTTACGCCGGAAGTACTGAAGCTGTACCAGCAACTGCTCGACGACCCGAGCTACGACGACCCGGGCTTTCGCAGCCTCTGGGGCTTTTACATGGGCAGCCGCAGCCCGCGCGCCACCGCTGTCATCGAGCGTCTGCAGGACTTAGGGCCGCGGCGTATTGCCGACATGGACGCCACCGGTATCGACGTGCAGATCGTCTCGCTCACCTCACCGGGCGTACAGGTGTTCGACAAGGACACCGCCAATGCTATGGCTCGTCACAGCAACGACGTGCTGGCGGACGCGGTGAAGCGCTACCCGGACCGCTACGTGGGCTTGGCCGCCGCGGCCCCGCAGGACCCGGCCACTGCCGCGAAAGAAATTGAACGCGGCGTGAACGAACTGGGTTTTCGCGGCTTCATCTTGAATTCGCACACCCACAACGAATACACCGACGACCCGAAGTTCTGGGCCATCTTCGAAGCCTGCGAAGCCTTGGGCGTGCCGGTGTACCTGCACCCGAACACGCCGTCGAAGCAGCTCATCCAACCCTTCCTCGAAGCTGGGCTCGATGGTGCGGTGTACGGCTTCGGTGTGGAAACCGGCCTGCATTTGCTACGGCTCATCGTGAAGGGCGTGTTCGACCGCTTCCCGAAGCTGCAAGTCATTGTGGGCCACTGCGGCGAAGCGCTGCCCTTCTGGATGTTCCGTCTCGACTACATGCATGGCGCCGGCGTGCGTTCGCAGCGCTACGATTTCCTGAAGCCGCTAAAGCGCGGCAAGGTGAGCGAATACCTGAAGCACAACGTCATCGTCACCAACAGCGGCATGGCGTGGTCGCCCGCGGTGCAGTTCTGCCGCCAAGTGATGGGCCCGGAGCGCGTGATGTACGCGATGGACTATCCCTACCAGTACGTCCGCGAGGAAGTACTGATGGGGGACAACCTGCCCATCTCGCTCGAGGAAAAACGCGAGTTCTTCCAGGGCAACGCGGAACGCGTGTTCGGCTTGAAGCCGCGCTAAGACCTAGCGCAGGTTTCCGCATCAGCGGGGCCTGCGCTAGCGCCAAGCTCAACGCAGCCGGTCCGCCACTTCCGCCGCTGCCGCACGACGCGCACGGCGGAAGTCTTCAATACGCGTGCGCCCCGGGTCGGGCTCGCGGTTCGGCAAGGCCGCCAGCATGCGGTCGAACAAGTCGCGCAGTTCCTGCTGGAACTCGGCGTGCGGGAAAATCCACTCGCGGTTTTCCAGCACCGCCGGCAGCACGGCCTCCGCCACTTCCACCGGGTCCATGCCTACCGCCAGCACTTGGTCCAACCGCGCCATCTCGGCTTCGCTCACGTGGTAGCCGGTGTCCGCGTACTGCGCCGGGCGAATCTTGCCGGCTTCGTGGATGTTGCTGCGAACAAAACCGGGGCATAGCACCGAAACGCCTATGCCGTGCGGTGCCAGATCCAACCGCAGCGAATTACTGAGGCCCACCACCGCAAACTTGGAAGCGGAATACAGCCCCATGCCCGGGCCCACCAACAAACCAGCCATGGAGGCGGTGTTCACGATATGGCAAGGCTCGCCATGCGCTTTCAAGTGCGGCAAAAACGCCTGCACACCGTTCACCACGCCATAAAGGTTCACGCCCAGCATCCAGTCCCAGTCGCCCTCCTTCGCTTGGTCCATAGGCCCGAAGAAGCTGATGCCGGCGTTGTTGAACAGCAGATGCACCTTGCCGAACGCGGCCACGGTGGCTACCGCCGCTGCCTTCATGGCCGCGCGGTCCGCCACATCAACCACCAAGCCTTCAGCGGTGATGCCCGCCGCACGCAGCTGCGCTACCGCGGCATCGAGTGGCCCCTGACGCACATCGGCCAGCATCACTTTGACGCCTTGCGCACCAAACACCTTGGCAAGCCCAAGGCCGATACCGCTGGCACCGCCCGTGATGAACGCTACCTTGCCCGCCAAGTCCTGCATACCTTAAGTCTCCTATGCCGAATGTCGCCGACAACGCTGCCGGCTGGGTTGCCAACGAGCATAGCCTTTGCCGGCAACGCCGCTGGCGCACGGGGAGTCGCACCATAGTTCACGCGCGGTCGAGTAGCCGCCGCCGCCTCGCTTCATTCTCAGCCCCTAGATTGCCGCCCATGCGGCCGCGCCTAAGGAACAGGACCTGGGATGTTGAAGCTTTACCATTGGGAGCCAAACGCCAATTCGGGCAAGCCGATGCTCGCGCTGGCGGAAAAGGGCGTGGCTTACGAGAGCCACTACCTGGACCTGCTCTCATTCGACCAACACCAGCCGGAATATCTGGCGGTGAACCCGGATGGCACCATTCCGGCACTGGTCCATGGCGACTTGGTGCTTACCGAATCCACACCCATCATGGAATACGTGGACGAAGCCTTCGACGGCCCGCCGCTGAAGCCCACCGACCCGGTGGAACGCTGGCGCATGCGCTGGTGGATGCGCTTTTTCGACGCCTATTTCGCCCCCTCCATGTCGATGATCGGCTGGGCCGTGTTCGTCGGCCCGGTGGCCCGCCAACGCGACCCGGAGGTGCTCCGCGCGGCCATCGACCGCATTCCGCTGGAGTCGCGCAAGATTGCCTGGCGCAAGGCGCTCTTCAACGAATTCACCCCGGAAGAACTGGCCGAGTCGCGCCGTCGCGTGCTGTTCTGCACGGACGTACTTGAAGCCCATCTAGCCAAGCACACGTGGATTGCCGGCAAAACGTTCTCGCTCGGCGACATCAACGGCTTCAATCTCGGCTACGCACTGCCCCTTTCGCAGCCGGACCACTGCAACGATGCGCGTACCCCGCACATCATGGAATGGCTGCGGCGCATCTATGAGCGCCCGGCCACCAAGGCCACGTGGGCGCTCGGCCGTACGCCCATGGTGCAGCGCGTCGCTTTTCTCGAGCGCGGCAATACGCACTTGAGCGCCGCCGCTGTGCAGCAGTCCGTGCTCCCGGGCAATTCCCAGGGCTGGAAGAAGCCATGATCGCGCTGTGCCACTGGGAACCCAACGGGGTCTTCCTGAAGCCGCTCATCGCTTTGGCTGAGAAGGGTGCGCCCTACACCAGCCACTGGTTCGACCCCACCGCGTTCGAACAGTTTGCGCCGGGCTTTCCGGCCAACACCGAGAGCGCGCTGCAGCTCGAGCGAGAAGGCCCGCTGCTGGTCGTCGGGGGCGAGGTGCTTAGCAGTACCTCGTTCCAGCTGGAGTATCTCAACGAAGTGGTGACAGGCCCAGACCTCTTCCCGGCGTCAGCCCACGACCGCTACCGCGTACGCGCTTGGGTCCAGTACCTCGGTCTTGGCCTTGGGCCCGTGGTCTCGGCACTGGGGTGCGCACGCTTCCTGCGGCCGGTGCTGGCTGCCCGCGAAAGCGCCGCTCTGCGCGCACAACTGGCTGCCATCGAACCGCTGGAGCGCCGCAACGCTTGGCTGGCCGTGCTGGATGGCGCGGTGGATGAAGCGGCTTGGCAGCAGCGACTCGCCGTGCCCGTGGCGCGCTTGGAAAAGGCACTAACGGGCGCGGATTGGCTGGCCGGCCCCGCCTATTCGCTCGCCGATATCGACGCCTATGCCTTGGTGGCACCGCTGCGCACGCTGGCACCCGCCGTCGTGAATGCCGTGACCACGCCGCACTTGGCCGGCTGGCTGGCACGCATCGACGAGCGGCCCGCAGTTCGTGCCGCGCTGGCTTTAAGCCGTAGCGGGCAACCCGAAGCTGCTTGGGTGCCCGGAACGGAACCGTCACGCTGGGGCTGAAGCCTGTGGCGTTGCGGAAATACCACATTCAGGCGGTCGGGCCCAAGCCTGCCCGCCGGACGCGACAACCAATCCACAAGGGGGGCTTGGCGCGGCAACAACGATAACGTATGTTATATAACATCCGTTATAGATGAGCTACGTGGCAGGAATGCAACGTGGCACTGGGGGTGGGCTTTCGGGCCGGCCGCTAGGTACTGGTTTTACAACAGACAGTTTTCTCTTCGACATCGCCCTGGGGGGGTATTCGCATGACTGCTCATTCGAAGTTTGGAACCAAGCGCCAAGCGCTCACGGCACTAGCCGTGGCCACTGGCATGATGGCTTTCACGGCGCAAGCCGAGGACGCGGTCGCTACCGACGGCACCATTGGTGAAGTGGTCGTTACCGCCCAGTTCCGTCAGCAGAAGCTGCAGGACACGCCCATCGCCATCACGGCGGTCACCGGCGAACAGCTCGAGTCGCGCAGCGCCACCAACCTGGCCGCCATCGCGGACAGCGCGCCCAGCGTCATCCTGCGCCCCGCTTCGGCGGCGTTCGGTAACTCCATCACCGCCACCATCCGTGGCCTCGGCCAAATCGACTTCAACCCCGCTTACGAGCCGGGCGTTGGGATGTACATCGACGATGTGTACTACCCCCGCCTGACGGGCGCCAACTTCGATCTTATGGACGTGGAGCGCGTGGAAGTGCTGCGCGGCCCGCAGGGCACGCTTACCGGCCGTAACTCGGAGGGTGGTGCCATCAAGTTCGTGTCGCGCAAGCCCACCGGTGACGGCGGCGGCTACGTGTCGGCCACCTACGGCAGCCGCAACCGCATCAACCTGCGCGCCAGCTCCGACTTCAAGGTTTCCGAGAATGTGTCGGCACGCGTTTCGGGCGCCTACTCCGACCAGGATGGGTACGTCGACGTGCTCGACTACGGTTGCGCCAACCCGTCCAGCGGCCTCGGCTCGCCGGTCGGTGGCGTGAAGTGCAATAAGTATTCGACCGGTGACGTGGGCTACCGCGCCCTGCGCGCCATCGTTCGTGCTACCCCGAGCGATGCCCTGGAAATCACATTGTCGGCGGACTACATCCGCGACGTGCACCACAACGGCGCGGAAGTGCTGCTCTACGGCAGCAACCCCAACCCGAACGTGACCACCACGAACGGCTTGCCATACGACAACCGCTTCATCTGCGGCCAGTGGTGCAACTACACCTCGACGGGCCAAGAAGGTGGCGCCTTCACGGCCGGTCTCATCCCGCCGCTCAACGGTCTGCCGATGGCTGCCACCCAGGGCAGCGAACTGTCCACCTACGAAGGCTGGGGCGGTTCGGCCAACGTCAACTGGACCATCAACGACAAGGTGAACGTCACCTCCATCAGCGCTTATCGCAAGTGGGAGTCGTCATTCAGCATCGACAACGACCTGTCACCGGCGCGCGTGGGTTTTGGCAACAACACCCTGAACCACTGGTTCAAGAGCCAAGAACTCCGTATGAATGCGGAGCTGACAGACAAGCTGTCGTTGACGGTGGGTGGCTACTACTCTGACGAAGAGACCACCTACTACACGCTGCAGGACATCCGTTACGTCGCCGCGGCCATTCCGGGCGTGGGCTTGCTGCCCATCTTCCCGCTGCAGTTCATCGGTAACGACCCGGTCCGCACGAAGTCGAAGGCTGGCTTTGCCACCGCCATCTTCAACGTCTCGGATGCGCTGACGGTCACCGCTGGCCTGCGCTACACGAAGGACTCGAAGGCCTACACGTACTTCCGCTACAACCTCGACGGTCGCACCATCAACGGCTTCCTCGACGGCGTCGGCGCTGCCAACGGCATCGGCTACAACGGCCCGAACGGCACCGCACTCAGCGGCCGCACGGCGCTGTTCGAAGGCGACCGCATCGACTACCGCGCTTCGGTGGACTACCGCTTCTCGGAGCAGGTGCTGGCCTACGGCACCGTGTCCACCGGCTACAAGGCCGGCGGCGTGGGCCCGCGTCCGTTCAACGCTGCCCAGGCACGTGGTTTCGGTCCTGAAGAAGTCACTTCGTACGAGTTGGGCCTGAAGACAGACCTCATGGACCGCAAGCTGCGCATCAACGCGGCCGTGTTCTACAACGACTTCAAGAACGCCCAGCTGACGCTGCTGTCCTGCCCGCAGTTCGGTGGCCCCGGTCCCTGCGCTCTGCCGCAGAACGCCGGCGACGCCAAGCTGAAGGGTGTGGAACTCGAAGTGCTCGCCATGCCGACCGAGGGTCTGCAGTTCGACGCTTCCCTGTCCCACCTCTCCTGGGACTGGAAGTGCGTGAACCCGGCCGTGGTGGGTGGTGCTTCCGGCCCCTGCTCCAGCGACCCGACCTTCGTCAACCGACTGGCTCCGCAGCCGCGCGGCTTGATGAAGCTGAAGTGGAACGCTGGCGTGCAGTACGAGTTCCCGGTAGGCAACGGTGGTTCCATCACCGCGCGCTTGGATACGAGCTTCCAGGACAAGCTGGTCGGTGGCGATCTCGTCGCCAGCGCTAGTACTCCTTCGGCACTGTACGGTCAGGTAGACAGCTACAACCTGTCCAACGCCCGTGTCACCTGGCGCAATGCCGAGCGTGACCTCGAAGCCGCCTTCGAAGTGACGAACCTGGCAGACAAGTACTACTTCGTCTCTAAGTTCGACCTGACGGGTGCTGGCGCTGGCGCCATCGCCGGTCAGCCGGGCCGCCCGCGCGAGTGGGCTGTGACGCTGAAGAAGAAGTTCTAATCGAACTCACCCGTTCAGGGTGAACTCAAGGGGGCGTCAGCGTGGCTGGCGCCCCCTTTTTTGTTAACCGGCGTTATCGTCTAGACTGTAGTCATCCTTGGAACCGGTCCCCGCCATGCCGCGTAAGAACGCTACCCAGACCGCCGCCGACCGTGAACGCTGGTTGCAGGCGCTGTCCGCCAAGGACGAAGCCAGCCACCGCAGCCGCTCGCTGCTGCTGTACCGGTTGCTGAAGCTGTCCAACCTCATCGAGACGCCCTTTTTCTCCGGCGATTCGGTGCGCTATCAGATCAGCATGAATGAACTGCGCGTACTGATGACGCTGGCGCCCATGGGCGAGGCGGCGAGCCACGAGATTGGCGAAGTGGCCGGCGTGCACCCGATGAATGTCAGCCGCGCTGTGGGCGCTCTTCGCCGCAGCGGGCGTCTGACGGAACGCGCCGACCCCCAGAATGGCCGACGCAAGCTGCTGATGCTGACCGCCGAGGGACGCAAGCTCTACAAGACGCTGCTGCCCCACGTGCAAGACGTCTCTGCGCAACTGTTTGCCGGCATGACGCCAGAAGAGATGGCGACGCTCAGTCGGCTGCTGGCCGGCATGACGGAGCGTCTGCAGCAGCCGGCGGTCAGCCCGCCCGAAGCGGGCTGAACAACGGTTCCCTACGCGACGCCGTGGCTTACGGCGTCGCTTAAACCCCGCGGCTTACTTCGCCTTCGCGGCAGCCGCTTCCGCGATGGACTCGTGGGCGCGACGCACAATGTACGTACGCACGAGTTCCACGTCTGCTTCGGTTACTTCGCCGGTGAAGTTCGGCATGCCCTTCGCCTGCAGCGCACCGCCAAGCACCACGGGCTTCAGCCCACCAGGCGCGTTGATGTACGCGCTATAGCGAAGGTCCGGCAAGGTGCCCGTGCTGACTGCCGAGTCGCCATGGCAGACGCTGCAGTAAGTGTGGAAGATGGCCTTGCCAGCCACCACGGCCTGTTCGTCCTTGGTGTCTGCCGGTGGGTTGAAGTCGCGCGGAGGTGGCAGCACGGTCTTGGGCATTTCTGCCTTGCCGCCAATCTTGAACGCCAGCAGCCGCGGCACATTGGTGGCGGCGTGTGCATCGCGCGCGAGTTCGCCAGCGGCCAGGCCAAAGGCACCACCCCAGCCCGTCTCGATGGCAATGTACTGCTCGCCTTTCACTTCGTAGCTGACCGGCGGTGCCAAAATGCCCGTGCCTGTGGAGGCTGACCACGCCTTGGCGCCCGTATCGGCGCGGAAGGCGCTGAAGTTGCCCATGCCATCGCCCTGGAACACCAAGTTGCCCGCCGTCGCCAGCGTGCCGCCGTTCCAAGGATACGGGTACTCAACACGCCACATTTCCTTCTTGGCCACCGGGTCCCAGGCCTTCAGATAACCCTTCATGGCACCCTTGATTGCAGCCTTGATGGCGGGAACTTGCGGCAGACTGCCGGCATTGAAGTCCACACCCGTGTTCCAGCCGAGCTTGCGCTCCTTGAAGTTGGCATCCGGAATGTACGGGAAGCCAACGTCCATGACTGGGATATAAACCAAGCCCGTGGCCGGATTGAAGGACATGGGCTGCCAGCTATGCGCCCCGCCGGGGCCGGGTAGGCTCATGAACGGCTTGCCAGTCTCGCTCCAGCGAGCTTCCGGATGTTCGATGGGGCGGCCCGTCTTCATGTCGAAGCCGGTCGTCCAGGTTTGCGCTGCATACGGCGTGGCCGAGAGCAATTCACCGGTGGCGCGGTCCAGCACGTAGAAATAGCCATTCTTCGGTGCCTGCATCAGCACCTTCCGCGGCTTGCCGTCGATGGGCAGTTCCGCGAGCATGATGTGCTGACTGGCGGTGTAGTCCCAGGTATCACCCGGCGTCGTCTGGTAATGCCACACGTATTCACCAGTCTCGGCCTTCAGCGCCACGATGGACGAGAGGTAGAGGTTATCGCCACCACCGGGGCTGCGAATTTTGCGAGCCCACGGTGCGCCGTTGCCCACGCCGATGTAGACAAGATCGAACTCAGGGTCGTACACAATGGCATCCCACACCGTGCCGCCACCGCCGAGCTTCCACCATTCG
This sequence comes from uncultured Pseudomonadota bacterium, assembly GCA_903858165.1. Classification (GTDB taxonomy): domain Bacteria; phylum Pseudomonadota; class Gammaproteobacteria; order Steroidobacterales; family Steroidobacteraceae; genus CAIOHZ01. Next base: position 28,500 of record CAIOHZ010000141.1, read on the forward strand.
CCCGTCCACGTTTTGGCCGCAGCCTGCAGGGCGGGGCTCTCCGGGCCATCCGCCGGGTTGGCCGGCACCGTGTAGAAGCGCCACAACTGCTTGCCCGTAGCGGCGTCGTAAGCGGTGACGTAGCCACGCACACCCAGCTCCGCCCCACCGTTACCGATGAGCACCTTGCCCTTGGCCACGCGCGGCGCGCCGGTGATGGTGTAACGACTACCTTCCGGTGTGGTGCGCACGCTCCACACTTCTTTGCCAGTACCCGCATCCACGGCCACCAAGCGGCCATCGAGCGTGCCGACGAATAGCTTGCCTTCCCAAGCCGCGGCGCCACGGTTCACGGCATCGCAGCAGGCATGCACGCCGGCCTGCCCCGGTACCTTCGGGTCGTAAGCCCACAGCTGCTTGCCGCTCGCGGCATCAAAGGCGAACAGCTTGCTCCAGGCAGTGGTGACGTACATGACGCCGTCGATGATGAGCGGCGTCGCTTCTTGCGCGCGGTGCTCGGCATCCAGGTCCACGCTCCAGGCCAGGCCCAGCTGCCCAATGTTGGCGTCATTCACCTGTTTCAACGGCGAGAAGCGTTGTTCGCTGTAAGTGCGGCCATAGCTCATCCAGTTGGCAGTGTCGGTATCGGCAGCCGTGAGGCGTGCCGCATCGACGGCAGCGGGTTTCGCCGCTTGCTCGGCCGGCTTGCAGGCGGCGAGGAGGCTAGCGAGAGCGAGGACGAGAACCAGGGCAGGCTTGGGCTGGAACATGGGCGGAAACCTCGGGAACGAGAAATACGGTGTAGCACGCAGCGGCGAGACACCTCCGGCAAGGGTGACACTGTCGCGCCTGCAACCCCTTCACGGCTCCACCCCCGATGAAGCCCGACTCGACTGCAAGCGAATGCCGCACCTTCGCTGTAGCGCTACCCACTCCGGGCAACGCTGCAGCGGACAGATTACATTTGGTAATCCGTTTGCTTGGCAGCGTAATCGATATACCAATCGATGGCCGTGGCATCCGCCATCGCGCTGCGGTTCACCGCCTTCTCGACCACATACCCGGCCAGAATACGGCGCACCGGCACTTCCAGCTTCTTGCCCGTGATGGTGTAAGGAATGGCCGGCACGGGAAAAATACGGTCCGGCACGTGTCGCGGCGAATACTCGGTACGCAGCACGGCCTTGATGCGGTCTTCAAGGTCCTTGTCCAGTACGCTACCGGTGCGCACCTTCACGAACAACGGCATGAAAAAGTGACCGCCCGGCAGGTCGAGGTTCACCACGAGTGAATCTTCCACTTCCGGCAGTAGGGCCAGCGAACGGTAGATTTCTGCAGTGCCAATGCGAATGCCGTGACGGTTCAGCGTGGCATCCGAACGGCCCAGCACGAAACAGCCGCGGCGCGCGTTCAAGCGGAAGAAGTCGCCTTGGCGCCAGATGCCCGGGTAGTCGCTGAAGTACGACTCGGTGTAGCGCACATGGCCTGCATCATTCCAAAAGCCCAGAGGCATGGAGGGCATGGGCTCGGTGATGACCATCTCACCCACTTCGTCTACCACCGGCTTGCCATCGGCGTCGAAGGCCAGCAGGTTCACGCCAAGATGGGGCGCCTGAATTTCACCGGCATAAACGGGCTGCGTGGGCACACCACCGCAAAAGCCACTGCAGATGTCCGTGCCGCCGCTACCGGACTGCACCCAGAGATCCGCCTTCACATTGGTGTAGAACCACACCATACATTCAGGCGTTACCGGAGAACCCGCGAGCATCACCGTCTTCAAGCGGCTGAGGTCGAAGCGGTCCTTCGGCACAATGCCCTGCTTCTCGAGAATCTGCTGGTAGGTGGGGCTGGCGCCGAAGAAGTCGATCTTGAAATCTTGCACCACCTTCCAGAGCTGGTCCGGCCCTGGAAAGGCCGGGTTGCCGTCATACAGCACCGGCACCACGCCCGACAGCAGACTGGTCACGAGAAAGTTCCACATCATCCAACCGGTGGTGGTGTAGAAGAACAGGCGTTCGCCCTCCTTCACGTCCATGTGCAACTGCACCAGCTTCTGCTGTTCCAGCGTAATGCCCACATGGGTGTGCACGATGGGCTTCGGCAGGCCAGTCGTACCAGAAGAGAAGAGAATCCACAGCGGCGATTGTGCCGGCACCTGCTGAAATACGAACGCAGCCTCACCGGGGTCGGCAGTGGCAAGCAAGTCGTCCCAGAGCAAACCGCCTTCCACGAGCGGCGCACGGTTGTTGCGGTCGAGGTAAGGCAGCAACACCACCTTCTGCAAAGTGGGCAGATTGTTGGCGATATGCGCCATCTCTTCACGACGGTCGAACGGCTTACCGCCGTATTGGTAGCCGTCAACGCAGATCATGACTTTCGGTGACAACTGCGAATAGCGGTCCAGCACGCCACGCGAACCGAAGTCCGGCCCGCAGCCGGACCAAATGGCACCGATGCTGGTGGTGGCGAGCATAGAGATGACAGCATGCGGCGTGTTCGGCAAGCAGCCCACGACGCGGTCACCGGGCTCGACACCGAGGTTGCGCAGGGCGGTGGCAAGGCGACGCACCTGTGAACCCAGCTCGTCCCACGACATCTCGACAGCCGCATCACGCTCGTTGAAGTGGATGAGCGCCGTCTGGCCAGCAACCGCCTTTGACATGACGTTTTCGGCGTAGTTGAGCACTGCGCCCGGGAACCATTCGGCCCCCGGCATGGTGCGCTTGCCAAGCACGGCGGTGGGCTGCGCGCTCACCTTCGGGTTGAAGTATTCCCATAGCGCGCCCCACAGGGCGTCGACGTCCGCCACGGACCACTCGTACATCGCCTGGTAGTCGGCGAAGTCGAGCCCGCGATGCTCCTTCAGCCACTGCGAAAACTTCGTGAGATTGCTGGCCGCCGTGCGCGCGGGCGACGGGGTCCAGAGCAGTTCGCCTTCCATCACCATGGTCGTTGTCTCCAGAAGGACCGCCGGCTCAGCCGGCGAGGCCCAGTGCTTCGATAGCGTTGTGCTTGAGGATGAGGTCGTGAACTTCGGGTTTGAAGGCGGCTTCCTTGAAGTCCTTGATCCAACGGTCAGGCGGAATGAGCGGGAAGTCCGAGCCGAACAGGATCTTCTTCTTGAGCTGCGTGTTGGCGTACTGCACCAACTGCGGTGGGAAGTACTTCGGCGACCAGCCCGAAAGATCGATATAGACGTTCGGCTTATGCAAGCAGACCGACAGCGCCTCGTCCTGCCACGGCCACGAGGGGTGGGCGATGATGATCTTCATGTCCGGGAAATCGACAGCGACGTCGTCGACGTGGATGGGGTTGGAGTATTTCAGGCGCATACCGCCACCGCCGCGCATGCCGGTGCCAATGCCCGAATGTCCGCTATGGAAGATGGCCGGCAGTTTATTCTCGGCAATCACTTCATAAAGCTTGTAGGCCATGCGGTCGTTCGGGAAGAAGCCCTGGCAGGTCGGGTGGAACTTGAAGCCACGCACGCCATCCGCAATGAGCCGACGCGCTTCGCGGGCACCGAACCGGCCCTTGTGCGGGTCGATACTGGCGAAGGCCACCATCATGTCGCTGTTCGCGTGGGCCGCTTCCAGAATTTCTTCGTTAGGAATGCGCCGGCTACCAATCTCGTGTTCCGAGTCCACCGTGAACATGACGAGGCCGATCTTGCGCTCGCGGTAGTAAGCAATCGTCTCGGGAATGGTGGGGCGCTTGCCGGCTTTGAAGTACTTGCTGGCAGCGTCTTCGTATTCCTGCCATACGTCGTCCGTGGGCTGACGGCAGGACACCTCGGCGTGCGTGTGGACGTCAATAGCAATGAGGTCATCGGTCTTCATGCGCGTTCTCCTTCCCACTGGGCCAATGTCTTGCCTTCCTGTACCAGCTTCTCCAGCAGGGCAGCGGGCTGCCAATGCATGGGGCCGAACAGGTCGCGATACTTCAGCATACCGTCGTAAACCGTCTTCAAGCCGATAGTGTCAGCGTAGAACAACGGGCCGCCGCGGTAACGCGGGAAGCCGTAGCCGGCGGCCCACACCACGTCGACGTCGCTGGCGCGCACCGCCACGCCTTCCTCGAGGATGCGGAAGGCTTCGTTGATGAGCGGATACAAGCAGCGCTCCAACACTTCCTCTTCGGTGTGCTCACGCGGCGCCACGCCAACGGCGGCGGCCTTGGCGCGAATGAGCTCCAGCGCCACCGGGTCGTCATAGCGGGTACGGTCGCCCTTTTCATAGCGGTAATAGCCCTTGCCGTTCTTCTGGCCGAGGCGGCCAGCGTCATAAAGGGCAATGTCTGCCTGGTAGTAGCTCGGGTCAGGCGGGTACTGGTCCGCGTTGGAGCGGTGAACATTCACACCCACGTCGACGCCGGCCATGTCGAACACCGCGAGGATGCCCATGGCCATACCCCACTTCTCCAGCGCCGAGTCCACTTGGCGCGGCGTGGCCCCTTCAAGCACCATGCGCTGCGCTTCGCGCGCGTAGCCTTCCATCATGCGGTTGCCGATGAAGCCATAGCACACACGCGCCAGTACCGGCGTCTTGCGCAGCGGCTTGGCCAAGTCCATGGCGGTACGGATGCACTCCGCGCTCGTGGACTTGGTGCGGATGACTTCGAGCAGCGGCATGACGTTCGCCGGCGAGAAGAAGTGCATGCCGATGACGTCTTGTGGACGCGAGACAGCGGTGGCGAGTTCGTCGATGTCGAGCGTCGAGGTGTTGGTCGCCAGCACGGCGCCAGGCTTGGCCACCGCGTCGAGCTTCGCGAACACGGCCTTCTTCAGGTCCATACGCTCCACGGCCGCTTCAATGATGACGTCGGCGTTACCGAGGTCCGCGTAGTCGAGGCTGCCTGTAATGAGCGCCATGCGCTTCGCCTTGTCCTCGGCAGTGAGGCGGCCGCGCTTCACCATCGACTCGTAGTTGGCATCCACCACGCCAAGGCCACGCTGCAGCGCTTCAGCGCTGATGTCGACGATGGTGACCGGCAAGCCGGCGTTGGCGAAGCACATGGCAATGCCGCCGCCCATCGTGCCGGAACCGACGATACCGCCCTGCAGCACCTTCTGCGATTTCACATCGGCAGGGAGGCCGGGAATCTTGCGGGTTTCGCGTTCGGCGAAGAACACATGCACCAGCGCCCGCGATTCCACCGACTCCTTACGCAGGTTCACTTGTTCGGTCTCGAAGACCAAGCCTTCGGCCAGCGGCAGGCGTGCCGAAGCGGCCACCACGTCAATGGCAGCGAGAGCCGCAGCGCGGTTCGGGTAGAGCTTGCGGGCCGTGGCGCGGTGCTTCTCCAGCACGGCTTCGTCCACCGGGGCAACGGTGAGGTCGCTGGTGCGACGCACGCCCTTGCCAGCGGCGATCGCGTCGTTCAGCCAAGCGAGTGCGCCCTTACGCAGGTCGCCGGTGATGACGGCATCGACGAAGCCGAGCTCGACGGCCCCGGCGGCGTCGACGGGCTTGGCCGAGACAATCATCTCTAGGGCCTTGTCGATACCGATGAGACGCGGCATGCGCTGGGTACCGCCGGCACCCGGGAAGATGCCCAACGTCACTTCCGGCAAGCCGAAGCGCGTGCCTGGAGCGGCGAGGCGGTAATGGCAAGCCAGCGAGATTTCCACGCCGCCGCCGAATACGGTGCCGTGCATGGCAGCGGCGATAGGCAGGCCGATATTCTCGAAGCGGAAGAACAACTCGCGGTAGGCCTCTTCCTGCGGCGGGCCGGAGAACTCGCTAATGTCGGCGCCCGACACGAAGGTGCTCCCCGCGCAAACCACCAGCGCGCCGCGCACGCCTGCGGTAGCGGCAATCTGGTCGAACACGGTGTGCAGATCGCCGCGCAGCGCAATGCTGATGTTGTTGACGGGCGGGTTGTCGATGGTGATGACGGCGATGCCGTCTACAAACTCGACACTGGCAAGAGGCTTGCTCATCGGGTGGCTCCGGTAGGGGAAACAGTTATTCGGTGTTCGCTATGCGGGAAAGCAGTTCCAGCAGCGCTTGGCGGCCGCCCGGCCCCAGACGCCGGGCCAAACGGCTTTCATGTTCACGCTGCAGGTCCAGCGCTCGCTGCAGCAAGCGCTTGCCAGCGGCGGTGAGTTGCAGGGAATTCGAGCGCCGGTCGGCGGCTGACAGCATGCGTTTGGCTAAGCCACGCGCCTCGAGGTCGTCGATGACGGCCACGAAGTTCGGTCGCTGGATGCCCAGCAACTGGCAAATATCCGACTGCGTGACGCCAGGGTTGTGGTCGATGGCGATAAGCACCGCGAACTGCCCGGGCCGTAATTGCAGTTCCGCCAATGTCTCACCGAAATCGGCGAACACCGCCAACTGCGCGCGACGCAGCAGATAGCCCAGGTCGTCGCCTAGCAAACCGAGTTCCGCGACAGGTGGTGGCGCGGCCACTGGCTTGCGGGCAGGAGAGCGTTCTGCGGACATGGGGCCTCACGAGGCTGAAAACGTGCCGGGATGTCGACTTGGAACTGGACAGTGGACTGGTTGGGTCACTCTGTTTTATCGGCTAATGATGATACTCCATAATCAATTTTGTACCAGCCTCGTTTCTGACCAACCAAGGCTCCGTTGGCCAACCGCTGGCCAACCGCTGGCCAATCGCTGGCCCAACGTTGACTAACGGCAGCCTGCCGCCGCCACCCGCGAACCAAAACTCGACCTGCAGGGAAGTTCCCGCTGCAGTGCTAGCGGCTACCATCAGGCAATAGCCACCTGCAGTGTGGCCGCGAGGGGAACCCGACCATGCAGACGCCGCCAACCGCCGAGACCGCCGCTACCGAAACGGCCAATACCGGCTCGCTCCCCTGGCCCAGTCCGTTCCAAGCGTGGTTTTCGGTCGCCGTCATCGGCCTGACCGTGATGACGCTCTTCGGAAATGCGGCAATGATTGGCCTGCTCATGCAGTCCATCAAGCTGGATCTGCAACTGACGGACACCCAAGTGAGCTTGGTGGTGGGTTTCGCCGCTTCCGCTTTCACTGCCTTCGCCAGCCTGCCGGTGTCACGCCTCGTGGACACCACCAGCCGCCGACTCATCATCGGTGTCGGCATGTTGCTGGTGGGCTGCGGCAGCTTCGTCACCGGTCTGGTCACCACTTTCGGTGGGCTGTTCCTTGCGCGCATGGCTGCTGGCCTCGGTGGCGCCGGCCATGGCCCCGCCTGCTATTCCTTGCTGGCCGATAACTTCCCCCCCGCCAAGTTGCCGAAGGCCATCGCCTTCATGAACTTCGGCTTTACCACGGGCAGTGCGCTCGCCACCCTACTGGGCGCGGCACTGATCGCGGCCCTGTCCTCGGCCCCGGTAGTGGAGGTGCCACTGCTCGGCGTCATGAAGCCTTGGCAGTTCGTCTTCATCCTACTGGCAGTGCCCGACCTAGTCCTTGGCGTGCTCGCCCTGACGGCCATGAAAGAGCCGGCACGCCGCGGCGTCATCCAGGGCGCTGCCGCCGTGGTTCCGCCGCTGCGGGAAGTCATTGGCTTTTTATGGGAACGCCGCGCCGCTTTCGGGCCAATGTTCCTCGGCCTCGCCATCAACTGCGTGGCCATGGGGGCTGTGGCGTGGGCCGCACCTTTCTACCAGCGCACCTATGGCTGGAGCCCGGTGCAGTATGGGTTTTATTCTGGTCTGACGATGCTGCTGGTGGCGCCATTTGCGTTGGCCTTTGGTGGCTGGCTGGCCGAACGCTGGGCCAAAGCGGGCCGCGACGATGCCAACATGCGCGTGGTGTTGCTCGCCGCGTTGTTGCACGCCCCCTTCGCCATGGTTTACGCACTCATGCCCTCGCCGCAACTCGCGCTGGCTTGCAGCAGCGCCAGCGCGGTACTGACGCTCATTGGGGCGGGCCCGCAAAACGCGGCTTTGCAGGTCATCCTGCCCAACGCCATGCGCGGGCAGGTGACGGCGCTCTATCTGTTCTTGTTCACCATGATCGGCTTTGGGATCTCGCCCACCGTCATTGCGCTCATTACCGACTACGTGTTCCAGGACGAGATGAAGCTGCGCTATTCCATCGCTTTGCTGCAGTTCATGCTGGCACCGGCGGCGGTGTATGTGTTCTGGCGGGGCTTGAAGGGTTATGCGGCGGCAGTCGCCGACACGAGGAGTTGGACGCGATGAGCAATGCACCGCATTTCGGCAGTCACCCGATGTTTCAAGGCTTCGGCCGGCCCGTGCGGCAAGAAGTGGACCTGCGCGATTGCGAAGTAGAGGGCCAAATACCGCCGGAGCTCGAAGGGAGTTTCTACCGCGTCGGCCCGGACTACCAATACCCACCCCGCCTGCCGAACATCCCGTTCGATGGCGAAGGGCACTTGTGTCTGTTCCGCTTTTCCGGTGGCCGTGTCGATTTCCGTAGCCGCTACGTACACACAGAGCGCTACATGGCACAGGCGGCGGCGGGGCGTGCGCTGTACGGCACCTACCGCAACCCGTTTACGGACGAACCTGCCGTAGCAGCTCTAAGCCGCGGCACGGCCAACACGAACGTCTTCCATCACCACGGCAAACTGATGGTGCTGAAGGAAGACAGTCCGCCGGTGGTTGTGAATCCCCATACCCTGGAGACGCTCGACCCGGTCTACCGTTTCGGCGGGCAACTGACCGCCGAGACGTTTACCGCACACCCGAAGCTCGATTCCGATACTGGCGAAATGCTGGGCATTGCCTACGAAGCGAAGGGCCTAGGCAGCTGCGATGTGGCCTGTTATTCCTTCAATGCCCAAGGTCAGAAAACCTGGGAAGCCTGGGTGAAAGTGCCGTATGCCGGCATGCTGCACGACTTCGCCGTCACGCGTTCCTACATTGCATTCCTCGTGGTGCCCATGGTCACGGATATTGAACGCATGCGCGCCGGCCACGTGCACTTCGCTTGGGATAGCACCCTGCCCACGTGGCTGGGTGTGCTGCGTCGCGGCGGCGACGGCAGTGATATCCGCTGGTTCAAGGGTCCGGAACGCTGCGCCACGCATGTCATGGGCGCATTCGAAGATGGCACGCGTCTGAGCATCGACATGGACATGGGGCTGAAGAACCAATTTCCGTTCTTCCCGCAGCGCGACGATTCGCCATTCGACCCCGTGGCGGCACAAGGCCATGTGGTGCGGCTGTCGGTGGACTTGGCGAACAAGTTGCGCCCCGGCTACGACATGGAAACGCTGTACCCGCACAGCGGTGTGCTCTCGCGCCAAGACGACCGCTACCACTCCGTGGCCTACGACGTGGGCTTCATGCCGACGCTCGACATGACAGCCCCTTTCGACGCGCGACTTGCCGCCGCCCTGCCGTTCCGGCCACTGAACCACTGGACGCGCTTCGACCATTCACGGCGCGCCGCCACCAGTTGGTTCGTCGGGCCAGATTCAGGCGTTCAGGAGGCCTGCTTCGTTCCGCGCAACGCCAGTGCAGCCGAAGGCGAGGGCTATCTCATCGGCGTAGTGAACCGTTTCCTGGAAATGCGCAACGACCTCGTGGTGCTGGATGCGCAGCGTCTGAACGAAGGCCCCATCGCCACCGTGCGCATGCCAACCCGGTTGCCGGCGCAGGTACACGGTTGGTGGGTACCGGGCACAGTAGTGCCGGCGACCCGGCTTTAAGCCCAGCGGTCAGTCCTTGGCCGGCGGGAAGTAACCCAGCAGGTAAACGGCAATGCCGGCCAAGGCCGTCGTGGGCGCCATCAAAATGATGACGTCGGTAGCGCTCATACCGCCCTGCAATAGCAGGCCAGGCACCAACGGCCCCAGCACAGAGCCGACCCGCCCCACGGCTACCGCCACACCCGACCCCGTACCGCGGATAGCGGTCGGGTAGTAAGCCGTTGCCATGCCTAAGAGCGCGTAGTTCGCGCCCATGAGAAAAAACCCCACGGCTGCGCTGAGCCACAACACCGACATGAGGTCGGTGGCAGCGCCCAACTGAAACAGACCGGCGATAACGCAGCCATAGGCGAAGCACAGCACCCAGCGCCCGCCAAAACGGTCTACCAGCCAGCCAATGACCAGTGCGCCGATGACACTGGCGAAATTGAAGGTGATTGAAGCCTGGGGCGCCACTGCTTTCGAAAAGCCTTTCGCCTCTACCAATGTCGGCAACCAATTCAAGATGAGGTACAGCACCACCAACGTTGGCAGGAAGATGCACCACAGCAACACGGAAGGCACGGCCCGCCCTTGACCAAACAGTACTTCCCGCAGTGGTGTGCGCGATGCCCGTGTCGTCCGACGGATGCCTGCCGGCAGGGTTTCTGGCAGGAAGTAATGCAGCAGTGGCACTAGCAGCAAGGGCAACCCGCCGCCAATCAAGAACAGCATTCGCCAGTCAAAGCCAGCGGGCAGCAGTTGCGTCAACAACGCCGACAGGCCGCCGCCGAGCGGCATGCCACAAAAAATAGCAGCCGTGGTGAAAGCACGGCGCCCAGGCGCACTGATCTCCGCAGCCACCGCCATCATGTTCGGCATGGCGGCACCAAAGCCCAAACCCGCGAGCAAACGCACCGCGCACAGCTGCACCGGCGTTTGCACCAGCGAGGTGGCCAAGGTGAACAGCGCGAATGCCAGTACAGCTATCGTGAACACCGGCTTGCGGCCCAGTCGGTCCGCTAGCCAGCCACCGATACTGGCGCCGATCACGAGGCCGATATTGCTGAACGCGAACACCCAACCTTTTTGCAGCGGCTGCAGGCCCAGTTCCGGTGACAGGAGCGGCATGGCTACGCCGAGCACCTGAATATCGAATCCTTCGAGGACCGCCACACCCAGGCACAACAGGACCGTCAACCACGGCCCCCTCGATGGATTCGCGCTCATACCAACCCCCGTTCGCTGGTGACGAGTCAACCCGGCCCGCCGCGTCGTACTCTATGCCATGCCACAGCCGCTACGGAATCTTCTTCTGCCATGAAGCCGACGCTTGTCCTTGTCCCGGGTCTCCTTTGCGACTCTCTCGTCTGGAAGCACCAACTGGCCGCCTTCGCCAGTACACATGAACTGCTCGTCCCGGAGCTGAGCGACTTCACCAGTCTCGAAGCGATGGCCACGGCCGTGCTGGCGGCGGCACCGGAAAGCTTCGCGCTGGCTGGACATTCGCTCGGCGGACGCATTGCGCTCGAAATCGTCCGGCAAGGTGCCGCCCGCGTCACCCACTTGGCGCTAATGGATACTGGCGTGGGGCCGCCCTCGCCGTCCGAGCGGGCTTCACGAATGGAACTGGTGACCCTTGGGGAAACTCGCGGCCTGGCCGCGGTAGCGGAGCGCTGGTTGCCTCCCATGCTGCACCCTACGCGCCGTCAGGACGCCGCGTTCATGGCCCCCTTGGCTGCGATGGTACGCGGCCGCAGTGCCATCAGCTTCAGGCGCCAACAAGAAGCACTACTCGCCCGGCCCGACGCCCGGCCCGTGCTCGCCCAAGTACATTGCCCCACGCTCGTGCTGACCGGCCGCGAGGACGAATGGAGCCCGCCCGAGCAACACGAGGCTATCGCTGCCGCCATTCCAGGTTCGCGCTTGGTTATCGTTCCGGAGGCTGGACACTTCGCGCCGCTGGAACAACCGATAGCCGTCACTCAGGCCCTGCGGGAACTGCTGGCGCGCTAGGCCATCTGGGTTGCCTTCGCATCCGGTGGAACAACACTTCCCGGCTAGTCGAGCCCCAGGCCGCGAAAACGGGATGAATGGCACAGTCGCCAGGAGCACGCCATGACCCGTCCAGAACCCCAGTTCGAATTCGCCATGACGATCACCATCAACCTGGGGCAGGCGCACTGGGTGAAGCCGACGGCTTATGGGTCCACTCGCGCCGGCGTCTACCTGACCGACGGCACCGTGGAAGGCCCGGACATCAAGGGCATTGTCATTCCCGGCAGCGGCGCAGACTGGCCGTGGGTGCGCCCGGACGGCGTCATCGACTTCGATGCCCGCTACATGCTCAAGACCGACGATGATGCGGTCATCTACCTGCAGAACCGCGGTTATCGCTGGGGCCCGCCGGAGATCATGGCCGCCATGGCGCGCCGCGAACCGGTGCCCGAGGGCTCCTACTACATGCGCGCCGCGCCGAAGTTCGAAGCGCCGGAAGGCAAGTACAGCTGGCTGAACAAGTATGTATTCGTCGGTGTGGCGGAAAAAACGCCCGCCGGCAACATGATCCACTACTACAAGGTTCTGTAATGCAGGCCTTCGAGGCGGACTACATCGTCGTGGGTGCCGGCTCTGCCGGTTGCGCTATCGCGGCCCGCCTCAGCGAAGACCCCGGCGTGAAGGTGCTATTGCTGGAAGCGGGCGGTAGCGACGAAGACTTCCTCATCCGCATGCCCCTGGGGTTTCTGCGCGCGCTGTTCAAGCCGCAATACACCTGGGGCTATCTCTCGGAACCCGAACCACAGCTGAATGGGCGCAAGCTCTGGCTGCCGCGCGGGAAGCTGCTGGGGGGTTCTTCTTCGGTGAATGGCATGTTCTACATGCGCGGCCATTCCCGCGATTTCGACGGCTGGAGCGAGGCAGGCTGCACCGGTTGGAGCTATGCGGAGGTGCTGCCCTACTTCAAGCGCATGGAAACCAGTTGGCGTGGCGCCGGCCCGTGGCATGGAGGCGAAGGCCCACTGAGTGTGCGTGCCATCGATACCTCGCGGCTGCTGCACGAACCGTTGATGGCGACTGCCGCGGCGAATGGTTACCAGCCCGTGCAAGACCTGCATGGCGAGCTAGAAGAAGGCTTCGCCAAGGGCGAGGCCACTATCGACCCGCGCGGGAGACGTTCGAATACGGCGCAGGCGTACTTGAAGCCCGCGGCGGGTCGACCCAACCTGCGAGTACTCACCGGTGCCCAGACGACGCGAGTACTCTTCACCGGTAACCGTGCCACCGGCGTGGAGCTACTGCAGGGCGGGCAATTGCACCATGCCTATGCCGCGCGCGAAGTCGTGCTGTGTGGTGGCGCCTTCAATTCGCCGCACCTGCTCATGCTATCGGGCATAGGCCCAGCCGCCGAACTGCAGCAGCATGGCATTCCGGTGCGCGTCGATGCGCCCGCCGTTGGGCAGAATCTTTCCGAACACCCCCGTGTACCGGTGGAGTTCACCACCCGCCAGCCCATCACCTTCCTCAACCAGCTGCGCATGGACCGCGCCACGTTCAGCGTGCTGCGGTGGTTTGTGGCCGGCACTGGCGCCTTCGCTTCGCAACTGAATAGCTGCAACATCGTGGTACGCACGCAGGAACAGCTCGACCGGCCGGATGTGCAACTGATGTGTAACCCAGTGCGTATGGACGCCAAATTGTGGTGGCCTGGCGGCGCACAGCAGCAACATCGCATCACCGCCGATGTGGTACTGCTCCACCCCGAAGCCCGCGGGCAGGTGAGCCTGCGCTCGGCGGACCCGCTGCAAACGCCGCGCGTCCAGCTGAACTTGTTCCAAAGCGATGCCGACTTCGCCACTGCTTGGCGCGGCATGCAATTGGCACGGCGCATCTACGCCACTGAACCGATGCGCTCCCTGGTGGCCGATGAAACCGCCCCCGGCCCGGCGGTGAACGATCGTGCCGCTTTCGACGCCTACGTTCGCAAAGCGGCCGGCGTGACGCAGCACCCTGTCGGCACCTGCCGCATGGGTAGCGACAACGCTGCCGTGCTCGACCCCCAACTACGAGTGCGTGGCGTCGAAGGCCTGCGCGTTGCGGACGCTTCCGTGATGCCCACGGTTCCCGGCGGCAATACCAATGCCGCTTCCATCATGATTGGCGAAGTCGCGGCCGACTTGCTCCGCGGTCGAAAGCTGCCACCTGAGTACCTGCGCGGAGAACCACCAGCATGAGCCCTCCTTCCGATTCATTCATCCACGGCGACATGCCGGTACCGCCGCTCGCCGCCGGACTCGGCGCCGAGTTGGAACTGAAGCTCGAACATGTCTTCGACATCCGTATCGACTTTCTCGCGCGTGACCTCTTCGGGCCCGTAGCCGGCAACCTGAAACAAGGCTATACCTCCGTGAAAGAAGGGCTGGTACGCGGACCGCGTCTGAATGGACGTTTGGTTCCACAAGGCGGCGCCGACTGGCCGTTGGTGCGCCCGGATGGCGTCGTGGAAGCCAATGCACATTACATGCTCGAAGCCGATGACGGCACGCTCATCTATATTCGCAACATGGGCTATATCTATGGTCCACGCGATGACCGCCCCGGCTATTTCCGTTGCACCCCGTATTTCCGTGCACCAGAAGGCCCGCACGACTGGTTGAACCGCACCGTCATCGTGGGGGGCGGTTTGCGTCGGCCGGGTAATGCCACCCAGCCTGACCACACGCTGTTCCGCTATTTCTCGGTGGGCTGAATTCTTTGGTGATTGATGGCGGCCAGCGGCCGCAGAGGTTGAGACCTATGTCATCCAATGGCTTTTACGGCTGGCGCCTGCTCGGCGCATTCTGGGTCGTCGCTGTCATCAATCTTGCCTTCCCAGCCTATGGCGCCAGCGTGTTGAACGCCGCCATGGCCACGGAACTCGGCATGGACCGGCAAACGCTGGGAACGGTCGTGGCCATCTACCTTGCCATGTCGGGCCTGCCCGGGCCTGCCGTCGGCTGGAGCGTCGCCCATTACGGCGTACGCAAAACACTGCTGATTGGCAGTGCGCTCATCATTGCTGGTGCGCTGCTTATGGCCACGGTGGTTAGCACAGGGCCGGGTGCCATCGTTGGCTTCGGTCTGCTGGTAGGCGTGGGCGTCGCCTTCGGTGGTCTCATCGCTTCGCAGGTCGGTGTCATGCGCTGGTTCCTGCGCCGGCGTGCGCTGGCGTTGTCGTTGCTGTATTCCGGCGGCGCCATCGGTGGCTTCTTTGCACCACCGTTGCTGGCGAAAATCGCCCAGTCGGGCCCTGGCCATTGGCGTTGGGGCTGGTATCTCATGGCCGCCATTTCCGCCGGCGCCGCGCTGCTAGCGTGGCTTACCGTGAAGGAACAGCCGTCCGACCTCGGGCAACACCCCGATGGCGTGGACCCCGCGGCAGCGGCAGCCGGCAATGCCAAGCCCTTGCCCGCCTTTGTCACGCGCGACGTTTGGACTTCCGCTGAAGTGCTGCGCGGCCCGCAGTTCTGGCTGATGGTGCTGTCGTTCTGTGGCGTCAGCATGGGCTTCGCGCTGTTTCTGGGGCATGGCATCGTGCACTTGAAGGACTTGGGCCACCCCATGACCGTAGGCGCGTGGGCGATGAGCACGCTGACGCTGACCGGTTTGCTCGCCAAAGGCCTGCTGGCGGCGCTGGGCGATCGCTTGGATCCGCGCTATCTGTGGGGCTTGTTTTGCGCCTCATTCGGCGTGGGCTTGCTGGTATTGCTGGTGGCTCGCACGCCCACGCTGGTGTCCGTTGCGGCCGCCTGCATGGGCATCGGGTTTGGTGGCGGGCTAGTCACCATGATGGCCGTGTTGGGCAACTACTATGGCGCGCAAGCATTCGCGGCAGTCTCCGGTCTTGGCATTGCCATCAACACCGGCGTCAGTGCCATCGCGCCCATCGGGGCGGGCTTCCTGTTCGACCACGGCTTTGGCTATACCGGCGCCTTCAGCGCCGTGGCTGCTTGGTGCATCGTTGGTGGTGCGGTCATCATGCTGCTACCGAAGCCGCGGCGACAGGCGTAGTTCTTCCAATAAGCTGTCTTGGCTCGCCGTCGGTCGCCAGCCGCGGCGTAGCGTCAGGCCAATATCGCGCGTTACCTCACCGGCTGGGTGCGGTAACACGGCGAGCAATCCCGCTTCCAGTTCTTGATGCACCTGGCGCGCGGAAAGCAGCATGAGGCGGTCGCTAGCCAGCAGCAGCGAGCGCGCCGCCACCCACGAATTGCACTCCACGGCGCCAATGGGCACGGGCAAACCTGCTGCCTGAAACAAGGCGGTGTATTGCGCGCGCAGCGGCGAGCCTGTCCTTGGCGCCACCCACGCATAGCGGGCCAATTGCACCGCCGTGGCGGGCCGTTTTCTGTTGGCGACCGTTGCCAAGGGGTGGCCTGCCCGCATCACGATTGCCAGCGGGTCGTCGAACAAGTGCTCTTGCAGCACATCGACGGGTGCTGGGTGGCGCAAGGCGCCCACCAAGACATCGGCTTCACCGCGGCGCAGCGCTTCCAGCAAGGTGTCGTACGGCCCGTCGAGAATTTCCACCGTATGTCCAGGCGTGGTTTCCAGAAAGCGGAGCACGGCGGAAGGCACGAGCCAACTGCGGGCGAGCGGCATGGCGCCAATGACCGTGCGGCCCCGGTTCACAGCATGGGCTGCGTCCTGCAACTCCGCTCGGGCCTGCGCCAATTCACTGCGGGCCAGACCAATCGCCTGTGCCAAGGCTTCAGCTTCACGGGTGGCCATGAGGCCGAAGCTGGTTTGCTCGAAGAGTATGGCGCCGGTGGCACGCTCCAGTCCGCGAGCATGGCGGTTCAGGCCCGCCCGCGAAACACCGACGGCGCGAGCGGCCACGGCAAACCCGTGGTGCCGCACCACCTGCTCCAACGCCATCAACTGGGCGGCCGAACACCCATGCAAGGCATCCTCGGCATCGCGTCCTTTCGGCCAGCCACGCGTCTCCGCCAAGGCTCGGCGCAACAACTCCAGCGCGCGCTCCAGACGGGCGCAGGCAAGCGAACCCTCCGTGGTCAGCATCAGCACCCCAGCCTCGCGGCGAAACAAGGGACCGCCTAGTTCGCGTTCCACGGACTGCAGGGCCTGCGTGACGGCCGGTTGCGTCAGATGCAGGGCGCGGGCGGCCGCGGAAACACTACCCTCCCCGGCCACTCGGCAACAGAGGGCCAAATGGCGCAGATTGGGCAGGGCAGCGGGCGGGTCTAAAGATGGAGGCGGGGATTTCATGTCAACAATTTCTTATAGGTAGCGAGAAATTTCAATTGGTTGTTTCAGCGGGCCGGGCGCACAGTATCCGCCTACCCGTCAATGCTGGGCTCTCGAGGTTTTCTTATGAGCGTCGTCTACCGCAACATCCCTCGCCCCGACCGCGCCGTCACCGACGGTTTCACGGCCCACGGCGTCGCCACCGTCCACGAAGCGCAAGGCCGCACGGGCTTGCTGGCGCCCTACCTGCGCCCCATCTATCCAGGCGCGCACATCAGCGGCACGGCCGTCACTGCCAGCGTTGCCCCCGGCGACAACTGGATGCTGCATGTGGCCGTGGAACAGTGCCAAGCCGGCGACATTCTCGTCGTGGCGCCTACCTCGTTCTGCGACATGGGCTACTTCGGCGACCTGCTCGCGGGCTCGCTCATGGCGCGCGGCGTACGCGGCCTCATCATCGACGCTGGCGTACGCGACATCGCCGACCTCACGAGCATGAAGTTCCCCGTCTGGTCCAAGGCTGTGTCCGCCCAAGGCACGGTAAAGGAGACCGTCGGCAGCGTGAATGTACCGGTAGTCTGCGGCGGCGCGCTCATTCACCCCGGTGACATCTTGGTTGCGGACGATGACGGCGTGGTCGTGGTGCCCCGCAAGAAGGGCACTGCGGTGCTGCAGGCCAGCGCGGAGCGCGAGGCGAAAGAAGCCAAGACGCGCGTGCGCCTGAACGCCGGTGAACTCGGCCTCGACATCTATTCCATGCGCGAGAAGCTGGCGAAGTACGGCCTGACTTACCGCGACGCGGACTGGGATTGACCCCATGCTGCGCGCCATTCCCTGCACGCTCATGCGTGGCGGCACCTCCAAAGGGCTGTATTTCCACGCCAAGGACCTGCCCACGGACCGTAGCGCACGCGACCGCGTACTGCTCGCCTCCATGGGCTCGCCTGACGAGCGGCAGATAGATGGCGTTGGCGGTGCGCATCCGCTCACGAGCAAGGTGGCCGTCATCAGCCCATCCACGCGACCCGATGCCGATGTGGACTATCTGTTCTTGCAAGTCGTCGTCGACAAAGCCGAAGTGAGCGATAGCCAGAACTGCGGCAACTTGCTCGCTGGCGTGGGCCCTTGGGCCATCGAAAACGGCCTCGTGCCGGTGGCCGGCGAAACCACCGCCGTGCGCATTCACATGGTGAACACCGCAAGCATTGCGGTGGCACAGGTGCAAACGCCGGGTGGCGTTGTGGAATACGCAGGCACAGCGCGCATCGACGGCGTACCCGGCACGGCAGCGCCGGTGATGCTCGATTTTCTCGACGTAGCCGGCTCGAGCTGCGGCGCGCTGTTCCCCACCGGCAACCTCGTCGATGAAGTGGAAGGCATACAAGTCACTTGTGTCGATAACGGGATGCCCGTCGTCATGCTGCGCGCCACCGACCTCGGCAAGCGCGGTGACGAAACCCCTGAACAGCTTGAAGCGGACAGCGAACTGCGTGCGCGAGTGGAAGCTATTCGTTTGGCGATTGGGCCGCGCATGAATCTGGGCGACGTCAAGAAGAAGACCGTTCCCAAGATGTGCTTGGTGTCGCCACCCAAAGCGGGCGGCACGGTGAACACACGCAACTTCATTCCGCACCGCGTACACGAAGCGATCGGCGTGTTAGGCGCCGTGAGCGTCGCCACCGCTTGCGTGGCCCCGGGTGCCGTGGGCAGTGAATATGCCGAAGGCGTTGGCGCGCTCGATGCCAACGGTGTGGCTTTGTCGCTGGATATCGAACATCCCACTGGCTTCTTCACCGTTGCCATGGAAGTGGCGCTGGAAGCGGGTGCCATTCAGGTACGCCGTTCCGCCTTGCTGCGCACCACGCGCAAGCTGTTCCGCGGCGAGGTCTATGTGCCTGCCGCCGCTTGGGGCAGCCCGTGACCACACCGCAAGTGCTGCTGTTGGGGTTTGGTGAAGTCGGGCAAACGCTCGGCGCTGAGTTCATCGCCCGCGGGTTGTCGCGTTTGGCGGCGTGGGACCAACTGTTCCCCTGGCCCGAGAGCCCCCCTTCGCTGGCGCTGGAAGACGGCCCTTTCGCGAACCATATCGCCCCAGGCCACAATCTGGCGGGCGCCCTGAATGCGGTGCGCGTCATGGCCCATGAATGCGAGCAGAGCCAGCCAACGCTACTCATCATCTCGGCCGTCACCGCAGAACAATGCTTGCCCGCTGCCGAAGAAACGGGGCGATTGCTGGCCCAACTCGACGTGAACGCTTGGTACCTGGATCTCAACTCCGCTTCGCCAGGCACCAAGCAAGCAGCGAGCGCGGTGGTCAACGCTGCAGGCGGGCGCTACGTGGAAGCGGCCGTCATGTCGCCTATCCACCCACAGCGGTTGGGTGCGCCCATCCTGCTCGGTGGGCCAGATGCCGCTGCCTTTCTGCCGGTGGCCGAAGCGCTCGGCTTCACGGGCATGCAAGTGTTTGCAGAAGCCATCGGGCGCGCTTCGGCGGCCAAGATGTGTCGCAGCGTCATGGTGAAGGGCATGGAGGCACTACTCACTGAAAGCCTGCTGACAGCGCGCCACCATGGCGTGGAAGACACCGTGCTGGCCTCCCTGCAGGACCTCTTCCCGCTCGGCGACTGGGAGAAACTGGCGCACTACATGGTCTCGCGCTCGGTGCAGCACGGGAAACGGCGCGCCGAAGAGATGCGCCAGGTAGCGGCCACCGTGCGTGAAGCCGGCCTTGAGCCGTGGATGAGCGATGGCTGCGCTGCTCGCCAAGCGTGGGCGGCGCCCTATCGCACAGCACTGACGAACACGAATTTGAAGAACCTGCTGGACGCGGTACTGCAAAACGTACCCGCACCCCGAGCCTGAAAGGAGCGACGAGATGATCATCGACTGTCACGGCCACTACACCACCGCACCGGACCTGCACACCGCGTTCCGTGACGCACAGCTGGCCCATGCGAAGAACACGGAGCTCCCAGCGGCGAATCGCCCTGACATCAGCGACGACCAAATTCGCGAAAGCATCGAACTGAACCAGCTGAAGCTGCAGCGTGACCGCGGCTCCGACCTCACCATCTTCTCGCCGCGCGCCTCCACCATGGGGCATCACGAAGGCACGGAGGCGGTGTCGCAGGAATGGACCATTGCTTGCAACGACCTCGTGAAGCGCGTGGTCGACCTCTACCCGGAAAACTTCATTGGTGTGTGCCAGCTGCCGCAGTCGCCGGGTGTGCCCATCGCCAATTCCATCGCCGAGTTGGAGCGTTGCGTCACGGAGCTGGGCTTCGTGGGCTGCAACTTGAACCCGGACCCTTCCGGCGGCCACTGGCGGTCGCCGCCGCTGACCGACAAGCACTGGTATCCGTTCTACGAAAAGATGGTGGAGCTGGATGTGCCCGCCATGGTGCATGTGTCTGCCTCGTGCAACCACAACTTCCACGCCACCGGCGCGCACTACATCAACGCCGACACGACAGCGTTCATGCAGTTTCTGCAGGGCGACTTGTTCCGCGATTTTCCCACCCTGCGCTTCATCATTCCGCACGGCGGCGGCGCGGTGCCTTACCACTGGGGCCGTTACCGTGGCCTTGCGGACATGCTGAAGCGTCCGGCCCTGCGTGACCACGTGATGAAGAACGTGTACTTCGACACTTGCGTGTACCACCAGCCCGGCATCGACCTGCTGTTCCGCGTCATCGACATCGACAACATCCTGTTCGGTTCGGAGATGGTGGGTGCCGTGCGCGGTATCGACCCGGAGACCGGCAACTACTTCGACGACACCAAGCGCTATATCGACCACCTCGACATTCCGGCAGCCGACAAGAAAAAGGTCTTCGAAGGCAATGCCCGCCGCGTTTATCCGCGCCTGGATGCCTCCCTGAAGGCCCGCGGCCTGTGAGCAGCGACGTGAAGGCCGCAGTTCCCGGCACGCCCGGCTGGGCGGCTGAACCGGCCGGCGGCGGTTTCACCACCGATGCCGGCTGGCTGGATTTCCATGGCGCGCCGGTGAAGCCGTCGTACGTGCCGCCACCGGGTGCCGTGGATGCGCACTGCCATGTGTTCGGCCCGGGCGCCGAGTTTTCTTATGCGCCCGAGCGCAAGTACACCCCGTGCGATGCTGGCAAAGCCAAGCTGCGCGCCCTGCGCGACTATCTGGGCTTTTCCCGTAACGTAGTGGTGCAGGCCACTTGCCACGGCGCGGACAACCGCGCCATGGTAGATGCCGTTAGTAGTTCGAATGGCCTCGCCCGCGGCGTAGCCACAGTGCGCCGCTCCGTTACCGATGCAGAACTCGCCGCCATGGACGCCGCCGGTGTGCGTGGCGTGCGCTTCAACTTCGTGAAGCGGCTGGTAGACACCACCCCGCGCGATGAACTGGTAGAAATTGCCACCCGCGTCGCGAAGCTGGGCTGGCATGTGGTGATCTATTTCGAGGCTGCGGAACTGCCGGAGTTGTACGATTTCATCGCTTCTCTGCCAGCCACCGTGGTGGTCGACCACATGGGCCGCCCGGATGTCACGAAGCCCGTCGACAACCCGGAGTTCGCGTTGTTCGAGAAGCTGATGGCCGACAACCCGCAAGTGTGGTCCAAGGTCACTTGCCCAGACCGCCTGTCCGCTTCGGGCCCGCCGCACTACGACGACTTCGTGCCGTTTGCGCGTCGCTTGGTGGAACGCTTCCCGGACCGCGTCCTGTGGGGCACGGACTGGCCGCACCCGAACTTGAAGACGCACATGCCGGACGACGGCGCGCTGGTGAATATCATTCCGCGCATCGCCCCGACGGCCGAATTACAGCAGCGGCTGCTGGTAGACAACCCGATGCGGCTTTATTGGCCAGAAGAATGCTGCTCCAAAGACTGACTGGCCGAGGCTACCGGCGTATGCCGAGGGCCGCGACTAAAACCGAACTGCATTAAAGACCCAACCACAAGGCAACAAAGCCCATGGCCCTAGACAAACCGTACTTCGACGTTCCAGGCACTACCATCTTCGACGCCGAGCAGGCGCAGAAGGGTTACCACCTGAACATGTTCGCCATGTCCCTGATGAAGGCGCCCAACCGTGACCGGTTCCGCGCCGACAACAGCGCCTACTTGGACGAGTGGCCCATGACGCAGAACCAGAAAGAGGCCGTGCTGGCGCGCGACTACAACCGCATGATCGCCAGTGGCGGGAATATCTACTTTCTCGCCAAGATCTTTTCCTGCGACGGCCTGAGCTTCCAGCAAGGCGCTGCCAGCATGACCGGCATGACACAGGAACAATATGCACAGATGATGCTGAACGGCGGCCGCTCGCCCGAAGGCAACCGCTACGTTGGGGAGAAGAAGTAATGGCCCGTATCACTGCCGCCGTCACCACCAGCCATGTGCCCGCCATCGGCGCGGCACTGGACAACGGCAAGTCGCACGAACCGTACTGGCAGAAGGTCTTCGCCGGCTATGCCAAGAGCAAGGAATGGATAGCCGAGCAGAAGCCGGACGTGGTCATTCTGGTCTACAACGACCACGCCACCGCTTTCAGCCTCGACATCGTTCCCACGTTTGCCATTGGTTGCGCCGCCAGCTTCCAGCCGGCCGATGAAGGCTGGGGTCCGCGTCCGGTGCCCGTAGTGGAAGGCCACCCCGCCCTCGCTACGCATATTGCACACTCGGTCATCCAGCAGGACTTCGACCTCACCATCGTCAACAAGATGGACGTGGACCACGGTCTCACCGTGCCGCTGTCGGTCATGTTTGGTCAGCCGGAAGCTTGGCCCGTGAAGGTCATTCCGGTGGCCGTGAACGTGGTGCTGTATCCCGTGCCATCGGGCGCTCGCTGCCTCGCGCTGGGTCGCGCCATTCGTAAGGCCGTGGAAAGCTTCGACGAAGACTTGAATGTGCAGATCTGGGGCACCGGCGGCATGAGCCACCAACTGCAGGGGCCGCGCGCTGGCCTCATCAACCAAGAATGGGACAACCGCTTCCTCGACCGCTTCGTCAACGACCCGGTCGGGCTCTCGGAAATTCCGCACATCGAATACGTGCGTGAAGCGGGCTCCGAGGGTATCGAGCTGGTCATGTGGCTTATTGCCCGCGGTGCGCTGAACGCACAGGTGAAGCCCATCCACCGTTTCTATCATGTGCCGGCCTCGAACACGGCCGTCGGTCACCTCATCCTGGAGAACACGTGATGAAAGTCGTTCTTGCCGGCGCGGGCGCTTTCGGTCAGAAACACTTGGATGCGATGAAGCTCATCGGCGATATCGAAGTGGTGTCGCTAGTGGGGCGCGACTTGGACGCCACCCGGGCGGCTGCCGAGAAGTACGGCGTTGGTCATGTCACCACCGAACTGGCGGAAGCTGTTGCCCAGCCGGGCGTGGACGCTGTCATTCTTTGCACGCCAACGCAAATGCACGCCGAACAGGCCCTCCTGTGCATGCGCGCTGGCAAGCACGTGATGGTCGAAATTCCCTTGGCCGACAGCTGGGCGGATTCGCAGGCCGTCGCGGAGCTGCAGCAGGAAACGGGCTTGGTGTGCATGGTCGGCCATACCCGCCGGTTCAATCCTTCCCACCAGTGGGTACGCCAGCGCATTACGGCGGGCGAGTTCAACATCCAGCAGATGGACGTGCAGACGTTCTTCTTCCGGCGCACGAACATGAACGCGCTGGGTCAACCGCGTTCGTGGACAGACCATCTCCTCTGGCACCACGCCGCGCACACCGTAGACCTGTTCCGTTACCAGACGGGTGGCGAGATTGTCGCGGCGAACGCCGTGCAAGGACCCATCCATCCGGTGCTTGGCATTGCCATGGACATGTCCATCCAGCTGAAGAGCTCGACAGGCGCCATCTGTACGCTATCGCTGTCTTTCAACAACGATGGCCCGCTCGGCACGTTCTTCCGGTACATCGGCGATACCGGCACGTACGTTGCGCGCTACGACGACCTGCTCGATGGCAAGAACAACGCCATTGATGTGTCGCAGGTGGACGTATCGATGAACGGCATTGAACTGCAAGACCGCGAGTTCTTTGCGGCCATCCGTGAAGGCCGCGAGCCGAACGCGAGCGTGGGCCAGGTGCTGGCCTGCTACCAAACCCTGCACCAGCTAGAACAGCAATTGGTGTAGTGATGGAAGCGAGGCTGCTCGCGACTCTCTAGCCGCGGTAAACCCAGAAATCCGGTCCGCGGGCAGCCTCCAGCTTGGCCAGCTGCTCGCGGTGAATTTCACGAACGCGCGCGGGGGTAATCGCCTCGGCCGGGTCCACTTCTTCAATCTTCAAGCTCGTCTTGTCTTCATAAAGGTGCTCACCCGCCAGCCGCGCCTGCACGTCGTACGGCCAAATGAACGCCTGACGGCTGGACACGTGGTAGAGCCCATCCGCCTTGTCCACCTTATAGCCCACCGCCTGCAGGTCGCTGCCCTTGGCCAGCTGGTGGAAGGTGATTTCGTCGCAGATACCCCAGTCGTTCACGGCCAAGCGGTCGTCGGAATGCCAGAGCACGGTTTCACCGACGCTGTTGTAGAACCCCAGCACCCCGGCCTTGCCCTCAATGACCACCGGGTTATCGCCCCATGCCACACGGTACACGGGGTGGTCCACGGTCATGTCCGAAGCCAGAATGCGGTCGTAATCGCCGGCGCCTTCTAGGTGCACATGGCGCCAGAAGTTCAGCAAGATGGCGCGATGCAGGGGGTTGGTGGTGCGTTCCACCAGCGCCGCCGTCGGCAGCATGCAGTCGTAGACGGCTTTCTCGAAACGGTTCATGGCGCTCTCCTAAAAGACGGCAGTGGCAGGCACGCCGCGCGTGCCAAAGTGCGTGTTAACGTACTCCCGGCGGTGCGCCCCTGCTTGGACTACAACGCAGGGCACCCGGTACCAGCGCGCGGCCATCCCGTTACAGATGCGGTTTAGATGCGGAGTCGAAGGATGAACACCTCCCTGCCCACCCGAACCCTCGCCGGTCGCGCCGTCAGCGCCATTGGGCTGGGTTGCATGAACCTGAACCACGCTTATGGCGAGCCACCCGCTGCGGACTACGCGGTCCGGTTGCTGGAACGTGCCTGTGAACTCGGCGTCACGCACTTCGATACCGCTTCGCTCTACGGCTTCGGCAAAAACGAAGCGTTGCTCGCGCGCATCCTTCCGGCATGGCGCTCGCGCATCTTCCTCGCCAGCAAGTGCGGCATGACCGGTATCGATGGCAAACGCGTTATCGATGGTCGTCCCGAAACCTTGAAGCACACAGTGGTGGAGTCCTTGCAGCGCCTAGGAACGGACCATATCGACCTCTACTACCTGCACCGCTGGGACAAGCAAGTACCCATCGAAGAGAGCATGGGCGCACTGGCGGACATGGTCCACACCGGACAAATCGGCGCCATCGGTTTGTCGGAAGTTTCGGCCACCACGCTGCGCAAGGCGCATGCCGTGCATCCCGTCGCAGCGGTACAGTCCGAATACTCACTGTGGGCACGCAACGCGGAAGTGGCCGTGCTCGAAGCCTGCCGCGAGTTAGGCGTGGCCTACGTGGCTTTCTCGCCCGTGGGCCGCGGCTTTCTCGCGCAACCTCTCGGCGGACCGGACAGCTATGTGAAGGGCGATATCCGCCAACATATGCCGCGGTTCATGGCTGAACACTGGGACCGGAACGCCGTGCTTTACGCACGCTACGCCGCGCTGGCTGCAGAGGCGGGCTGTACACCCGCCCAACTAGCGCTGGTATGGCTGCTGGAGCAAGCGCCCCACGTGCTGCCTATTCCCGGCACCAGTTCCATCGAACATCTGGAAGAAGACATCGCGGCGGCCAACTTGAAAGTAGACCCAGCACTGCTCGCCGCTGCGGGCGAGATGATGCACGACCGTCATGTCGGTGGTGCCCGCTACGCCGCGCAGATGCTTAGCGAAGTGGACACTGAATTCGTCCCGGACTGAATCCGGCAAGGACTCTAAACCCATGCGCGCCTGGCGAATTTACGGTTACGGCGATATGCGTCTGGACGAAGTGCCAGACCCGAAGCCCCGCGCCGGGTGGGTGGTCGTAGACGTGCGTGTGGTACAGCCCAGCATTACCGAAACGCTGCTCTTTCAGGGCATCAAGACCTATCTTCACGGCTTGGTGGCAGAGCGCATTGCCGCCGGCCCTGCTCCCCTGTTCGGGCACGAGTTCTCAGGGGTCGTGCGGGAAGTTGGCGAAGACGTAACGGAATTAGTGGTTGGCGACCGCGTCGTGGCACGCGGCTCGCACCCGGAAGGCATCGTCGGCTTCGACTACGCCGGGGCCTTCGCTGAACGTATTGCAGTTCCGGCCAGCCTACTCGCGCGTCTTCCGGCGCATGTCACTCACAGCGAAGGCGCCGTGGTGCAAGCACTCACGGATGCCGTTGCAGCCGTAGATGCTGCCGGGCTTTTGGCGAATCGCACAGTGGTGGTCATCGGCCAAGGCGCCATGGGCCTTTCCTGTCTGCAGGTGGCGCGGGCCCGTGGCGCTGGCCGGCTCATCGCGGTCGCGAAGCGCGAAGCTTCGCTCGAACTGTCGCGCGCGGGCGGCGCAACCCACACTATCAATGCCAGCCACGTCGATGCGGTGGCTACCGTGCTGGAAATGACCGGCGGCAAAGGTGCCGACGTGGTGTTCGAAACCGCTGGTGGTCCGGTAGAGCAAGGGCTCGCTGGCGATGCGACACTAACGCAAGCTGCCGCTATGGTGCGTGATGCCGGAACGGTAGTCGGCGTCGCTTTCCATGGCGATGGTACGTTCCTGCCCTACAAGCTGTTCCGCTTCCGGGGCATTCGGTATTTATTCCCCTCGCTCATGGATCGTCGCTTGTTCGAAGACACCGTGGACCTGTTGGCCACCGGGCAAGTGAACGTAAAGCCGATGGTGACGCACGTGTTGCAGGGTTTGGAACAAGTACCGGCAGCCTTCGCCCTAACCGCAGACAAATCCCGCCACGGCTTGGTGAACCCCGCCCAAGTGGTGGTCTCGGTCGATTGATGGCCATTGTCATGGCTTTAGTAACGCCGCAAGTAATGGCTTAAGGCCAGGAGCTCTATCGATGGACGCACGCGAACTCGCCTTGCACCTTTTCCAGACCACTTATTACGACTCCATCGACCGTGGCGACATGGCCACGGCGGTGTCCGCTTTCCATGAAGACATCCAGTGGTCGCATGTGCAGGTATGGGAACACCACGATTACCGCCGCCGCGACCAGCCCACACGGTTCAACGGGCGCGCCGAGGTGCAAGCGTTCCTGAGCGAACGCGTGGATAAGCTGAAAGAAGCCGGCATTCGCCATCGCGTGCGCGATTTGGTGTGCGACGGGGAACGCGGCGCTTTTCTGGCGGCGGTTGAAGGCCCCGGTCCCGAACGGCCGTTCTTCGTGTGGTTTGAACTGCGTGACGGCAAAGTGGCCCGTTACACGCTGCGGCCCCTCTAACCCCGCCCCCATTCACATCGCCCGGCAAGGAGCTTGCCGCGGGAGCTCCAGCATGACGACCAACTACGATCCCATCGCCGAGCAGTACCAGCGCTCCAAGCAAGCCCCGTGGCGCGTGCATATCGAAGCGCATACCTTGCTCGGGCTGGTTGGCAATTTGCAGGGCTTGGACGTTCTGGACGTGGCCTGCGGCGAGGGCTTCTACACGCGCCGTCTTCACCAGCAAGGGGCCGCGCACGTCACAGGCGTTGATCTTTCAGCGGGGATGATTGCGCTGGCGCAGGAACAAGAGCAGCGGCATGCGCTGGGCATTACCTATACGGTGGGTGACGCCTGCGACCTTCCCTATATGAACCGCTTCGATCTGGTGGCCGCCGCCTACCTGCTGAACTACGCCCCGGACCGCACCGTACTGCAGGCCATGTGCAACGGCATCGCCCGCAGCCTCAAGCCGGGTGGGCGTTTCATCACCGTGAATTCAAGCCCCGCACTGCACTTCCCCAGCGCTCCCTCGTTCCGTCGTTACGGCTTCGAGACCGAGATACAAGGAC
The DNA here is from genome assembly GCA_903858165.1 of uncultured Pseudomonadota bacterium. GTDB lineage: Bacteria > Pseudomonadota > Gammaproteobacteria > Steroidobacterales > Steroidobacteraceae > CAIOHZ01. The sequence goes on from CAIOHZ010000141.1 coordinate 56,301, forward strand.
CGTTCGGCGAGGGCGCCCCTATCACTTGGCGCTTCCATCTGGCCGATGGCCCTTTCGAAATAGAGAATTACTACCTCGATACCGCCATCCATGAAACGGCACTGCGCGCAGCCGGTTTCAGCGAAGTGCGTTGGCATGCACCGCAGCTCTCCCCTGCCGCGAACGCAGAGCACGCGGCCGACCACTGGAACGACTTCATGGGGGCTTCACCCATCGCGTTCCTGGAATGCATCCGCTAAGCGGCGCGACCGCGCTTCTTCAGGTGAATAAGCAATAGCGCGACCGTGGCCGGGGTAATGCCCGGTAAGCGCGAAGCCAGCCCCAGCGTCGCCGGGCGGTGGCGCGCGAGACGGTGACGGGCTTCGTTGGTCAAGCCATCTACCAAGGCATAGTCGATATCCGCCGGCAACGCCGTTTCCCCATGGCGCTGCTGCCGCGCTACTTCCACGTCTTGCTTGGCCAAGTAACCCGCGTACTTGGCTTGCACGTCCACCTGTTCGATGACTTGCTGCGCTAGCCATTCATCCTCTGGCATTGCAGCGGCGCCCACATCAGCATGCTCTACCACTTCCGTATAGCGGCTCTCCGGGCGACGCAGCCATTCCCAGGCGCTTTCCTTGCCCGCAGCGGAAGGCACGCGCGCGGACTGCAAGCGCGCCACTTCGCTTTCCACCAGCGCGCGCTTTTGCTCGAAAGCGGCCCAGCGCTCGTCGTTCACCAGGCCAAGCTCACGACCCACGGGCGTCAAACGCAAGTCGGCGTTGTCCTCACGCAGCCGCAAGCGGAACTCGGCGCGACTGGTAAACATGCGGTAAGGCTCTGGCGCGCCTTGCGTGAGCAAGTCGGCCACCAGCACGCCGAGATAGCTTTCCCCACGCGTTGGCCACCACGGCCCACGGCCTAGCACCGCCAGAGCGGCATTCGTACCGGCCAACAAGCCTTGTGCCGCCGCTTCTTCGTAGCCCGTGGTGCCGTTGATTTGCCCGGCAAAATACAGGCCTGGCACGGCGCGCGTTTCGAGCGTGGGCTGCAAGTCGCGCGGGTCGTAGAAGTCGTATTCGATGGCATAGCCCGGCCGCGTGAGCACGGCGTTTTCGCAGCCACGAATGGACCGTACCATCGCTTCTTGCACATCGGCCGGCAAACTGGTGGAGATGCCGTTCGGATACACCTCGTGCGTATCGAGCCCTTCCGGCTCCATGTAAACCTGGTGGCTCTCGCGCGCGGCAAACCGCGTCACCTTGTCTTCCACCGAAGGGCAATAGCGCGGGCCCGTGCCTTCGATGACGCCGGTGAACATGGGTGAACGCTCGGCGGCGGCACGGATGATGTCGTGCGTGCGCGGGTTCGTGTGCGTGATGTGGCAGGCAATCTGGCGCGGATGGTGTTCGCGGCGGCCGAGAAAGCTGAACACCGGCCGCGGCTCATCACCGGGCTGCAATTCCATGGCGGACCAGTCCAGCGTGCGCCCGTCCAGCCGCGGCGGTGTACCGGTCTTCAAGCGACCGGTATTCATGCCCAGCCCACGCAGGCAATCCGCCAAGCGCACGGCGGCAGGGTCGCCAACACGCCCGCCCACGGATTGTTCCAGACCGACATGCAAGCGGCCGGCGAGGAAAGTGCCGGTGGTCAGCACTACCTTCTGCGCCTCGATAGCGCTGCCGTCCGCGAGTTCCACCCCCACGCAACGGCCCGCCACGAAACGCAGCGCTGTGACTTCGGCAGCGAGCAACTGCAGCCCCGGCTGCGCCTCTAGCTGCGCACGAATGGCTTGGCGATAAAGGTTGCGGTCCGCCTGCGCGCGGGTGGCACGAACAGCCGGACCCTTGCTGGCATTCAGGGTACGGAACTGAATGCCGGCACGGTCCGCCGCGAGCGCCATGGCACCCCCCAGTGCGTCTATTTCGCGCACCAAGTGGCCCTTGCCGATGCCCCCGATAGCGGGGTTGCAGCTCATCTGCCCGAGCGCATCCAGCCGGTGCGTCACCAGCAAGGTGCGCACGCCCATGCGCGCTGCCGCGAGCGCCGCTTCCGTGCCTGCGTGGCCGCCGCCGACAATGAGGACTTCGGGATATTCCATGGCTCCATTATCTCAGGTACTGTCGCGCCCATGTACAAGCCCTTGCTGAAGGCTGCCCTGCTCGTCAGCCTCCCCGTTCTGGTGGCCGCACCCTGGCAACCAGCCTTGGCAGCCCCTCCGGTGGCTGCCGCCGTGCAGACCGCCCCCGGCATCTCCCTCAAGGACTGCCGGCTGTCGTCCCAACAATCGCCTACGACGGTGGCGGCGCGCTGCGGTACTTTCGAGGTGCCAGAGGACTACGCCCACCCTGAAGGCAAGCGCCTGAAGCTGGCCATTGCCGTGCTGCCAGCACTCGACCGCGGCGCCAAGCTGGCGCCGGTGTTCCTCATCGCTGGTGGTCCCGGCCAAGGTTCCAGGGAGAGCTTCGCACCTATTCTCGGCGCGTTCTCACGGCTGCACCGCCAACACGATCTGGTGATGGTGGACCAGCGCGGTACCGGGGGTTCCAATGCGCTCCGCTGCGATCTGCCCGATGACGAGGCCGAAGAAGGCCCACCGCCCACGCCAGCCGAAACCGCGGCGATGGTGAAGACTTGTCTGGCCCAGTTGCCCGGGGACCCGCGCTTCTACACCACGAGCGTGGCCGTGCGCGACTTGGACGCCGTACGTGCCGCCTTCGGCTACGGGCAAGTGAATCTCTACGGCATTTCCTATGGTTCTCGCGTGGCGCAACACTACGCGCGTCGTCATCCGGCCAACACCCGCGCTGTGGTTATCGACGGCGTGGTGCCACCCGGGCTGACGCTCGGGCCGGATCTGGCCCTGATTGCGCAGCGTGTGCTCGACGACGCCTTCGCGCGCTGTGCTGCCGAGGCCGCGTGCCGCGCGGCTTACCCCCAACTGAGCGAACGTTTCACGCGTCTGGTTGGGCAACTGGCGGTAGCACCGCAGTCCGTTACGCTGAACAACCCCGTGAGTGGCAAAACGGAAACCCAGCAGTTCACGCTGAACACGCTAGGTCTGGCGGTACGAATGTTGTCGTACAGCCCTATATCGGCGAGTCTGCTGCCGTTCCTGATGTCCGAAGCGACGACTGGGCGGCCCGGCCCTTTGCTGGCGCAAGCGCTGGCCGTAGGCAAAGACTTGGGTGACCAACTGGCACCTGGTATGCACAACGCCGTGGTGTGCACCGAAGACTTGCCGTTCTTGACGGCAGCCGACGTGGACCGCGAGGCGATGGGCAAAACCTATCTCGGCACACGAACACTCGATGCTTTGGTGAATTCTTGCGCCGTGTGGCCACGCGGCGTGCTAGACGCCGACCTCCGCCAACCCTTGCAGTCGAAGGTACCGTTCTTGTTGCTCTCGGGCACCGCAGACCCGGTAACACCACCCGTCTATGCGGAACGTGCCAAGGCGGGCCTCAAAGATTCCCTGCACGTAGCGGTGAAGGGCAACGGCCACGGACAGTTTTCCGCGCCGTGTGCGCCGCGAGTCATTGCAGACTTCATCGCCGCCGGCACGGCCAAGGGCCTCGAAGTGAAATGCCTGCAAAAGGTGGACCTCACCCGTCCCTTCTTCCTCGACGCCAACGGGACTGCCCCATGATTCAGGTTACCGGGTTAGCAAAGCGCTTCGGTACCGTCGAAGCCGTCCGCGACGTCAGCTTCACGGCACCGGATGGACGTATCACGGGTCTGCTCGGCCCGAATGGCGCCGGCAAGAGCACAACGTTGCGCTTACTCTATGGCGCCCTCAGTCCAGACCGAGGCGAAGCACGCGTCGACGGCTTGCTAGCTGGCCCGGAGCACACCGAGGCCCGGCGGCAACTGGGAGTATTGCCGCATGGCGCCGGGCTTTATCCGCATCTGACTGCACGCGAGAACATCCGCTACTTCGGCGAACTGCACGGCATGTCTGGGGCTGCGCTCGACCAGCGTGTCGACGAACTGGTCGCCATGCTCGAACTGGGCGAGGCGGCCAACCGCAAGACACAAGGGTTCTCGCAAGGCCAGAAAGTGAAGGTGGGCATTGCCCGTGCCTTGGTGCATTCGCCCCGTAACCTCATTCTCGACGAGCCCACCAATGGCCTCGACGTCATGGCCATTCGTTCCTTGCGTGAAGTGTTGCGCGGATTGCGCGCCGCGGGGCACTGCATCTTGTTCAGCAGCCACGTGATGCAAGAAGTGGCTGCGCTCTGCGACGAGGTGGTGATTATCGCTGGTGGACGCGTCGTGGCCGCCGGGGCGCCGGAGCAATTGCGCGAGCAAGCGGGCACCACCACCTTGGAAGATGCCTTCGTGAAACTGCTAGGCAGCGATACCGCGGAGGTGCAGCCATGAAGCCTTGGTGGGTAGTGGTTCGCAAGGAGGTTCTCGAAAGCCTCCGTGACCGTCGCACTTTGCTGTCGGCACTGGTGTTGGCGCCGCTATTTGGGCCGTTGATGTTCAGTTTCAGCATGCAGACCATGTTGAAGCGCGGTGTGGACGAACAAGACAAGCCGCTACAAGTAGCGGTGATGGGCAAAGAGCACGCACCGAATTTGGTGCATTGGTTGGAATCCCAGGGTCTGGAAGGTGTTTCGGCACCGAAGGACGAAGCCAGCATTCCGGCGGCAGTGCGCGATGGCAAGCCACGGTTGGTGCTGGTCATTGGCCCCGACTACGGCGAACGCTTCCGTGCCGCGAAGGCTGCTGGCGTGAAGGTCTATGTCGATTCTTCCGACCAGGATTCGCAGCGCGATTTCCGCCGACTGGACCGCTTGCTGGAGAGTTATTCGAGCCAAACTTCTGCACTGCGATTGGCCGCACGCGGCGTGGCCCCCAGCATTGCTCAGCCCGTCGTGGTGGATGAAATCGACGTGTCGACCCCGGCCTCGCGCGCGCAATCGCTGTTGGCTATCCTCAGTTACTTCTTGCTGTTCTCAACACTCATCGGCGGCATGTATGTCGCCATCGATGCTACTGCCGGCGAAAGAGAGCGTGGTTCGCTGGAACCTTTGGTTTCGTTGCCGGTTTCGCGTGAAGCTCTGGTGGCGGGAAAGTTTGTCGCCACGATGGTGTTTTCGGGCGTGTCGTTGGTATTGACGCTCGCGTCGTTCGCCATCTCGTTACGTTTCGTGCCGTTGGAATCCATCGGCATGAGCGCGAACCTAGGGCCCAAGGTGCTGACCGGCGTGTTCTTGTCACTGCTGCCGTTTGTGCCGTTAGCTGCTGCCCTGCTGACCTTAGTGGCTTCGTTCGCGCGCAGCTTCCGTGAAGCGCAAAGCTGGATGACGGGCGCGCTGCTGATACCAACGCTGCCCATCATGGTAGCGGCCATGACCGGCATGAAGCCAACTGCGCTACTGATGGCTGTGCCGAGCCTGAGCCAGCATTTTCTGATTGCGCGCTTGCTACGCGACGAAGCGATTCCGTTAACCGACGGGCTGCTGTCCGCCGGCGGTTCACTATTGCTGGCCGCCGTGTTGCTGGTATTCGTGGTGCGCCTGTGGCGCCGCGAGAAGCTGCTCGGGTAGTCGTTCGCTGAAGTTCTGCTGTGGTTCCTTGAACCGCAGCAGAACCTTGACCGCGTGTCAGCCGCAGCCCAGCGCCGCGGCATGGTGGCGCAAGTGCCGCGCCATGAAGGTGCTGATGAAGAAATAGCCGTGGTCGTAGCCTTCGCGCCACTGGAAGTCCAGTGGCTGCCCGGCCGCGGCGCAGGCATCGATGAAGCGTTGCGACAACAACTGCCCTTCGAGAAATTTGTCCGCGGTGCCTTGGTCTACCAACACCGTGCCAGCGAAGC
>CAIOHZ010000142.1 GCA_903858165.1 uncultured Pseudomonadota bacterium
ACCCGCCGCGACGACGATGGCGGCAGCGTGCGGGTCCGCATAGGCGTTGTACTCCGCCGACGCCGTGATGTTGCCACCCGCCGTGCGGGCGCCACCCATCCACGCCACGCAGGCGATGCGCCGGGCGATGTCGGGCGCCAGCCGCAAGGCCAGCGCCACGTTGGTCAGCGGGCCGCTAACGGCCAGCGTGACAGTGCCTGCGGGCCGCGCACGCAGCTGTTCGACGATGAAGTTCGCGGCATGCCCGGGCGCCACGCCAAGACGCGGCGTATGAATGGGCAAAGTGCCCAAACCGCTTTCGCCATGGAAATGCTGCGCATCGACGGCGGGCAGAAAGAGCGGCCCCGCGCAGCCAGCATGCACCGGCACGTCTTCGCGCCCAGCCCATTCGCGCACGAGGCACGCGTTGCGCGCGGTGAGTTCCACCGCCACATTGCCACCCACCGTGGTGATGCCCAGCAGTTCGATGGCATCGCTCGCGGCGAAGGCGAGGAACAAAGCGACGGCGTCGTCGACACCGGGATCGCAGTCGTAGATGACGGGAGTGGCAGCCATGCCGCCATTGTGCAACGAATTCAGGACCATCGGCAGCAAGCTGCCTCCCACAGTGAGTTGGCTACGTATGGGAGCGCGCTTGCTCGCGGCTCTACAGGCGCACCAGCAAAGCCATGAAGTCGCGAACGGGCATAGCGGCCAGCGCACTGGGCTGTTCGAAGCAAGCCAACACGCGTTGCTCCTCGTCCGCTCGGAATTGCGGCCGCATGGCAGAAGCGAGTGCACCAACGGCGGAAGCCAAAGTGTGTGCAGGCACGGCACTGCCTGCCGTCGACGGTGAAGGCGCGGCAGCCACACCACATAGCGCCAACACTTCAGTCATCGTCGGGCCGGTTTGCCCATGGCCAGGGGCGGCACGGGACGCAGCGTCTGCTTGCGCGAGCGTTTCTGCAAAGCGCTGCGCAAATGTGGCGTCGCAGTGCCTTTCCAGCAGCGCGGCCATCGCTCCCGCTGCGACAGTGGGCGCTAATTCAAAGCTGGTGCCAGGTATGCGAGCGCCGCCGGGCTGGCTGTGTCCGCGCACGCGCGCAGGCAGAGCAATGCCGGCCGGCGAAGTCCCGGCAACAAATAGCGCGGCCAGAGCAGCAGCAAGAACGGCTGTCGCCTCGACCATGGGCCTATCGGAAAGTAGGTTCAACGGAGCGTTCACCTTGGGCCCTTCATCGCCGCTTCAGAACGCATCGCCTGGCACGCGCACCCAGCCTTCCATCAAGATCCGCGCGCTGCGGCTCATGATGGCTTTTTTCACCTGCCATTCGCCGTTCACCTGCGCCGCTTCCGCGCCCACGCGCAACGTACCCGAAGGGTGGCCGAAACGCACCGACGTGCGGTCGCCGCCACCGGCTGCTAGGTTCACGAGGGTGCCCGGCACAGCCGCAGCGGTGCCGATGGCCACGGCGGCCGTGCCCATCATGGCGTGGTGCAGCTTGCCCATGGACAGTGCGCGGACCAGCAGGTCGACATCGTTGGCAGCAATGCTTTTGCCACTCGAAGCCTGGTAGTCCTGCGGCGGCGCCACGAAAGCGATCTTCGGCGTGTGCTGCCGCGTGGCAGCCTCAGCGGGGTCTTTGATGAGACCCATGCGCAGCGCACCGGCCACGCGCATGGCTTCGAAGCGCGCCAGCGCCGCCGGGTCCGTGTTGATGGCCTCGCGCAGTTCCTTGCCGGTGTAGCCAATGTCCGCAGCGTTGACGAACACGGTAGGAATGCCGGCGTTGATCATGGTGGCCTTGAACGTGCCGACGCCGGGCACCTCAAGGTCATCCACCAGATTGCCAGTGGGGAACATCGCCCCGCCGTCACCCTCTTCCGCCGGGTCCATGAACTCCACGGCGATTTCCGCTGCAGGGAATGTCACGCCGTCGAGTTCGAAGTCACCCGTCTCCTGCACTTGCCCGGCCGTGATGGGCACATGCGCGATGATGGTTTTCTGGATGTTCGCCTGCCAGATACGAATGACCGCGACGCCGTCTTGCGGGATGCGCGCTACGTCCACCAAACCCATGGCGATGGCACAAGGGCCAACAGCCGCGGACAAATTGCCGCAGTTGCCGCTCCAGTCCACGAACGACTTGTCGATGGACACTTGCCCGTAGAGATAGTCCACATCGTGGTCCGGGCGCGCGCTGGTGGCAAGAATGACGCACTTGGAAGTGGACGACGTGGCACCGCCCATACCGTCGATGTGCGCGGCATACGGGTCCGGGCTGCCGACTACGCGCTGGAACAGCCGGTCGCGCGCGGCGCCCGGCACCTGCGTGCTGGCGGGCATGTCTTGCAAGCGGAAGAACGTACCCTTGCTGGTGCCCCCGCGCAGATAGATGGCGGGAATACGGATTTGCGGTGCGTTGGACATGGTGCTTAGCTCCGAAAGCGGGCCGAAAGCGGCCCGAAAGCGAACCGGGGCGAACCCCGGCTCTCAGTGCTTCTTGCTGTGTTCGAGGAAGTCCTGTGCGAAGCGCTGCAGCACGCCGCCCGCTTCGTAGATGGACACCTCTTCCGCCGTGTCCAGACGACAAGTCATGGGAACTTCCACGCGTTCGCCGTTGCGGCGATGGATAACCAACGTGAGGTCCTGCCTGGCCTTGCGCTCACCCACCACGTCGAACGTTTCCGTGCCGTCGATGCCGAGCGTCAAGCGGTTCACGCCCGGCTTGAACTCCAGCGGCAGCACGCCCATGCCGATGAGGTTGGTACGGTGGATGCGCTCGAAGCCTTCGGCCGCAATGGCTTCCACTCCCGCCAGACGCACGCCCTTGGCGGCCCAGTCGCGCGACGAGCCCTGCCCATAGTCCGCACCCGCCACGATGATGAGCGGCTGCTTGCGTTCCATGTAGGTTTCGATGGCTTCCCACATGCGCACCACTTGGCCTTCCGGCTCAACACGCGCGAGCGAGCCCTTCTTCACCTTGCCGTCCACCACCGCCATCTCGTTCATGAGCGTGGGGTTGGCGAACGTGGCGCGCTGTGTTGTCAGGTGGTCGCCGCGGTGCGTGGCGTAGGAATTGAAGTCTTCTTCCGGCAAGCCCATCTTCGCCAAGTACTCGCCCGCTGCGCTGTCGAGCAGAATGGCGTTCGAAGGCGACAGGTGGTCCGTGGTGATGTTGTCCGGCAGCACCGCCAGCGGACGCATACCGCGCAGCGTGCGTTCACCAGCCAGCGCACCTTCCCAGTAGGGCGGGCGGCGGATGTACGTGCTCTGCGGGCGCCAAGCGTACAGCGGGCTCACCTTCGGGCCAGTGTCCACAGCGAAGGTGAACATGGGCTCGTACACCTTGCGGAAGTGCTCCGGCTTCACGCTGCGGGCCACGACCGCATCAATCTCTTCATCTGCGGGCCACAGGTCCTTCAGGCGAACTTCAGCGCCGCTCGCGTCAACACCCAACACGTCCTTCTCGATATCGAAACGCACGGTGCCAGCAATGGCGTAGGCCACCACCAGCGGCGGCGAGGCCAGGAAGGCCTGCTTCGCATACGGGTGGATGCGTCCGTCGAAGTTGCGGTTGCCCGAAAGCACTGCCGTGGCATAGAGGTCGCGCGCGATGATCTCTTGCTGAATCTTCGGGTCCAGCGCACCGCTCATGCCGTTGCAGGTGGTGCAGGCAAAAGCGACAATGCCGAAGCCGAGTTGCTCCAGCTCCGTGAGCAAGCCCGCCTCCTCCAAGTAAAGCTGCACCGCCTTCGAGCCCGGCGCCAGCGAGGTCTTCACCCAAGGCTTGCGCACCAGGCCCCGCGCATTCGCATTGCGCGCCAGCAGGCCGGCAGCAATGACGTTGCGCGGGTTGCTGGTGTTCGTGCAGGAAGTGATAGCCGCAATGATGACCGCACCATCGGGCATCTCACCCGGCGTCTCGGTCCACGGGGCAGCAATGCCGCGTGCCGCCAGGTCCGAAGTGGGCAGACGCTTGTGCGGGTTCGAAGGGCCAGCCATGTTGCGCACTACGGTGCCCAAGTCGAAGTGCAGCGTGCGTTCGTATTCGGCGGTGCGCAGGCTGTCCGCCCACAGGCCGGCCGTCTTCGCATATGTCTCCACCAACTGCACTTGCGCGTCTTCACGGCCGGTAAGGCGCAGGTAATCCAGCGTCTTGTCGTCGATGAAGAACATGGCGGCCGTAGCGCCATATTCTGGGGCCATGTTGGAGATGGTGGCGCGGTCGCCGAGCGTGAGCGCAGCCGAGCCTTCGCCCTTGAACTCCAGATACGCACCGACCACCTTTTCCTTGCGCAGGAATTCGGTGAGCGCGAGCACTACGTCGGTCGCCGTAATGCCAGGCGCTGGCCTGCCCGTGAGCTCCACGCCCACGATATCCGGCAGGCGCATCCACGAGGCGCGGCCCAGCATCACGTTCTCTGCTTCCAGCCCACCCACACCGATGGCGATGACGCCGAGCGCATCCACATGCGGCGTATGGCTGTCCGTGCCCACGAGCGTGTCCGGGAAGGCGACGCCGTTTTGCGCATGGACCACCGGCGACATTCGCTCCAGATTGATCTGGTGCATGATGCCGTTGCCCGGCGGAATGACCTCGACGTTCTTGAACGCTTTCTTCGTCCAGTCGATGAAGTGGAAGCGGTCTTCGTTGCGCCGGTCTTCCACGGCGCGGTTCTTCGCGAACGCGTCCTTGTCGAAGCCGGCGTATTCCACTGCTAGCGAATGGTCGACGATGAGCTGCGTCGGCACCACCGGGTTTACCTGCGCCGGGTCGCCGCCCATGTCCGCGATGGCATCACGCAAG
>CAIOHZ010000143.1 GCA_903858165.1 uncultured Pseudomonadota bacterium
AGGACGTCGCACAGGCCACGACCGCCGCTACCCGCTGCTAGTTTTCCAAAAGGCGAATGACGGCCGCCAGCTTCCGCGCCACGGTGCGCAGGGCGGCAGGGTCCTGCGGACGCGCAAGTAGCCATACTTGCTGTCCCGGCCCCGTGCCTTTCACCTTCAGCATGCCGGCCTCCACCATGAACTTCCGCATGGCGCTGGGCGGGATGTCGCCGGAGTGCTGGCGTACCAGCGCGCAGAAGCTGTGACGGCCGGCGTAGGGCGCCGGCGGCGGCAGGGCGGCCGTGGGGTCTGGGTGGTAGGCCCGGTCCGCCAGCCAGCCTTCGGCTACGCGCAGCGCGCGGTTCATGCGGCGGGTTTTGGCGGGGGCGTGCGGCCGGTGGCGCAGCTGGTGCACGCGGTGCCGCGAAAGCCCGGTGGCAATGGCCACGGCGCAAGTGGTGGCGGCATCGTCCTTGCCGCCTTGCGCTTCGGTGGCCGTGGCCACGTAGTGCTTCAGCAGCAGGCTTTCCACATCGCCTACGGCCAGGCCCAGCGGCAGCAGGTCCAGTGCCAGCAGGCTTAGCAACAGCGCCAGTTGCTCCAGCACCGCCTCCGGCGTGGGCGGGCTTTCGAACGGCATTGGGTTTTGGGCTGGCACGCGGGTTCGCCCCCTCCACGAAGCGTTCGGCCCGAACCCGGGCCCCGCAGGGAGCTATACCCGTTGCATGGCAGAACTTGGGAATGCTTTCCCAAGGAGTGGGGGGGTGGAGCGGAAGCTGTCTCGCACAATCGCAAAAGGCCCCTAACTGGGGCCTTTTTGCGCTTCTGGGGCGCGGAACGCTGCATTTTTTGCTGTTCGCGTAATGAATCGTGGCTAGTGAAACGTAGCCGGTGGAGCGACTCTATTGGTGTTGTTACGCCCGGTAGGAATGCCGGGTTATACTAACTTTTAATGAATTCTAGTATAACTTCTCAATGCACCCTTACCTAGATTTGTCCCTGACGGCGCAGACGGCCTACCTCCAGCTTTTGCAGGGTGCGCTGGCGGCGAACCATGCCCGCACGGTAGCGGATCTGCCGGGATCTTTCGCTTCCAAGACTGTGAAGGGGCATCGCTACTGGTATTACCAGTTCACCCAGCCATCGGGGAAATTGCGGCAACTGTATGTCGGGCCGGATAGCGACTCCGTGAAGGCGCTTATCGAGGGAAGCAGCCAACCTCCAGCTGCGGCGGTTCTGGGTCCACTGGCCAGGTCCGCCGCCGTTCTGGGGTGCGCTGAGGTTCTGCCAAAGCATCTGCGGGTGCTTGGCAGGTTGGCGGACTACGGCTTTTTTTCGGCCGGCGGCGTTTTGGTGGGAACGCATGCATTTCTGGCCTTCGGCAACTCACTGGGGGTTCGTTGGGGCGACGTTTCACGTACGCAGGACGTGGACCTGGCACACGCCGGTAAAAATCTGGCTTTAGCGCTGCCGTCGGATATTCGTATAGACACGGTCGCCGCCATCGACTCGCTGCAGATGGGGTTGTTGCCTATCCAGGGGTTGGACGGCAACAGCGGTGCCAGCTGGTTGAATCCGCGAGACCCCGAGTTCCGCCTGGATTTTCTGACGACGCTTTACCGTGGTGTTGATGAGCCCTACTTGCATCCACGCCTGCACGTAGTGTTGCAGCCGCTGCGTTTCATGGAGTTCCTGCTCGAAGAAGTGGAGCAGG
>CAIOHZ010000144.1 GCA_903858165.1 uncultured Pseudomonadota bacterium
ACACCAGCTTGCTGTCCGGGGGCGCATGCACCGCGAACGAACGCAGCACTTCCATGATGAAGAAACTGTTTTCGCCATAGACACTGTGGTGGGTTATCTGCGCATCACCGTCGTTCTGCAGCGGCACCAAAAAGTAGGGCACAGCGCTGGCGATGAGCTCGCTCTCCAGGTGCAGGTCGTGCCGGTAGCGCCACGCCTTACGCGCCCAAGTACGCATCCAGTACCTGAAGTAGTGCCAGGGGCTGGGCTCGCGGTGGTGCTGGTAGGTGCCAAAATGGTGCCGGTGCGCCCACAGCGCCAAGTAATGGCGGGTGGCGTGGAGAACCATTTTGCGAAAATGATGAGGAGTATCGTCCGCCTGAAGCGGCGCGGGTGGAATGGGCGTTTCGTGGGTCCAGCGGTAGTTTTCCAGCGTGCGCGAATAGCCGTTCACGCCGTCCAACTCCATAGTGACGAACCCGGGCCGGAAATAGCCCTCTTCGAGCACGATAACGGCGCAGTGGCGGTCCCGGGCTTCTTCCACGGCCGCGGCATGGTAACTGCGCGACTGCCCGAAAAGCACAACCGCATCCACTTTCTCGCGAACCAGCAATTCGCCCAAAAAAGCCGGCCATGCCTCCAGCGTGCCGCGGTAGGCCAAGGGTTCCACGGCGCGGCAATCTGCCAAGTCGCCGCCCTGAAAGGCCACGCGCAGAACCCGCTTACCCTGCGCCTGTAGCCAGCGGGCCAGCCGGTCGTAGAAGGGGCCGATAGGGCCCTGCAACAGCAACACGGTGCTGGCGGCACACAAAGCAAGGTAGGCGGGGTTCGTAGGGGTGGCCCGGGGCACCACCGCGCCCGCCAGTGAAAGCTTCACCCGCGAAACTTCTGCAGTGCTGTCCAATGCGATTCCCTCCAACTCACCAAACAGGTGCATGCGCCTACCAACGTAAGAACGCGCGTTCCTTCCGCTTGTTGACCCACGACAGCACTCCATGCGCCTCTTTCGGGCAACCGCTCTTGCCCCCTTGGGAATGTTACGTAAACCACCATGGATTAGCCAACAGAAAACCTATTCTTTATCGACGGAAAACCGCGCCGCATCATCAGGGGGCAGACATTCGTGTGGAACCGGCTCTATGGCACCTACGTGCACGTGGATGCGAACGAAGAGATAGCACTGGGCGTGCGCGAGTACGTGGGACTGGCGCCGCTGGCCGTGCTGGGGCGCAGCCTTGGCGAGCCGTTTACACCGCTGCGGAAAACGGCACCGTTAGCTACGCCCTTCGCGCCAGAGCACGAATCCGCAAGTGTCAGTAGTTCCGGAAACGCAGGGCCAGCTCGATAACGCGACCCACGCTCGGTTTGCCATCGCTAAGCTGTGGCGCCACCTGATAGCGGGTGGCCGCGGTGCGAAACGCTAGGTCACGTAGCTCCGGGCTTAAGGACGGCGTTTCGGCGTGCGTGCCGGGCTTTGCAGGCGCATTCCCGGCGACGGGCTCTGCCAAACGCGCGCTGCCGCAAAGCAACGAGCCGTCCGCCTCAATGCGGCAAACGGCATTCACCACCATATCGATGTCGCGGTCTTGCGGGGTGCCAAAATGCTGGCGGGCCAGCATGAATACCGGCGCCGCCTGCTCGGGCTGACGCGTGAACACCACCTGCTCCAGCAGCGTGCGTGGCGCTTCCAGGAAATCGACGGGACGACGGTCGGCCGGGTCGAGCTTCACGCGCAGGGTGCCTACCATGGCTTGCGGGTCATCGCGGTCCACGCCGCTGGTGTCGTAGGCCCGCTCGCGCGCTAGGCGGTGCGCATACGTTTCCATGATGGCGGTAAGCGGTGCGGCCGGCGGTGTGGTGCCCACGATGTCGCAACCATGCACGCCACCCATCGCGCGGTCGATGCGGCAGCTCAGCGCCACTTCCACCGGGGCCGTCAACGCAGCAATTTCATCGGGCAGCGCCAAGTGTTTCTCGGCAATGCTGGGGGCGTAAACCACCCGCGCCGCGGCCGCATCGAACACCGTGGGTGCCGGCGGCGGAGTTTCGCGGTTCAGCTCCAGCTGCAACTCGCAGAGCGAAGCGAAAAAACGCCCATCCACCCTGACACGCTGCCCCTCCTGCCGCTGGAAGGCAGACAGGTCGAAGTTCGGCGGCCTACGGGAGAGCAAGGTCTTGCGGGCACGGGGCTGGCCCTGGTCGTCGAAGGCTTCCACCAACACTCGCGAGCTAGTACCGAATGCCACCAGTTCGCCACTGCTGCTGCCTGCAGCGCCCGTACCCATGGACGGCATGACCACGATGCCATTGGGGCCTTGCTGCGAACGCCACACCAGATTGCCGCCCTTGCCGGGGATGGAGCGTGGTGCGCGGCTACTGAAGGGCCCGAGTTGCGGCTCCAGAGCGGCAAGCACGCCCAGCATGGCCTGCTCGCAGGCGGGCGCATCTTTCGCCGGCAGCGTGGCTATGAGCACCCAGCGCTGGTGGTAATAGCCTACCTCGGCGTGCATGTTGAACCGCGCGCCCGCTACTTCCAGCGGCTGCGTGCTGCGTATGCTGAACACGCGCTGCGTGAACGGGGAAACCTGCTTGGCCTCCCAGCCAGCCGTGGGCGCCGCGGCCTGCAATTGGGCAATGCTCATGTCCAGCTGCAGCGGACCAAACGCCAACGGCGCGGCCAGCACTACCGCCGCCAGGCTCACGCCACGCTCCACCAAAGCTTCAGCCCCACCAAGGTGAGCACCACCGCCAGCGCTGTGCGCAGCACGCCGTGCGGCAGACGGCTAGAAAGCACAGCGCCCACCATCACCCCGGGCACCGAACCGAGCAGCAAAGTGCCAAGCAAGGCGAAGTCCACGTGGCCGATGAGCAAGTGCCCCAGGCCGGCAAACATGGCCAGCGGTACGGCGTGGACGATGTCCGAAGCGATGAGCCGGGGCGGCGTGAGGCGCAGGGGGTAGAGGTACGCCAGAAACACCGCGCCCAAAGCCCCAGCGCCTACGCTGGTGAACGTGACCAGCAAGCCGATGATGACACCCGCCACCACAGTGGCAGGACCCTGTGCGGCCTTGAATTTTTCGGATTGAGTGACGCGTAGGCGTCGACCGGCATCGTGCAGGCGGCGCTGCAGCAGAATACCCACGGCCGTGAACACCACGGCCCC
>CAIOHZ010000145.1 GCA_903858165.1 uncultured Pseudomonadota bacterium
GCGCCTGAAGAAGCTGTATATCGAGGCGCAGATCAAAGCCGACATCATCTCGGAGGCCCTCGCAAAAAAACTCTAAGGCCATCTCGCCGACGCGAGGTGGCCAGATGGGCGGTAGCGGAACGGGGGCTGACCATTCGGCTGGCCTGCGAGGCCTTTGGGCTGAGCGAGAGTGCCTACCGTTACCGGCCGCAGCGGAACGTCGAGAACGACCGTATTGGCGAATGGCTGGTCCGGCTGACGGACAACCACCGGAGCTGGGGGTTTGGGCTTTGCTACCTGTATCTGCGCAACGTGAAGGGCTTCCAGTGGAACCACAAGCGCGTTTATCGCATCTACCGGGAGTTGGAGCTGAACCTGCGTATCCGGCCGCGCAAACGGCTCGTACGGGCCAAGCCGGAGGCGCTGGCGGTGCCTAATGGCATTAACCAGACCTGGTCCATGGACTTCATGCACGACCAGTTGGAAGACGGCAGATCGTTCCGTTTGCTGAACGTCATTGACGACTTCAACCGGGAAGCGCTGTCCATCGAGGTGGACTTCTCGTTGCCGGCGGAGCGGGTTATCCGGACCTTGGACCGGGTAATCGAATGGCGTGGAAAGCCTCGAGCACTTCGCTGTGACAATGGCCCGGAATACATCAGCGCCTCCGTCATCGCATGGGCCGCGAAGAAGGGAATACGGCTGGATTACATCCAGCCTGGTAAGCCACAGCAGAATGCGTATGTCGAGCGGTTCAACCGTACGGTGCGCTATGAATGGCTAGCGCCACAGTTGTTCGCATCCATTGCCGAAGTGCAGCTTTGCGCGACTGCGTGGCTGTGGAACTATAATCACGAAAGACCGAATATGGCCTTGGGTGGCATCACCCCAAACCAGCGGCTGACCATGGCCGCATAGCTCTACTTCCCAGAGCCGTCGAAAGTGGGGGGATTACCCCTGCACTAGAATGCGGCGCATGATTCGGCAAAAGCTGGGTACACCAGCGGCAGGGGATAGCTGATGAACAAACAAATCGCGTGGATTGCAGCTTTGGCTTTGGCCGCGTTTGGCTCTGCTGCCGAAGCACAGACCATCACTGCCGTGTACACCACCTACTCGTCCACCGGCGTGCCCACCAAGTTGGACATCACTGGTACTGCGTTCTGTACCGCGTCCACCTGCGCCACCAAGCCGCCAGTAGTGCGTTTGGGCGGCAACACAGTCGCCATTTCCGGTGCCTCGCCGACTGGCATTGGTATTCCCTTGACCGGTGTGTTCGCCGATGGCGACTACCTGCTGAGCGTGACGCCATCGGGCAAGAGCGCGATCACGTACGCGTTCACCCTGAAGAGTAAGACGGGTGGTGGCGCCACTGGTCCACAGGGACCAATAGGTCCGCAGGGGCCAAAAGGTGACACCGGTTCGCCGGGATTGTCGGGTCCGCCCGGGCAGCAGGGTCCTGCTGGTGCGAAGGGTGATACGGGCGCTGCAGGCGCAAACGGTTCTGCAGGAGCGCCCGGAGCAAAGGGTGACAAGGGCGATAAAGGCGATGGCCTGACATTCTTAGGTGCGTGGAATGTGTCCACTGCCTACAAGGCGAATGATGTCGTCACTGCAGGTGGATCTACTTACCTCGCCGTGAACACAAGCACGGGCGTTGATCCAACGACCGACACTGGCACTGCGTGGGCATTGCTCGCAGCCAAAGGCGCAGATGGCGCTAAGGGCGACACAGGTCCGGCCGGCGAAGCGGGGGAAATGGGCCTAGCAGGTCTTCCGGGCGCGCCGGGTGCCAATGGCTTGGATGGCAGTCCAGGTGCACCGGGTTTGCAGGGACCCAAAGGTGACAAGGGTGATACCGGTCTACAGGGTGTGCCCGGACCTTCTCTGGAACAATGGACCAGCACGGCTATCTATTCGGCCGGCGCTCTCGTGTATACGAACACCGATCCGTTCGGTAGGGACCGGTTCTGCGTTTACTACGCGGCGAATCAGAACAGTGATAAGGATCCACGTGAGAATTCTGCGTCCGTAGCCAACCCTGCATGGGCGGCAGTCGACGATGCTTGCCA
>CAIOHZ010000146.1 GCA_903858165.1 uncultured Pseudomonadota bacterium
CACGGCGACGACGGACACGCCCACCAAGATTACTTTGCCGACGGGTGCAGTGGCTGCTGAACTCGCGGTAGGTGGACACCATGCGCTGGTTCGCTTGGCGAACGGCGATGTCTACGCTTGGGGCCGCAATAACTACGGGCAACTGGGCCAAGGCGATACAGCAGCGCGCGCGACGCCCAGCAAAGTAACGCTGCCGCGTCCGGCCATCGCCATTGCGGCTGGTCGCGATCATTCGCTGGTCGTGTTGGACGACGGTTCCGTCTGTGCGTGGGGCTTGGACGATGGTGGACAGTTGGGTATTGCCAACCGTGCGCAGTCGCCGTCGCCCGCGAATGTGGCCGGCATCAATGGTGTCGCGCGCGTAGCCGCCGGCAACGCGCATTCGCTGGCGCTGCGCACCGATGGCAGCGTCTGGGCATGGGGAACCAATGCGGCGGGGCAGGTAGGTGACGGTACGCTCGTGGTGCGGCGCTTGCCGGTGGATACCGGTCTGCGCGGTGTCGCCGCCGTTGCCGCTGGCGCGGATGCCTCGTTCGCGTTCACCTCGCGCCGCATGGCCTATGCCTGGGGCGAGAACAGCGCAGGGCAGTTGGGTCGCGGCACGGCTACCACTGCGGATGTTTCCACGCCGGCGGGCTTGATGCTCGACGTGGTGGGCGCATCGGCTTCCGACGTGCATTCCCTGCTGGCCATGTCGGACGGCACGGTGCAGGGCACGGGCACCAATGCCTCCGGTGAAGTGGGCGATGGCACCACCACGGCGCGCACGGCGTATACCGTTGCCACGGGTGCTAGCACTGTCACGGCTGTCGGCGCTGGTGGCAACGCACACTCGGTCGCCTTGCGGGCGGATGGCCAGCTTTACAGCTGGGGCAACAACGCCGCCAAGCAGTTGGGCAATGCCTCGATCAGTGCCAGCACGCCCACGCCCACGCTCGTGCCGAGCTTCGACGCTATTCCGTGACGGCATGAGCCTGCCCGCGCCGCGTGAACTGCGCGCCGACCTTGCGGGCCACTGCGCGCTGGTCACCGGCGCGTCAGGGACTTTCGGCGCGCACTTTGCGCGGGTGCTGGCGAATGCCGGCGCTCGCGTGGTGTTGGCGGCGCGTCGTGCCGACTTGCTCGCCACGTTGGCCGTGGAACTTCGCTCCACCGGTGCCACCGTGGCTAGCGTGGCTCTCGACGTCACTTCCACCAGTAGTGTGGCTGCCGCGTTCGCGGCTATTCCCGCCGAGTTCGGCGTACCGGATATCGTCATCAATAACGCCGGCACCACCCATGCCGCCTTGGCGCTCGAGCAAACCGAAGCGGATTGGGACCGGGTGGTGGACACCAACCTCAAGGGAGCCTTTTTGGTGGCGCAGGAAGCTGCGCGGCGGCTGATTGCTGCGGGTACCCATGGCTCCATCATCAACATCGCCTCAGTGCTCGGCTTGCGGCAGGCGGCCACCGTGGCGCCGTATGCGGCCAGTAAGGCCGGGCTCATTCAGTTAACGCGCGAATTGGCGCTGGAATGGGCGCGCTACGGTATTCGCGTGAACGCCATTGCACCGGGCTATTTCCTGTCGGACTTGAACCGCGATTACTTCGGCACGCCTGCCGGTGAAGCGCTGGTGAAGCGCGTGCCGCAGCGTCGCTTAGGGCAACCGGCAGACCTTGACGGCGCCTTGCTGCTGCTGGCCAGTGACGCCTCACGTTTTATGACGGGCGCAGTGTTAAGCGTGGATGGTGGGCATTCGGTGAGCACGTTATGAGTACGCTTGAACAAGCGACCAGTACCGTGCGCGAAGGTTTCGAACTCGATACTGCGCCCTTGCTGCAATGGTTGCGAACGCACGTTCCCGAATTCGCCAATGCCCTCACGCTGGACCTGCGCCAGTTCCGTGGCGGACAGAGCAACCCCACCTACGCCATCACCGTGGATGGCCGCCACTACGTGCTGCGCAAGAAGCCGCCCGGCCAACTGCTGCCCGGTGCGCATGCTGTCGACCGCGAATACCGTGTCATTGCGGCGTTGGGTAGGCAGGGCTTCCCGGTGGCGCGCGCCGTGGCGTTGTGCGAAGACCCGAGCGTTGTCGGTACGACGTTCTATGTGATGGACCATGTGGAAGGGCGCATTTTCTGGGACCCGCGCTTGCCCGAGGTGCCGCGCGAAGGCCGTGCTGCTATTTGCGACGCCATGAACGCTACGCTCGCGCAGTTGCATGGCATTTTGCCGGCCGCAGCGGGCCTCGCCGATTTCGGCAAAGCTGGTAACTACTTTGCCAGACAGTTGGCGCGCTGGGGTGGCCAATACCGTGACGACACGGCGGCTGGCCGCGTAGCGGACATGGACCGCTTGCTGGATTGGTTGCAGGCGAACATTCCGCCTGGTGATGACGCAGCGCTGGTGCACGGCGACTTCCGCGCCGACAACATGATCTTCCACCCTACCGAGCCGCGCGTGCTGGCGGTGCTCGACTGGGAGCTGTCCACACTCGGACACCCATTGGCGGATTTTGGCTACCACCTCATGACCTGGCGCATGCCGAGCAACGCGCTGCCGGGGTTGATGGGGGCTGATTTGGCGGCGCTCGGGTTGCCTTCCGAAGAGGCCTACGTGGAGGCCTACTGCCGACGCACCGGCCGTGCTGGCATCGAGAACCTCGACTTCTATCTGGCCTTCAACTTCTTCCGTCTTGCAGCCATCTTTCACGGCATTCGTGGGCGTGCCATCCGCGGTACCGCCGCCAGTGCGCGAGCGAAAGAGTTTTCCAACCACGTAGAAGGCATCGCTGCGCTGGGCTGGGCCCAGGCAGAGCGCGCCAAACTGATGTCGCGAATTCCCAAGCCTTCCAGTTGGTCTACCACGGCATCGTAGTCATCGACGCTGGCCATGGGCCCAATGCGGACGAGCCACAGCGTTTTGCCATCGCGGGTCCCCCGCACTACCAGCACGTTCTTCACGCCGCCCTCGTTCAGGCGCTCGCGCAGGGCCAGGGCATTGGCTTCGATGCCGAAGGCGCCCACTTGCGCATAAAGCAGGCCGCCGTTGGCTTGCGCGGCCAAACGCGGTACCGAAGGCGCGCGCGGTGCGCTGGCGGCCATGGCAGGCGTCATCTCCGGCAGGAGTCCATCGTCGCCCGGAGGAAGAATGGCCTCTACTTCAACGAAAGCCGTGCCCTTGTTCAGCATGCCCAGTTTCATGGCAGCGGTATACGACAGGTCCACGATGCGGTTGTGCTTGAACGGGCCGCGGTCGTTCACACGCACCGTGACAGATTTACCGTTCGCCAGATTCGTTACTTTCAAATACACCGGAATAGGCAGGGTGCGGTGTGCGGCGGTCATGGCGTACATATCGTAGGCCTCGCCATTGGCGGTGTTCTTGGCATGGAAGTCGGGACCGTACCAGCTGGCCACGCCACGTTCGCGATAGCCGGCGGCAGAGCGCAGCAGTTGGTAGGTTTGACCAAGCACGGTATAGACGGGCGGGTTGCCACGGCGCGTACGTGTTTCTACGCGCGGCTGCGCGTCGCCGATAGCGGCGAGTAGTTCGCGCGGGGGTGGTGGGGGTGCCTGACCAGCCGCTACAGCACTGACGCCAGGGCCAAAGGGCGAGGCTGGGCTGGTACCGCCGCTGGGAGGTGGTGCCACTCCGGCGCCGGTGCTAGCGTTGGGTACAGCGCCGCTACTAGGGAAGGCGGTGTCGCTGCTGGTGCGTGGGACAGCCGTGGCTGCGGCGGGAGACGCTGCGGGAGATGCCACGGGAGATGCCACGGGAGATGCGGCGGGAGACGCTGCGGGGCGCGTTGCAGAATGTGCCACAGGATGAGGCGTGCGCGGCGTAGCCACGCAGCCGGCAAGTAGCGCGAGCGCCACCGTCAGGACCAGCGAGCGGTTGGTCATGGCGTGGTTGGCGAGGCGGTGGCGGAGACTGGCGGCGCGGGGCTTGGTGCCGGGCTCGACGATGGGCTGGGTGCCGTAATCGGCGTGGCCATTGGCCCGGCGGCATCGGCTTGTGCCAACGCGCTGTGCACGGCCTCCGCCAATTCGTTCACGGTCAGCGCGTAAAGCACGCTGCGGTTGTAGCGCGTAATAACCCACAGATTCTTGTAGCCGACGAAATAGGTGGGGCCCAAGGCGCCGCGGACCGCCACGAACATGGTGGGAGCCGTTTCCGGCAGCAAGGCTTCGAACTCCACACCTTTGCGTTGCAGGCTGTCGACGGTTTCCGGCGTGGCCAGCTTGCTGCCATCGAGGATGACGTTGTCGGGGTCGAATAGCGTGGCCGGCACCACCACCGGTTCGCCAGTCACCCAGCCGTGCTGCTTCAGAAAATTCGCCACGCTGGCGAAGACGTCCGGCCAAGTGCGCCAAAGGTCGATCTTGTCATTGCCATCGCCGTCGCGCGCGTAGGCGCGCACGCTGCGCGGCATGAATTGTGGTGCCCCCATCGCTCCCGCGTAGGAGCCGGTGACCTGCAAAGGGTCCATGCCATGTTCGCGAGCGAGCAGCAGGAATTCTTCCAGTTCTGCACGGAAGTAAGGTGCACGGGGTGGGTAGTCGAAGGCGAGTGTGGCCAGAGCATCCAGCACCCGATACTTGCCGGTGATGGTGCCGTAGAAAGTTTCCACGCCGATGATGCCGACGATGATCTCCGGCGGCACACCCCGTTCCGCCGCAATACGCTCGAGCGGTTCGCGGTTGGCTTGCCAAAAGGCCACGCCTTCGCGAATGCGCCGTTCACTCATGAACCGTCCGCGGTACTCGAACCAAGGCTTGGTCTTTTCCGCCGGCCGGTTCATCGCTTCGATGATGGCGGGCTGCGAGGTGGCCGACAGCAACATGGTGTCTACCCATGCCGGGTCGAAGCCGTGTTTGCTGACCATTTCGGCGCTGAAGCTGCGCACGTCTTCACGGGTGTTGTCCATCGCCAGCGCTGCCGGTGCCACCCAGCACGCTACGAGCGTGCCGAGAAGCGCCGCGACGAAGCGGGTGGCAGGGAGGGGGCGACGGTTCAACGGACGAGCTTCCGATGGGAATGGATGGACAGCAGGATACCGAACCCGGCGAGGAGGGTCACGGCGCTCGTGCCGCCGTAGCTCACCAGTGGCAGTGGCACACCCACCACGGGCAGGATGCCGCAGACCATGCCAGCGTTCACCACCACGTAGACGGCGAAGGTTAGCGCGATACTGCCAGCGGCGAGCCGGCCGAAAGTATCGCGCGCGTCCATGGCCATGAATAGGGCACGGCCGATAATGAAGCCGTAGACAAGGAGCAACAACCCTTGCCCCAAGAGGCCGAGTTCCTCGCCGATGACGGCGAAGATGAAGTCGGTCGAGTGTTCGGGAAGGAATTCCAGTTGCGCCTGGCTGCCGTTCATCCAGCCCTTGCCGAATACGCCACCGGAGCCGATGGCGATCTGCGATTGGATGATGTTGTAACCGGTGCCAAGCGGATCTTGCGTGGGGTCGAGCAAAGTCAGGACGCGCTGACGCTGGTAGTCGTGCATGAAATGCCAAGCCACTGGGGTCACTGCGGCGAAGAGTGCGCCACCGCCGGCGATGATTTGCCAGGAGAGGCCGCCGAGCAGCAACACGAAGACGCCAGCGGCCGAGACGAGTACAGCCGTACCAAGGTCAGGCTGTTTGGCGATGAGAGCCGCGGGGATGCCGATGATGAAGATCAGCACGCCGAGGTCCCGCCATGACACGGGCACGGGCCGTTCATGTAGCCACCAAGCGCAGGTCAGTGGCACCGCCAGCTTCATGATTTCGCTGGGCTGAAAGCGCACGATGCCGAGGTTCAACCAGCGCTGTGCACCCAGGCTCGTGTCCCCCACCAGCGCCACGAGCACCAGCATGATGACGCCGATGACATACACCGCGGGTGCACCGCGCCGAATCCATTGTGGGGGTATTTGAGCGATGAGCGTCATCAACCCCAGGGCCAGCGCGAAGCGCGCCAATTGCGCCTCCCATAGCGCCAGATTTTCACTGGAGGCGCTGTAGAGCACGAACAGGCCAAACGCCATCACCAAGCCGAGGCCAGCAACCAACTGAGTATCGAGGTTGAACCGGCGCAGAAACTCGCCGGTCTGCGTAAAAGCG
The DNA here is from genome assembly GCA_903858165.1 of uncultured Pseudomonadota bacterium. Lineage (GTDB taxonomy): Bacteria > Pseudomonadota > Gammaproteobacteria > Steroidobacterales > Steroidobacteraceae > CAIOHZ01. The sequence continues at coordinate 6,096 of CAIOHZ010000146.1, forward strand.
CGTTGCGCCTTGGAACGCTGCCAGTCTTCGTACATGCGCTAGTCTCCCGCCGGTTCTTGGCCGGCCGCAGCAGTATCCGCGGAACCTGCAATGACAGCCGCTGTTTTCGGCGCCGGGTACTTGCCAAGCAGGTAGGCATCGAAGATGGCGCGGGCCATAGGTGCGGCCACGCTGGCGCCATGGCCGCCGTTCTCGACCAGCACCGCAATAGCCAAGCGCGGCGCTTCCGCGGGCGCGAAGGCCACGAACAGTGCGTGGTCACGCAGTCGTTCCGCCACATCGGCTTCGCGGTATTTCTGGTTCTGGCCAATGCTGAACACCTGTGCGGTGCCGGTTTTTCCCGCCACGTGGTAGGGCGTGCCCCGCAGTGCGCCGAACGCTGTACCGCGGTTGCTTTCGGTGACCCGTAGCATGCCTTCGGTAATGACATCCCAGTTCGCCTCGTCTTTCAGACGTACCCGCTCACTTTCGACGGGCTGCAAGCGCTGCCACTGGCCACTCACCGGGTCGCGAATGCCCGTGAGCAAACGTGGACGAAAGTTGCGACCCTTCGCGGCGATGATGGCGGTGGCATGGGCCAGTTGCAGGGGAGTCGCCAGCAGGTAGCCTTGGCCAATGCCCACGATGACGGTTTCGCCGGGGAACCAGACCTGATCCTGTGGACGCTTATAGGCTTTTTTCTTCCACTCGGGGGAGGGCATGAGGCCGGGCTTCTCGCCGGGAATGTCGATGCCGGTGCGGACTCCGAACCCCAAGTGCGTCATGGACTCGTGCATGCGCCGGATTCCGAGCATATCTGCCAAGGCATAGAAGTACACATCGCAGGAAGTGGCGATGGCATCGCGCATGTCTGCGTGGCCGTGGCCGGTTTTCTTCCAGTCGCGGTAACGGTGTCTGCTGCGCGGCAACGAGAACCAGCCGGGGCAAGGACGCGCGTAGTCCGGGTCGATGACGCCGTACTCGAGGCCTGCCAAGGCCATGAGCGGCTTGATGGTAGAGCCTGGCGGGTAGGTGCCACGCAAGACTCGGTTAAACATGGGGCGGTCGAGGCTGTCGGCCAGTGCGCGGTAGTCGCGGTTGGAAATACCGCGCGTGAACAAGTTAGGGTCAAAACCTGGCGTGGAGGCGAGCACCAACACATCGCCAGTCATCGGGTCCATGGCTACCACGGCCCCGCGCCAGCCGGCCAAGGCTTGCTCTGCCACGGCTTGCAGCTTTGCATCGAGGGCAACGGCGAGGTCGCTGCCGGCACGGGGGCGCTTATGTTGTACCGCCACCTGCGCGCCACCCACCCGCTCCACACTGCGGCCTTCCGCATTTACCAACAGCTGTCGGTAGCCCGACTTACCGTGCAACAAATCTTCGAACGCCGCTTCCACACCCACCTTGCCCATGACGGAAGTGCCGGCATAGGCATCGCGGTCAATCTTCTCCAGGTCCGCGTCGGTGATGGCGCCGACATAGCCCAAGGCATGCACGCCCAGCGCACCCAGAGGATAGTAGCGCGCAAGACGTGCGCGGATTTCCACGCCGGGGAAGGTGTGTTGATGCACTGCGAAGCGCGAGATTTCTTCATCGCTCATAGACAGACGCAGTGGCACGGCCCGGAACTTGTGGCTGGCACGCACCAAGCGATAGAGCGGCTCGAGGTTGTCTTGGTTGACGAGACCCAAGCCCGCGAGGCGCGTCAGCGTGTCGCGTATGTTCGGCACTTGCTCGGGGGTGAGTTCCAACTGGTAGGCCGGCGTGTTCTCGGCCAACACGGTGCCGCGACGGTCGACGATGATGCCGCGGTCGGGCGGCATAGGGTCGATGCGGATACGGTTGCCCTGCGAAAGGTCGGCGTAGTAGTTGTGCTGCACTACTTGCAGGTAAAACAGACGCCCGAGGATGGTGAACAGCAGCAGGGCCACGATGGCCCCCGCCACGGTGACGCGGCCCGTGAAAATACGCTGTTCCAGCACGTTGTTTTTGACGCGTAGGCGGCCCATGGCGTTAGCGGGCTCAGTGACGCAAGGCGTGGCGTTCCAGCCAAGCCGAGAGCCAGTTCCAGCACAAGGCGCCCGTGAAGACCGGCAGCCAACGCGCCCAGGTGGTGAGTGGGTGTCCGCTGACGCCGTCAATCCAGAACAGCAGGAACTGGTAAACCCACAGCAGGGAGAACACAACGGCCCCCTGATGCAACGGCGTGAACATGCGCAGGCGCAAGCGGAACCGGTGCATTAGCCACACGACCACCACGAAGGCGAAGGCATGTTGGCCGAGCAGGACGCCACGGAATGCGTCGAGAACCAGGCCGGCACTGAAGGCGGTGACGGGGCCACAACTGCGCGGTGAGTGCATGGCGAAGGCCAGCAGCAGGAGCAGTAGCCAGTCTGGCCACAGCGGAGCCAGCCAGCCGGGCAGGGGAATGGCCGACAGCAAGAGTGCCGGCAACAACCACAAAGCCACCACCCAGCGGGGAGCGAAAGCATCGCGGCTCATGGCTTCACCGGCGGTGGCGTGGTGGGCTCTGCCACTGCGTCTACATCCACGGGCGGCTCCACGTAGTCGAGCAACAGCACTTCCCGGTCGCGGTCGAGCGCGGCCAGGGGTTCGGCGCGAATGACGGCTAGTGGTTCGGCTGGGTCACGGCGAACCTCCGTGACCCGTGCTACCGGGTAGCCCGGTGGAAAGACGCCGCCCAAGCCCGAAGACAGCAAGAGGTCGCCGACGCGGACGTCGGCATTGCGTGACAAGTACGGCAGCGAAAGGGTGGCGGGTTGTCCGGTGCCACTGACTATGGTGCGTAGACCCGTGCGATTTACCTGTACGGGAATGGCGTGTTCCGGGTCGGACAGGAGAATAACTTCAGACGAGACCAAACCGGCGCGGCGGACTTGGCCCACGATGCCGCCAGCATCCACCACGGCCTGTCCGACGAAGACGCCGGCCAAGGTGCCGGAGTTGATGATGACGCGCTGGCGAAAAGGCCCTAGATCTACTCGCAGCACCTCGGCCATGGTGGCCTTCGGGGCTTCGGGCCCGAGCGCACGGTTGAGAGAACGCAGCCGTTGGTTTTCCTGCTCAACTGCCTCGTAGCGCAGCAGGCGCAGATCCAAGAGCGCTTGTTGTTCGCGGAAGGCACGGTTTTCTTCCAGCAGACGTTCGCGGGTGGCGAAGGTGGTGCCCAGCCAAGCGCCAGCAGCCACCGGCGAATGCACCAGCCAACGCAGCGGCCAAGCGACCGTCGTGATGACTGAGCGGACAGTTTCGAGGTGGTTCTGTTTTTGGTCTGACACCATCAGCGCGAGGGCTGCTAGTGCCATGACGGCTGCCCGAAGGCCCGTGGTGGAGCCCCGCGCGGGGCCTAGCGGGGCGCCTGGGGCAGCGCTGACTCTCACGACAAGCCGAAGGCGCCGGGATGGTCTTCAGTGAGCTCGAGGATGCGGCCGCCGCCACGCGCCACGCAGGTGAGCGGGTCCTCGCTGACGAGCACTGGCAAGCCGGTTTCCTCGACGAGCAGCTTGTCGAGGTCGCGCAGTAGCGCACCGCCACCGGTGAGCACTATGCCGCGTTCCGCGACGTCGGCACCGAGTTCCGGGGGCGTTTGCTCCAGTGCTTGCTTCACTGCACCGACGATACCGGCGAGCGGCTCTTGCAGTGCTTCGAGAATTTCGTTCGAGTTCAGCGTGAACGCGCGCGGTACACCTTCGGAAAGATTGCGGCCCTTCACGGAGATTTCGCGAACCTGCGTACCCGGGTAGGCCGAGCCGATTTCAATCTTGATGCGCTCGGCAGTGGCTTCACCGATGAGGATGCCGTAGTTGCGGCGCACGTAGTTGATGATGGCGTCATCGAAGCGGTCGCCACCGATGCGCACCGAAGCGGCGTACACGATGCCATTCAGCGAGATGACGGCCACTTCGGAAGTACCACCGCCAATGTCGAGCACCATGGAGCCGCGCGCTTCATGCACGGGCAGGCCGGCGCCAACCGCCGCCGCCATGGGTTCGTCGATGATGTCGACGCGACGTGCGCCAGCGCCTTCAGCGGATTCCTTGATGGCACGACGTTCCACTTGCGTGGAGCCGTAAGGCACGCAGATGAGCACGCGCGGCGAAGGCCGCAGCCAGCGGTTGCCGTGCACTTTGTTGATGAAGAACTGCAGCATCTTTTCCGTGTACGTGAAGTCAGCGATGACGCCGTCCTTCATGGGCCGCACGGCAGTGATATGCCCCGGCGTGCGGCCGAGCATGTTCTTCGCTTCTTGGCCTACCGCGACGATGACCTTGCCGCCGCGGCCAGGTTCGTCCTGCAGGGCAACCACGGAGGGCTCGTTCAGGACGATGCCTTTCTCGCGCACGTAGATGAGCGTATTGGCCGTGCCGAGGTCAATCGACAGGTCGTTCGAGAAATAGCCGCGCAGGCTCTTGAACATGGGTGCGGTGCTTCCAAAAATGGGAACAGGCGGGGAGGCAGGAGCGGCGGACCGCGGACCGGTGCGGCGCCGCTGGCCACGCTAGGCCAAGGCACCGGAAAAGCCCGCCGAAAACAAGGAGGAATGATAGCACGGGTGGGACAGTGGGCAAGGCGCGGTGTTATCATGGCTGGCCGGGTTTTTCTGCGGTTTTCCCGCGCCCGGAACCTTTCCACCCCCTGCAGGAACCGGCACCCGCCCATGAGCCTCTCCCGCCGCGATGTCGAGCACATCGCCCATCTGGCCCGCTTGTCCCTCGGCGAAGACGAAATCTCCGCCGCCACGGGCAGCCTCTCCAGCATCCTGGCCTTCGTGGACCAGTTGAACGCCGTCGATGCCACCGGCATCGCGCCCATGGCCCATCCCTTGGCGGACCAAGTCCAGCGCCTGCGGCCCGATGTGGTCACGGAAACGGACCAGCACACCCGCTATCAGGCCAATGCCACCAAGGTGGAAGCGGGCTTGTACCTCGTGCCGAAGGTCATCGAATGAGCCTGCATACCCTCTCCGTGGCCGAACTGGCCGCTGGCCTGCGCCAGAAGCAGTTCAGCGCCACCGAACTCGCCCGCCACTTCATCGCCCGTAGCGAGGCCCACAACGGTCTGCTGAATGGCTACATCACGCTCACCCCCGAACGTGCGCTAGCAGACGCTGCCGCCGCCGATGCGCGCCTCGCGAGCGGCCAGGCTGGCCCACTCACCGGCATTCCGCTGGCCCAGAAGGATATTTTCTGCACTGACGGCATCCGCACCACTTGCGGCAGTCGCATGCTGAAGAACTTCGTCTCGCCCTACGACGCCACCGTCGTAGAACGCCTCGCCGCGGCCGGCACCGTGCTGCTCGGCAAGACGAACATGGACGAGTTCGCCATGGGCTCTTCCAACGAAACCAGCCACTTTGGCCTGGTGCGCAACCCCTGGGACACCGACCGCGTCCCGGGTGGCAGTTCCGGCGGTTCGGCAGCGGTGGTGTCGGCGCGTTTGGCGCCAGTGGCCACGGGCACGGACACGGGCGGCTCCATCCGCCAGCCCGCCGCGCTCACCGGCATTTCCGGCATCAAGCCCACTTATGGTCGCGTCTCGCGCTACGGCATGATCGCCTTCGCCTCCAGCCTCGACCAGGCGGGCATCATGGCGCCGTCCGCTGAGGACTGCGCCCTGTTCCTCGAAGCCATCGCCGGCTTCGACCCGCGCGACTCCACCAGCGTCGACGTTCCCGTGCCTGCTTACAGCGCGGAACTCGGCCAGTCCGTGAAAGGTCTGCGTATCGGTGTGGTCCGCGAGTTCATGGAAGGCGGTTTGGACCCGGCCAACGCCGCGCTCATCCGCGCCGCGCTGCAGGTCTACGCGGACCAAGGCGCCGAAATTGTCGATGTCAGCTGCCCGAACATGGGTATGTCCGTACCCACGTACTACGTGGTTGCACCGGCAGAATGCTCATCGAACTTGTCGCGCTTCGATGGGGTGCGTTTCGGCCACCGCTGCGAGGACCCGAAAGACCTCATGGACCTCTACAAGCGTTCGCGTGGTGAAGGCTTCGGGGCAGAAGTGAAGCGTCGCATCATGACGGGCGCCTACGTGCTGTCTGCCGGCTACTACGACGCTTACTACTTGAAGGCGCAGCAGGTGCGTCAGCTCATCAGCCGCGAGTTCGCCGCCGCGTTCACGCAGGCGGATGTGCTGGTAGGGCCCACTTCGCCCACGCCGGCTTTCAAAATCGGGGACAAGGTGGACGACCCTATCACCATGTACCTCAACGACATCTACACCATCGGTGCGAACCTAGCGGGTTTGCCGGCCATGTCCATTCCTTGCGGCATGCTCGATGGCCTGCCGCTCGGGTTGCAGCTCATTGGCCCGCATTTCGCGGAATCGCGCTTGCTCTCGGCGGCACACGCCTACCAGCAAGCCACCGACTGGCACCGCCGCTTGCCGGCGGCGTACGCGTAAGGGGTGCACCATGGCTGAATACGTGAAGAGCACCCTCACTGGGCGCGAATGGGAAGTGGTTATTGGGCTGGAAATCCACGCCCAATTGGCCACCAAATCGAAGATTTTTTCTTCGTCATCCACGGCCTACGGCGCTCCGCCGAACAGCCAGGCGAACTTGGTAGACCTCGGCTATCCCGGCGTGTTGCCCGTGCTGAACGGCGAAGTCGTGCGCATGGCCATCCGCTTTGGCTTGGCCGTGGGTGCCACTATCGCGCCGCGTTCGGTGTTTGCCCGCAAGAACTACTTCTACCCGGACCTGCCCAAGGGCTACCAGATCAGCCAGTACGAGCTGCCGGTGGTTCAGCACGGCACCATGCCCATCCTCCTCGAAGATGGCAGCACGAAGGTCATCGGCATTACTCGCGCGCATCTCGAAGAAGACGCCGGCAAGAGCATGCACGAGGGCTTGGGCGCGTTCAGCGGTATCGACTTGAACCGTGCCGGCACGCCGCTGCTGGAAATTGTCTCCGAGCCGGACATGCGCTCCGCGAAAGAAGCCGTGGCCTATCTCAAGAAAATCCACACGCTCGTGCGTTATCTCGAGATTTGCGACGGCAACATGCAGGAAGGTTCTTTCCGCTGCGACGCCAACGTTTCCGTGCGCCCCGTCGGCCAGGAAAAGTTCGGCACGCGCGCAGAGCTCAAGAACATCAACTCCTTCCGTTTCGTGGAAAAGGCCATCCAGTACGAAATCGGTCGCCAGATCGAACTCATCGAATCGGGTGGCAAGGTGGTGCAGGAAACACGCCTGTACGACTCCGCGCGCGACGAAACGCGCTCCATGCGCTCGAAGGAAGAAGCGAACGACTACCGCTACTTCCCCGACCCGGACTTGCTCCCGCTCGCCATTTCGGAAAGCGACATCGCCGCCGTGCGCGCGGTGCTGCCTGAACTGCCGGACGAGAAGGCCGCGCGTTTTTGTAGCGACCACGGCCTTTCTGCTTACGACGCTGGCGTGCTCACCTCCAGCCGCGAACTGGCGGCTTACTACGAAGCCGTGGTGGCAGCCGCTGGTGGCGAGCCCAAGCTCTGCGCCAACTGGGTCATGGGTGAAATTGCCGGCTTGCTGAACCGCGACAGCCTCGACATCACGGCTTCCAAGGTCAGCGCCACGGCGCTCGCCGGCCTGCTGGCGCGCATCTCCGATGCCACTGTGTCGAATAAGCTGGCCAAGGAAGTGCTGCTGGCCATGTGGGACGAAGGCCGTAGCGCCGATGAAGTGATCGAGGCCAAGGGCCTGAAGCAGATCACCGACACTGGCGCCATCGAAGCCATCATCCGGCAGGTTATCGACGCCAACCCCGAGCAGGTGGCGGGTTATCGCGCTGGCAAGGACAAGCTGTTCGGGTTCTTTGTCGGCCAGGCGATGAAGGCCACGGGTGGCAAGGCGAACCCGGGGCAGTTGAACGACATCCTCAAGCGTCTGCTGGCTGGTTAAGCCAGTAGCTGTTCAGACCCGCCGGCGATTTGCCGGTGGGTAGAATTCTCTTCGGGCCGGGCGCACCAAAGCGCCGTCGGGCCTGCACTGAAGTACCCCTCAGGTCCTCATGAGCGACAGCGACCAACTCCGCAAATTTCTCTTTGAGCACAGCCCGGTGCGCGGCTATCTCGTGCGGCTCGATGTCACTTGGCGTGCGGCGAACGAGCACCATGACTATCCACCGGTGGTGCGCGATGCCCTGGGGGAAGCCATGGCTGCCACCGCTTTGCTGGCAGGCACCATGAAGTTCGATGGGCGCCTGACGCTGCAAGTGCAAGGCGAAGGCCCATTGCACTTGCTGGTAACGCAATGCACCGATTCGCTCGCCATGCGCGGTGTGGCCAGGGTTCGCGGCGAGGTACAGCCGGGCACGCTGGCCGAGGTCACTGGCGATGGCCGCGTCACGGTCACGGTGGAATCGGCGGACCAAGACACGCGTTACCAAGGCGTGGTGCCACTCATCGGCAACGGCCTCGCAGATGGGCTACAAGAATATTTCGAACGCTCCGAGCAGTTGCCCACGCGTTTGTGGCTGGCGGCGGACGGCGAACACGCCGCGGGCCTGCTGTTGCAAAAGCTACCGAGCGGCAGTTCCGCTTCAGCCGAAGACGACCCGCGCGTCCGGGCCGAAGCAGAAGAGTTGTGGAACCGCGTGTGCCTCTTGGCGGCGACGCTGACGCCGGCAGAGTTGCTCGGTGTGGGTGACGAGGAATTGCTGCATCGCCTGTTTCACGAAGAAGACGTGCGCTATTTCGACCCGGTGCCGGTGTCGTTCCGTTGTGCGTGCTCGCGGGAGCGCACGGGCAGCTTGCTGCGCGCGCTCGGCCGCGCTGAAGTGGAAGAGATTATTGCGCAGGATGGCGAAGTGACGGTGACGTGCGAGTTCTGCAACCGCGCGTGGCGTTTCGACTCGGTGGATGCTGGGGGGCTCTTCGCGCCCGCCGCCCATGAGGGGCCACGGCTGCTGCACTAAGCGCAGCGGGCTCGCTCCCATAGGTCCTGTTTCCAAGGTGCTCGCAGTTGCCGTGTGGGAGTCAGCTTGCTGGCGCCGCTTATTCCAGTTCTTCGACGTGCTTGATGTACTCCGCGCCACCCAAGTGGTTCATCTGGCGCAAAATCCAAGCTTGCCGGCGCTTCATGTACGGCCCGGGTTTGTCCACTCTATAGCGCACGGGGTTGGGTAGCGCTGCTGCCAGCAGCGCAGATTGAGAGCGCGTGAGTTTCTTGGCCGGCTTGTGAAAATAGCGCTGCGCAGCGGCTTCGGCGCCGTAGGTGCCGGGGCCGAGTTCGGCAATATTCAGGTACACCTCGAGGATGCGTTGCTTGGGCCACAGCGCCTCGATAAGCACCGTGAACCAAACCTCCAGCCCCTTGCGCACCCAGCTGCGGCCACGCCATAGAAAGAGGTTCTTCGCCACCTGCTGGCTAATGGTGCTGGCACCGCGCACCTTGCGGCCGCGTTCGTTGGCCTTCAACGCTTTGTCGATGGCCGCGAAGTCAAAGCCTGGATGAAACGCGAATTTTTGGTCTTCGCTGGCGATGACTGCGAGTTTGATGTGGCGGGAGAGGCGCTCCCACGGTTGCCATTGGTAGTGGAGGCGAAAGCGGAAGTCGCCACTGGCCCAATGGCCGATGGCATCTTCCACCATCATGGCACTGCCCACGGGGGGCACCCAGCGCATGGTCAACACCAGTGCGACTGAAACACCGGCGAACCATAAGCACGCCAGCCCGAGCCAGCGCGCTACGCGCCGCGCGAAACTCCGCGGAGCCGCGCGGCGACGCATGGGCCCTTAGGCCGCCACGACCTTGGCGCTGTGCACCACGATGGGCTCGAGCGGTACATCCTGACGACCGGTCTGCACGGCGGCGATGGCGTCGACGACATCCATGCCGGCAGTGACCTTGGCGAACACGGCGTAGCCGAAGTCACGGGTACCGTGGTCGAGGAAGGCGTTGTCCACGAGGTTGACGAAGAACTGCGAGGTAGCGGAGTTCACCTCCGAGGTGCGCGCCATGGAAAGCGTGCCACGCAGGTTCTTCAGGCCGTTGTCCGCTTCGTTCTTGATGGGCTTGCGGGTGGTCTTCTGACTCATGTCTTCCGTGTAGCCGCCGCCCTGGATGACGAAACCCGGGATGACGCGATGAAAGATGGTGCTGTCGAAGTGGCCATCGACAGCGTACTGCTCGAAGTTCGCGGCGCTGATGGGCGCCTCGTTGGGAAACAGTTCGACGTCGAAGTTGCCGAGCGAGGTCTCGAAACGGATCATGGGAAGACTCCTGAAAATGTCGGGCGACAGTTTAAAGGATTGCCGCGCTTTCAGGTGTCCAGCAGCACGGACTTGAATTCCGTGAATGAGGCGAGGCCCTCGCGGCCCCCTTCACGCCCCACGCCGCTCTGCTTGAACCCGCCGAAAGGCAGGCCCGGGTCGAAGCGGAAGCGGTTCTGCGAGAACGTCCCCGTACGCACACCGCGCGCCACGCGGTAGGCGCGGTCACGGTCGTGGGTGAACACTGCGCCGTAAAGGCCAAACGGCGAGTCGTTGGCGATGGCCACCGCTTCGGCTTCATCAGCAGCCGGCAGCAGGGCGATGACCGGTCCGAAGATTTCTTCCTGCGCCAATCGCATGCCCGGCTTTACCTGCGTGAACAGCGTGGGCTGCAGGTAGTAGCCGCACTCCAGATGCCGGGGACGTCCACCGCCACTGGCGAGGCAAGCGCCTTCCGCGCGGCCGATGGCGATGTATTCCTCCACGCGCGCGCGCTGGCGTGCCATGGCCAGTGGGCCCATCTGCGTGGTGGGGTCGTTGGGGTCGCCGACACGCACCGCTTCGAGTTCGGCCTTTAACGCCTCGGCCAGGGCGTCGGCGCGGTTGGCGCTGACCACCACGCGGCTGAGCGTGGCGCAGACCTGCCCGGCAGACATGGTGATGACCTGCGCGAGTGCGCGCGCGGCGTCCGCGACGTCGTAGTCGTCCAGCACGATGGCCGCAGACTTGCCGCCCAGCTCAAGCGTACAGCGCGCCAGACGGTCGCCGCAGACCGCAGCAATACGCCGGCCTGCCACGACGGAGCCGGTGAAGCTCACCTTGTCGATGCCGGCGTGACGCACGAGATAGTCGGAAGCTTCACGATGGGCGGTAACGAGGTTCACCACGCCCGGCGGCAGGCCGATGGCCTCGGCGGCTTCAGCGATGATATAGGCCTCGAGCGGGGTTTCCGGCGCAGGCTTCATCACGACAGTGCAACCCGCGAGCAGCGCAGGCGCCAGCTTGCCGGTCATGATGCCAAAGGGGTTGTTCCACGGAGCAATGGCCGCAACCACGCCTACCGGTTCGCGCACCACCAGGGCCGAACCATGCCCGTCGAACGGCGCCACCGCTTCTTCGAAGGGGAAGGTGTTGGCGAGGTTGGCGTAGTACTGGAACCAGAAATGCCCGGCGCCCATCACATACGGCGCCACCATGGCCAGCGCGCCAATTTGGTCCACCCAGGCGCGCGAAATCTCGGGCAGACGCGGGGCTAGCGCTTCACTCAGCTTTAGCAGCCAGGCGGCGCGTTCAGCGGGGCTGAGCCGTGGCCAAGGGCCTAGGTCGAAGGCGGCACGCGCGGCGGCCACGGCCACGTCCATGTCTGCTTCGGTGCCTTCTGCGACGGTGGCGATGACCTGCTCGCTGTGCGCCGAAACGACGTCAATGTGGCCACCTTCACGCGCCTCTACCCAGCGCCCGTTGATGAACAACTGCATGGGATGTGCGAGACGAATGTCGGGGAGTGGGGCAGGGGCTGGCGGGTTCATACGGATTCCATGGCACGAACAAACGGGGTACGGCACAGCTATCGTAACAAAAGATATTGATTGGGTTGCGATGGCGCCACATTAGTCTCCGCCTCTTCAGTCCCTGTGCCGCCATGCTGGTGCGGAGAGTTTGCGGCAGAGAGATTCAGCACGTTACGGCGCGGCGCCGCTCGTTACCCGTTCATGGCCTGCGAGGTCGCGGTGCGTTACCACGCCGCTGAAGCCCCTGTCTTCCAGCAGGGCGCGTACTGCGGCGCCTTGCGTGTGCCCGTGCTCCATCGCCAGCAGGCCGCTGGTCTCCAAGTGTGCTGGCGCACCGGCGACTATCTCGCGATAGCACTCAAGACCATCGGCCCCGCTGACAAGTGCCTCCAACGGTTCGGCGACCAGGCTTGGCAAATGCGGGTCGTCCACTGCGAGGTAAGGTGGGTTCGACACGATGCAGGTGAAACGCTGCGCTCCAACCGGCGCGAACCAGTGTCCGGCCAATAGCTCCACTCGGTCAGGAGCGAGGCGCGCAATGTTGTCCGCAGCCACGGCCAAGGCAGCTGGTGATACTTCCACGGCGACGATGCGCGCGGTGGGCAGTTCGCTCGCCAAGGCGAGTGCAATGGCGCCGCTGCCGGTGCCGAGGTCCAGCACGCTAACCGTTGCCTGCCCTTGCAAAAACCGCAGCGCCACTTCCACCAAACATTCGGTGTCGGGGCGCGGTACCAGCACGCCTGGGCCCACGCGCAAGGGCAGCGACCAGAACTCGCGCTCGCCTAAAATATAAGCAATCGGTTCCCCTTTGGCACGCCGCGCAAGGTGGTCTTGGTAGCGCGCGGCAAGCGCCGCAGGCACTGCGTCATTCACGCGTAAGCGCAATTGCGTACGGGTTACCCTCAATAATTCGGTCAATAACAGCTCGGCTTCGCGCGCGGCTTCCTCGCGCACCCATTCCACGCCGTCTGCCAGTTGTGCGGTGCCATTAGCCAGCAGGCTAGCGATGGTGAAAGCGCTCATGGGCCGCGGGCTAGCCGCCCAGCGCCGCCAACTGCTCGGCGCGCCATTCGCGCGACAGCGGGGTGATCACTTCATCGAGCGCGCCATCGGCAATGGCCTGCAGCTTGTAGAGCGTCAGTTCGATGCGATGGTCTGTCAGGCGGCCCTGCGGGAAGTTGTAAGTTCGGATGCGTTCACTGCGGTCGCCCGTGCCCACCTGCAGCCGGCGCGTTTGCGCGGTAGCGGCTTCGCGCTTTTCGCGTTCGGCAGCCTGCAGCTTGGCCTTCAGCAAAGACATGGCGCGCGAACGGTTCTTGTGCTGGCTGCGCTCGTCCTGACATTCCACCACCAGTCCACTGGGCAAGTGCGTGATGCGAATGGCGGAGTCCGTCTTGTTCACATGCTGGCCACCGGCGCCGCTGGCGCGGAAAGTATCCACGCGCAGTTCCGCTTCGTTCAGCACTACGACTTGTAGTTCGTCTTGTTCGGGCAATACGGCGACGGTGCAGGTGCTGGTATGGATACGGCCTTGCGCTTCAGTGGCCGGTACGCGCTGCACGCGGTGCGTACCGCTTTCGAACTTCAGGCGCGAATACACGTCGCGTCCGGCGACGCGGCTCACCACTTCCTTATAGCCGCCGTGTTCGCCGCGACTTTCCGAAAGCAGTTCTATCTTCCAGCCCTGCACATCGGCGTACTTGCAGTACATGCGGAACAAGTCGCCGGCGAAGATGGCGGCTTCGTCACCACCGGCCGCGGCGCGAATTTCCAGAAACACATCATGCGCGTCCAGGGGGTCGGCCGGCACCAAGTAGCCGAGTAGTTCCTCGCCTTCGGCGGCGAGGCGCGTATCGATGGCGCGCACCTCGTCGTCCGCCATGTCCCGAACTTCCGGGTCCGGGTCTTGCCCCATGGCCACGGCAGCTATGCGTTCCATTTCCAGTGCCGTGTAGACGGCCCAGCGTTCTGCTACCGGCGCCAAACGCGAAAACTCCATGGACAACTCGCGGAACTGCCCGGGGGTGTTCATGACTTGCGGCTCGGCCAGCAGGCGGCCCACTTCCACGGAACGCTCCGCGAGTATCTCAATGCGGCGGCGTAGGGCTTCTTTCATTTGGGTTCCAGCCCGAACAGGCGGCGTGCGGCGTCTACCAAATCGGCATCGCCTTGCTCGCCGGCTTCGCGCAGCGCTTGCGTGGGTGCATGAATGAGCCGCGCAGTGAGCGTGGTGGCCAAGTATTCCAACGCCTCGTCGGGGGTCTTGCCCGAGGCCATAAGACGCTGCGCCTGCTCTAGCGTTTGTTGGCGGCGCACTTCCGCCGTGGCGCGCAAGGCGCGAATGGCTGGTACGGCCTCTTGTCCGCGTAGCGCCACATGGAAGTGGTGCACTTCTTCTTCGATGAGGGTGCGCGCGTGGTCCGCAGCGTCATGACGCGCCTGCAGGTTGTCGCGGATGAACTGCTGCAAATCGTCCAGCGAGTAGAGGTAGATGTCCTCCAGTTCACCCACTTCCGGTTCGATATCGCGTGGTACGGCGATGTCGACCATGAAGATGGGCTTGCGCTTGCGTGCGGCCAGCGCTGCCTTGGTGTCGCGCAGCGTGATGACCGGCACGGGGCTCGCCGTGGAGGAAATGACGATATCGGCCTGCGGCAAGTGCTGTGCCAGCGAGTCGAGGGTAATCGCCGAGGCGTTGAACTCTTCAGCCAGTGCCTCGGCACGCGCTAACGTGCGGTTGGCGATGATCATGCGGCGCAGGCCGTGCGCGTGCAGATGGCGGGCGGTGAGAGCGATGGTTTCGCCGGCACCCACCAACAGCGCGGTGTGGTGCTCGAGGCCCGAGAAAATCTGCCGAGCAAGCCCCACGGCCGCTGAGGCCACCGATACGGCGTTGGCGCCGATATTGGTTTCCGTGCGCACGCGCTTGGCCACCGCAAAGGTCGCCTGGAATAAGCGGTTTAGCACCACGCCGGCGGTGCCGGCGGCTTGCGCTGCCCGGTAGGCATCTTTCAGTTGCCCCAGAATTTGCGGCTCGCCGATGACCATGGAGTCGAGGCCGGCCGCCACTTGGAAGGCGTGTTGGACGGCGTCGTCGCCTTCGAGGCGGTAGAGGTGTTCTAACAGGCCGGGCTGGTTATGCCACTGCTGAAGCCACGCGGCCGGGTCCGCCGTCGAACCGTCCTCGAGCACGCAGTACAGTTCGGTGCGGTTGCAGGTGGACACAATGATGCCTTCCTGCACGCCGGCGGGGGCTGCCAGGTCCTGTAGCGCCGCAGCGAGCTGCGCCGGACCGAAGGCTACCTTCTCGCGAACGTCGACAGGAGCAGTCTTGTGGTTGAGTCCGACAAGGACGAGGGTCATCAAGGCAACCGGGCTAGCCAGAGCGGCAAGCGTGCATTGTCGTTTACGCGTGCCCACGGACACAAGCACCGTGGGTGCGGGGGTGGGCTATAGTCTGCAAATGAACCTTTCCCTGCGAACGCACTTCGCGATCCTCTGTTTCGCCGCCAGCCTCCTCTGTGGTGCTGTCGAGGCCAGGCCGTCACCCAAGAACCCCCCATTCACCGACGCCGAGGCGGCGCAGCAGGTGCTGGTGGCCGAACTGCAGTTCGCCCGTGGCGAGACTGCTGCCGGCGCGCGCGCCTATCTGGCCGTGCTGGCGCGCTATCCGGAGCGCGACCTCGCGATGCGGGTGACGCAGTTGGCCGCGGCTGCCGACCTGCCCTCTGTCATGCTCGAGGCGGCTTATGTCTGGGCGGCTTTGGCGCCGGCGGACGAGACTGCGCAGCGGGCCTTGTGGGACGCTCAGTTGCGGACCGGCGCTTGGGAGGCCGTGGCGAAGGAGTTCGCAGCACAGGTGAAGGCGGCGGAGCCCGCGCGCCGCGGCGAGGCGTTGGACGCCGCCATGTTGCAGTTGGTGGAGTTCGACGATGCCACTGCCGCCGCCCAAGTGGCGCGGCGCCTCGCGCGTGGCTACCCGAAGTCTCCCGAGGCGCTTGCTGGCTTGGCGCAAGTGGCGGCGAATGGGTCGCTCGTCACGGAGGCCATGCAAACGCTCGCTGCCTTGGCGCAGTTGCGCGCTCTGACGGCGGAAGAAGCCTTTTTGCGCCTGCGCTTGCTGGCGACCATGGGCGACCACGAGAGTGTCTTGAAGGCGCTGGGCGAGCCCACCCCGGACGAAGTGCCCGGCAAGCGTTTGCTGCGGGTGCAGGTGCTTATCAGTGCTGGCGACGAAGCTGGCGCGCGCAAAGCGCTGGTGCCGCTGTTGGAGGCGCCGCGGCTGCGGGCGCTGGGCTTGCGTCTGCTGGCTAGCGTGGAGATGCGTGCCAAGCGTTATGACGAGGCGCAGCGGCTTTACGCGGAACTGGACACCGTGAACAGCAAGGATGCGGAAGGCACCATGGGGATGGCGGCGGTGGCACGTGCGCGCGGCGACCTCGACAAGGCCTTGGCGTTGTTCAGCCGCATTGAACGCGGGCCGCAGGCGCTGCAGGCGCAGGCCCAGGTTTGGCGGTTGCAGCGCGAGCGCGGCGAACTGCACCGCGCGGCGGCGGATTTCGATCGCTTCCTGGCGGAAAACCCCGACCAACGTGCCACCGGTATGGCGCTGCGTTCCGGTTTGCTGCTGCGGGGCGGAGACGGCGCGGCGGCTTTGGCGCAAGCGGACGCTGGGCTGGTGGCCTTCCCCGAGAGCGATAACCTGCTACAGGCCCGCGCTGCGGCGCTGGACGCTGTGGGCCGCCGGAAGGAGTCGCTGGCTTGGTACGCCGCGCGTACGCGCGCACGGCCTTGGGACCCGGAAGCGCTGAATAACCAAGCCTACCAATTAGCGTTGGCTGGCGAACAACTGCCGCTGGCGAAGAAGCTGGCAGAGCAAGCCGTGGCAGCGCGGCCAGTGGCCGCTTACTTCGACACGTTGGGCTGGGTGCATTACCGCCGCGGCCAGTTGCCGGCGGCGCGCGAGTGGCTGGAAAAAGCGCTGGCCCGCGACAGTGAACCGGAAATTGCCGCCCACTTGGGCGAGGTGCTCTGGGCGGCGGGCGAAAAGGCGCGAGCCGAAATGGTCTGGCGCGCGGGGTTGGCCGAGGCCGCCCCGGAAGATCTACCTACCCTGAAAGCCACCGTCCTGCGTGTTTCGGGGCTGAAGCTTTAAGTCGTGTCTAGGCTATTGAATTTAATAGTTTTTTTAGGCTTCACCAGGCGCGTGCAGTGGCTGCGGCTGGCGGGCGCCGGCACGCTGCTATTGCTGGCCGCCTGCGCCACGGTGCCGCCCCCCGCGCCGTCGGGCCCGACGGCCCCCAGCTGGGAGCTACGCGCGGCGCAGTTGCCGGCCAGCGACTGGACCGCCGAAGGCCGTTTTGCCGTGGCGGTTCCCGGCCGACATGGCAGCGGCGAGCAGGGCGGGCAGGGCACGTTCCGCTGGCATCGGGGCACCGAGGGTAGCGTGGTCGAAGTGTCCGGCCCGCTTGGTATCGGCCGCATGACGGTGTTTCTGGACGCGCGGGGTGCCCGCTTCGAGCAGGGCGGGCAGCAATGGCACGCGATAGACCCGGAAGGTGAGCTTCGGCAGCGGTTTGGTTTTTCGCTCCCCGTGCGCGGGTTGGACTACTGGCTGCGCGGTCTGCCGGCTCCGTCCCCGGCCACGGCCCCCGTTGCGGGGACGGTGGGTTTCGAGCAGGACGGTTGGACCGTGGACTACCCGGCTTTTGACGCTTCGGCCCGGCCCCTGAAGCTGACCGCTTCGCGGCCCGGCATGCGGGTACGCGCGGTGGTGGAGCGTTGGCAGGAGGCGGCGCCCACCCTGGTACCCACGCCGTGATGACCAGCATTTGGCCGGCGCCAGCCAAGCTGAACCTGTTCCTGCACATCGTGGGTCGCCGTGCGGACGGCTATCACTTGCTGCAGACGGTGTTCCAGTTGGTGGACTTGCACGACGACATCGCCATTACCCCGCGTAAGGACGGCGTGGTGGAGCGTCTTGGCGGGCTGGCGCATGTGCCACCGGCGCAGGACCTCGTGGTGCGCGCGGCGCTGGCGTTGCGCACGTATGCGGGGCGCCCGGAACTCGGCGCCACCTTGGCGGTGACCAAGCGCATTCCCGCAGGCGCCGGCATGGGCGGGGGCAGCAGCGACGCCGCCACCACGTTGGTGGCGCTTAACCACTTGTGGGGGCTGGGCTTGCCCTTGGAAACGCTGGCGGAACTGGGTCTCGGGCTCGGCGCGGACGTGCCGGTCTTCGTTTACGGCCACACGGCTTGGGGCGAAGGGGTGGGCGAAAACCTCACGCCACTGGAGCTGCCGGAACGCTGGTTCGCAGTCATTCACCCGGGCATTGCCGTGCCCACGGGCCCCTTGTTCCAGACCCCTGATTTGACTCGCGATTCGCCCGTCCTCACAATACGGGGTTCGGCAGCCGCCCTTCAGGCGTCGCCCGGCGAGGAGTCCTCGTCTGGCAGCGTGTTTGGGCCCGGTTTCCGCAACGATTGCGAGGCAGTGGCCACCCGGCTGCACCCCCCCGTGCGCGCAGCGCTGGGCTGGTTGCAGCGCTCCGGGCCGGCGCGCCTCACTGGCACGGGGGCCTGCGTGTTCGCGCCCCATGCCACGCAAGCCGCTGCGGAAGCCAGCCTAGCGGGGCTGCCAGCGGCATGGCGCGGTTTCGTGGTGCGTTCCCTGGGAAGCACGCACTGGCCCGTCTAGCGCGCAAGTTTTATTGGGGCGTCGCCAAGCGGTAAGGCAGCGGATTTTGATTCCGCCATTCGGAGGTTCGATCCCTCCCGCCCCAGCCATCTTTCCAGTGGGCCTGCACGGCAGGCCCGCTCAGGTTTCAGGAGCGCGGCGTGGACCAGAACTCGATGGTGGTGTTCGCAGGCAAGGCCAGCCCCGTGTTGGCGCACGACATCGCGCGCCATCTCATGCAGCCGCTCGGCCGAGTGAATGTCACGCGCTTCAGTGACGGTGAAGTGCAGG
This sequence comes from uncultured Pseudomonadota bacterium, assembly GCA_903858165.1. GTDB lineage: Bacteria > Pseudomonadota > Gammaproteobacteria > Steroidobacterales > Steroidobacteraceae > CAIOHZ01. Next base: position 24,776 of record CAIOHZ010000146.1, read on the forward strand.
TCGAGCTCATGGAGAACGTGCGCGGCCGCGACGTCTTCATCGTGCAGTCCACGTGCCCGCCCACTAACGACTCCCTCATGGAGTTGCTCATCATGGCGGATGCCTGCCGTCGCGCCTCAGCGGGCCGCATCACGGCCGTCATTCCGTATTTCGGCTATGCCCGGCAGGACCGGCGCCCGCGTGCCACGCGCGTGCCCATTACCGCGAAGCTGGTGGCCAACCTCATCACCACCGCCGGCATCAACCGCGTGCTCACCGTGGACCTCCACGCTGACCAAATCCAAGGTTTCTTCGATATTCCCGTCGACAACATCTTCGCCTCGCCCGTGTTGCTTGGCGACGTTTGGAAGCAGCGCGACGAGAACATCATCGTGGTGTCGCCGGACGTCGGTGGCGTGGTGCGTGCGCGTGCTTTGGCCAAGCGCCTGGACGACGCCGACCTCGCCATCATCGACAAGCGCCGGCCGCGCCCGAACGAGTCGAAGGTGATGAATATCATCGGTAACGTCGCCGGCAAAACTTGCGTGATGATCGACGACATGGTCGACACCGCCGGTACGCTGTGCGTAGCCGCGCAGGCTTTGAAGGATGAAGGTGCTACTAAGGTGGTGGCTTATATCACCCACCCGGTGCTGTCTGGTGCCGCCGTCGAGCGTATCTCCAAGAGCGCGCTCGACGAGCTCGTCGTTACCGACACTATCCCGCTGAACGAAGAGGCTCGTGCCTGCTCGCGCATCCGCCAGCTCAGCGTGGCGGGCCTGCTCGCGGAAACCATGCGTCGCGTGCGCGACGAAGAATCCGTCAGTTCGCTGTACGTCGACTGATTTGAACCCGGCGCGGCAGGTTCACCTGCCGTGCCATTACGAAGGAACGGCGCATCTTGGTCGCGGGGCGCCTTTCCGGACAACGTTGGAGAAATGGAATGAAGATTTCTTTCGAAGTGGCTGTGGAATTCCGCGAGGAGCAGGGGAAGGGTGCGAGCCGCCGCCTGCGCCACGAGGGCAAGGTCCCGGCCATCATGTACGGCGGCAACAAGGAGCCTCGTGCCTTGTCGCTCAACCACAACAAGCTGACGCAGCTTCTCGACAACGAGAAGTTCTACACCAGCATCGTCGCGCTGAAGATTGGCGAACACACGCAGAACGCCGTCGTGCGTGACCTGCAGCGGCACCCATACAAGCCGCAGATCGTCCATATCGACTTCCAGCGCGTGCTGGACGACGAGCCGATCCGCATGGAAGTGCCGCTGCACTTCGTGGGCGCCGAGACCTGCCCGGGCGTGAAGACGCAGGGCGGCAGCTTGTCGCACCTGAAGAATCAGCTGGCCATCCTCTGCTTGCCGAAGGATCTACCGGAGTACATCTCGGTGGATTGCTCCACCATGAGCACCGGCGACTCCATCCACATTGCTGACCTGAACCTGCCGGAAGGCGTGAAGTCGGTGGACCTTGAGCATGGCCGCAACGACACCGTCGTCGCTATCCATGGCAAGCGTGGTGAAGAAGAGGAAGCCGCTCCGGTTGCCGATGCCAAGAAGGCGCCGGCTGGCAAGGCGCCCCCGGCGAAGGCTGCGCCGGCTGGCAAGGCTGCGCCTGCGAAGGCCGCTGCCCCGGCTGCCAAGAAGAAGTAAGGCAGCTTCGTCAGCGCCGCGGGGCAGGGTTCGGGGATGTTTTGTCCCACTGGGCCCTACCCGCGGCGTTTGCGTTTTTGGCCCTAGCACGCCATGTCCACTACCCCCACTCTGCAGCCCCGCTTGCTTGTTGGTCTCGGTAACCCCGGGCCGGAATACGATCGCACGCGCCACAACGCCGGCTTTTGGCTGGTGGACCGCGTGGCCGCGCGTTTCGGTGGGGCACTAAAGATGCAGCGCAACTTCCAAGGCGAAGTGGGCCGCTGCACGGTGGAGGGCCAAGAACTGTGGCTGTTGAAGCCGCAGACGTTCATGAACCGTTGCGGCCCCGCGGTGCGCGCGGTGTGCGACTACTACAAGATTGCACCGGCCGAAGTGCTGGTGGCACACGATGAACTCGACCTGCCGGTGGGCACGGTGCGGCTGAAGCAGGGCGGCGGTGCTGGTGGCCACAATGGCCTGAAGGACACCATCGCGCATATCGGCCCCACCTTCTGGCGTCTGCGGCTGGGCATTGGCCATCCCGGCAATGCGCGCGAAGTGGTTGATTACGTCCTGCGGCGCGCTCCGGCGCACGATGAGGACGCCATACTCGATGCGGTGGCTGAGGCCGCCGCAGAACTGCCCAAGGTGTACACCGAAGGCGCGGAGAAGGTGATGAACCGTCTCCACCGGTACGGCACGAAGCCGGCCAACTGAAGAAACAGGTAAAGAAGGAAGCATCATGGGCATCAAGTGCGGAATCGTCGGTCTCCCGAATGTCGGTAAATCGACCCTCTTCAATGCGCTGACGCGCGCCCAGATTGCGGCGGAAAACTACCCGTTCTGTACCATCGACCCGAACGTGGGTGTGGTGCCCGTGCCGGACCCGCGGCTCGATGCGCTGGCCGCCATCGTGAAGCCCGAACGCATTCTGCCCACCACCGTCGAGTTCGTGGACATTGCGGGCATTGTGAAGGGCGCTTCGCAGGGCGAAGGCCTAGGCAACAAGTTCCTCTCGCATATTCGTGAAGTGGACGCTATCACCCACGTGGTGCGTTGCTTCGAGAACGACGACGTGGTGCACGTGGCCGGTAAGGTGGATCCGCTCGATGACATCGACGTTATCAACACTGAGCTGGCGTTGGCGGACCTCGATACCGTCGAGAAGGGCCTACAGCGTGCCGAGAAGGCCGCCAAGGCGCAGGACAAAGACGCCATGCGCACGCGCGACGTACTGAAGAAGGTGCATGAAGCGTTAGACCAGGGCCGCCCCGCGCGCGCACTGGGTCTTGATGAAAATGAGCGCGCCGCTGTGCGCGACTACCATCTGCTGACCATGAAGCCCGTGCTTTACGTGGCGAACGTGCAGGAAGGTGGTTTCACCAATAACCCGCTGCTGGCCAAGGTGGAACTGCGTGCGAAGGAAGAGGGCGCGCAAGTGGTTGCTGTGTGCGCGGCCATCGAGGCGGAAATTTCGCAGCTCGATGACGCCGACCGCAAGGACTTCCTGGATTCGCTCGGCCTCGATGAGCCGGGCCTGAATCGCGTTATCCGCGCCGGCTACGCACTGCTGGGCCTGCAGACCTACTTCACCGCTGGCGTGAAGGAAGTACGCGCTTGGACTGTCCGCGCTGGCAGTACGGCGCCGCAGGCCGCCGGCGTTATTCACACCGACTTCGAGCGTGGCTTCATCCGCGCCGAAACCATGGCCTACGACGACTTCATTACCTACAAGGGTGAAGCCGGTGCCAAGGAAGCCGGCAAGCTGCGCCTGGAAGGCAAGGAATACCTCGTCCGCGAGGGCGACGTGCTGCACTTCCGCTTCAACGTTTAAAACAGTCGGGAGCAAGCTGGCTTGCGACTCTTTCGGCTCGCGCTGCCGCTAAAATGTCTCTAACATAGGACAACTTTCCCCTGCGGGGTGTTCGTTGTCTTCCCTGACTGAAACCGGCCTCATCAGCGACTGGTTGGCGCACCATGCCCGCCTGCGTCCCGCGCACACGGCGGTCATCGACCTCGCCACCGGCCGTCACTTCAGTTACGGGCAATGGTTTTTGCGCGTGGCCCGACTAGCAGGCGCGCTCCGCGAACGCGGCGTGCAGCCTGGCGACCGCGTCATGGTGCTGGCGCGCAATTCCACCGATGTTTACGAAACGCTGTTCGCCTGCTGGCGCATTGGCGCCGTGTTCATGCCCGTGAACTGGCGGTTGGCGTCGAGCGAAATCGCGGACATCGTTGCTGATGCGGCACCAGCGCTGGTGCTGGTGGACGAAGAATTCGTGGCGCTGTTGCCCGTTGATGCCGCGCACTCCGCGTCCTCCGCGAATGCGCGCGCACCCGCCCGCCTGCTCCGCCGTCCCGGCGACGCTGCCAGCGACTACGAACAAGCCATTGCCAACGCTATGCCCATACTGGAATTTGCCGTGGTTGGCCTCGACACCGTGAACACGCTGCTTTACACCTCGGGTACCACCGGGCAGCCGAAGGGTGTCATCGGCAACTGGCGAATGACCACCGTGATGCTACTGCAGGCCAGCATTAGCGGTGGCTTGGGCGCGGACTGCGTCACGCTCACCGCTGCGCCGCAGTTCCACACGGCAGGTTTGAATTCTTTTGCTACGGCGCTCATTCACTTGGGCGGCACGCTGGTGGTGATGGCTGCGTGGGAACCGGGCGAGGCACTGCGTCTGCTGGCGGACCCGGCGCTTGCCGTAACGCATACGCTGGGGGTGCCCACGCAGTTCTTGCTGATGACGCGGCACCCTACGTTCGGCACCCTGCAGTTCCCTACCCTGCGCATGGCAGCGGTGGGCGGCGCGCCGCCAACGCCTACGCTCATGGATACCTGTGCCGCCCACGGCCTACCGCTAACGCCCGGCTACGGCATGACGGAATGCTTTGGCGTGACCCAGATCAGCGCTGCCGTGGCGCGCCGCAAGCCCGGCGCCGTGGGTTGGCCGGCGCTCTACACCGAACTACGCGTGGCCGATGAGAACGGGCGTGTGGTACCGGCAGGCGAAGTCGGTGAGATTCAAATTCGCAGCGCAGGCGTCACGCCGGGCTATTGGAACCAACCGGAGGCCACGGCCGCGGCATTCATGAATGGTTGGTACCGCACCGGCGATATGGGTTACTTCGATGACGAAGGGCTCCTGTACGTGGTGGACCGCAAGAAAGATATGTACATCAGCGGTGGCGAGAACGTGTATCCCGTGGAAGTGGAAAATGTCATCAGCAGCTTCCCGGAAGTTTTGCAGGTGGCATGCATCGGCGTGCCGCATGACATTTGGGGCGAGGTGGGTGTGGCGTACCTGACGCTCCGCCCGGGCTTCACGGTCGATGCCGCCGAAACATTCGCCGCGCGTTGCCGCGAGCAACTCGCAGCATTCAAGGTACCGAAGAGTTTCCATGTGGTGGAACAGCTGCCCATGAGCGCGCAGGGCAAGGTGCTGAAGACCGAACTGAGGAAGCAACATGGTTGAAGCAACAGCGGCGGTCGTCCCAGCGGCGGTCACCCCAGTGGCAGAGATATCGAATGCCCTGGGTACAGTCGCTGCCATAGGCGTAGCTAGCGCGACCCTGAAGGCACGCATCTGCGCACTCAAAGCGCGTATGGCGCTCCCGGTGTTTGCGGCGCCCATGTTTCTGGTGTCGGGGCCGGAACTGGTCATCGCTGCCTGCAAGGCCGGCGTTGTTGGCACGTTCCCTACGCTGAACGCACGCCCCATCGAAGAGCTGGAGCGCTGGTTTCAGCAAATCGCTGCCGAACTAGGCGCTTTCAAGGCTGCGGGCGGCAACCCGGCGCCGTGGGCGGCGAACCTCATCGTTCACCGTAGCAATCCGCGGGCTGAAGCGGACTTGGCACTGACCCTGCGCTATCAGCCGGAGATTGTCATCACCGCCCTGAGCACGCCGGCTTCAGTGATTGAAGCGGTGCATGGCTATGGCGGGCTGGTGTTTGCCGATGTGAACTCTGTGGCTTATGCGCGCAAGGCCGCTGCCGCTGGCGCGGATGGTCTCGTGCTCATTGCTTCCGGCGCGGGCGGCCATACCGGTGCGTTAACGCCATTCGCCTTCGTGGCCGCTGTGCGCGAGTTCTTTGCTGGACCGCTTATCGTCGGTGGGGGCATCGCTAATGGCCGTGCCGTCCGTGCGGTGGAAGTATTGGGTGCGGACTTCGCCTATATCGGTACGCGGTTCATCGCTACCGCCGAGAGCCGCGCGGCGGAAGGCTACAAGCAAATGCTGGTGGACAGTACCGAGGAAGATTTGCTGCTCACTGCGCACTTCACGGGTGTGCCGGCGAACTACTTGCGGCCGAGCATTGAGGCGGCGGGGCTGAAGCCGGAAGCACTGAGCGTGCGCGCCGAGAAGAAGTTCGACCACCGCGGCAGCGACGAGGCCAAAGCTTGGCGCGACATTTGGGCGGCTGGCCAAGGCGTACGCCAAGTGAAGCACTTGCCGCCTGTGGCCGCACTGGTGGCCGAACTGCGCGCCGACTATCTGGCCGCACGCGCGACGCCTTAAGCCGCACCTAGCTTATTAGGCTTCCGCCGCGTTCACTTCCGCCATGCGGGCGCAGAAGTGACGGCGGTTGAACGCGAACATCACCAGCCCGAACAGGCAGGCGCCACCGCCGACGATTGACAACGAGTAGCGCAGTTTCGCTTCATCCGCAAAGCCATAGTCGGTGAGCAGTGCTACCGCAGTAGGGCCGATGAAGAAGCCGATGGTGTTCAGCGTGAAGTAGTAAAAGGCGATGATCTGCGCACGCATGTTGGCCGGCGCGATGGAGACGATAGCCGTCGAGCCACCGGCTGTCGCCGCTGCTGCGGCGATGGCGGTAGGCAGCATCATCCACACGGCTGCGGTGGGCGTGGGCATGAGCGGCATGGTGATGTAGCAAATGCTTAGCACCACGTAAGCGCCAATACACAGTCGCAGGTAGCCATCGAGATGCTTGCGCTGCGCGCGGTCTGCTAGCCAGCCGCCAACGAACACACCGAGCAGACCAGAGAAAATGCTGATTTTGCCCCGCATTGCCATGAAGCCACCGAGTTCTGCGGGGTTCAGGTCATAAGTGCGGCGTAGCAGTTCCGGCACCCAAAACCCAATGCCGTAAGCCATGATGCCCATCATGGCCAGTGCCAAGTACAGCAGGATGTAGGTGCGCCATTCGCGGCGCAGGTAGGCGATGGTGACGTTTACGGGCGTGGCACGTAGGTCGCCGCCGCGGTCGCGGCGGAACGGTTCGCGAATGGTGAGCACCAGCAGCGCCACCAACAGGCCTGGCAGGCCAACCCAGATGAATACTTGCTGCCACGGGGCCAAAACCCCAAGGAACGGTACCGCGATGGGCCCTTGTTCCTTCAGCACCGGGTAGAGTTTGCCGCCGATGATGTTCGCTACGCCGCCGCCACTGGAGATGCCTGCGCTGTAAAGCCCGATGGCGCGGCCGAGGCGTTCCTTGGGGAAGTAGTCCTTCATGATGGACAGTGCCGCGGGGTTCAGTGCCGCTTCGCCCGCACCCACGCCCACGCGCGCCATGAACAGGCCAGGGTAAGTGGTGGCCATGCCGCAAGCGGCGGTCATGAGGCTCCATACCGCAATACCGCCGAAGATAATCCAGCGGCGGTTGCTGCTGTCCGCCAGCCACGCCAGCGCAATGCCGAAGAAGGTGTAGAACACCGCGAAGGCGCCGCCCAGCAGGAAACTGATTTGCGTATCGGAAATGCCAAGATCGGCCCGGATGTCGGGCACCAGCATGGCGATGATTTCGCGGTCGATGAACGCCAGAATGTAGGCTAGTAACAACACCACCACGACATACCAGGCGTAGAGCGGGTGGGGGTAGGGCGCATCAGCGCCGCTGGGCGTGCGATTCATGGACGGTATCCCCTGCTATTGCCTGGCCGGCCTCGACGTGCCGGCTCTATTTCGTTGTGCCCCGAGTGTGGCAGAAACCCGGACCCTGCTAAAGTTGGGGTTTACCCGGTACCCGCTGGCAGCCGCCGGCCCCCGTGGACGACTGGAGCTTCCTATGTCGCGTGCCTCCCGCTTGGCCCTTGTCGGGCGCATGGCCTTCGGCCTCGCCGCCGCCAGCCTGCTGCTCGTGGGCTGCGTTCGCAAGCCTGTCCCGCCCGTGGCCCCGGCCGTGTCGTTAGCGAAGGCAACCGAGACGGTTATCGCCGCCTACTACAAGGCCAACCCCACGTTCGCCGCCAACGCGGGTCTGCATGAATTTGACGGCCAGTTGCCCGACTGGAGCGCGGCGGGTCTGCAGGCGGGAATGGTGGAACTGGAACAGCAGCGCGCCATGCTGGCCGCATACACGGACGCGCACTTGAGCGCCGCCGAGCGCGTGGACCGCGATCACTTGCTGACGGTCATCGACCGCGAACTGTTCTGGCAAAAGATTGCCGAGGCGCCCCAGACCAACCCTTCGTACTACCTAGACACGCTGAGCCCGAGCCTCTACGTGGCGCGCCCCTACGGCACGCCCGAACAACGCTTGCGCGCGTTCATCGCTTACACCAAGAGCGTGGTGAGGGCGGCGCCGCAGATTCAGGCGAACCTGCGCACCCCCATGCCGGCGACCTTCGTGAAGGTGGGCGCCGACGGCTTTGGTGGTTTGGCAGATTTCTACCGCAAGGACGTGCCGCTGGCATTCACGGGCGTGGGAGACGCTGCGCTGCAGGCTGAACTGCAGGCTGCTATTGGCCCGGCTGCCGATGCCATGCAGAAGTTGGCGGACTGGGTGAAGGCGCAAGAGCAAACCGCCACCGGCCCGCTGCCGCTCGGTACCGAACGCTACAACCAAATGCTGCAAATGACTGAGCGCGTGAACCTGCCCGTGGGCGAGGTGGAGCGTGTGGGCAAGGCGGACTTGGAGCGCAACTTGAAGGCGTTGGCTGCGGCTTGCGCCGAGTTCGCGCCGAACGCCGCGCTTGCCGAGTGCGCGCGCCGCGTGCGCGACCGCAAGCCTGCCATGGCGAACCCGGTGGAAGCTGCGCGTGCCCAACTGAAGATGCTGCGCCAGTTCTTGGTGGACAAGGATGTGGTGACTATTCCCGGCACGGAGCAAGCGTTGGTGAATGAATCGCCGCCGTTCAACCGCCAGAACTTCGCCTACATCGACCCGCCCGGCCCGTTCGAAAAGAACATGCCTTCGGTGTACTACATCTCCCCACCAGACCCGACTTGGCCGGCGCAGGTGCAGCGCGACTATCTGCCGGGCGAATACTTGCTGCTGGCTACCAGTGTTCATGAAGTATGGCCGGGCCATTTCCTGCATGTCCTGCATGCCAATCGTGCTCAATCCACCGTGGGCAGGCTCTTCGTGGGCTATGCCTATGCCGAAGGCTGGGCGCACTACACCGAAGAGATGATGTGGGAGCAAGGCTTGGTGGGCACGCCGGACGCGCACATTGGCCAACTACTGCAGGCGCTGATGCGCAACTGCCGGCTGCTGAGCTCCATCGGCCTGCATACGCAGGGCTGGAAGGTGGAAGACAGCCAGCGCTGCTTCAGTGAACAGGCCTATGCCGATGAAGGTAGTGCTCGCCAGCAGGCCGCACGTGGCACCTACGACCCGGCCTACCTGAACTACACCCTTGGCAAGCTGATGATCATGAAGCTCCGCCAAGACTGGCTGGCAGCGCCGGTGGCGGCTGGCAGGCCACCGCGTACGCTGAAGGATTTCCACGACCAGTTCCTGTCGTACGGTGGCCCACCCATTCCGGTGGTGCGCAAGGCCATGCTGGGCGATGCGGACAACGGCCCGGTGCTGTAATGGC
>CAIOHZ010000147.1 GCA_903858165.1 uncultured Pseudomonadota bacterium
CACGTTTTGCAGTACATATTGCCGGCCTATCTCGTTCAGCGTGGCGGCGGTGCTGGCGGGCTCCGGCCCGGTCAGGCTCACCTGCATCACGCCGCTCTGGCGGCCCTTTTCGGCTATCTGCAGGTTGCGCTGCAGTTCTTGCGCCACAGCGGTGCGGTCCGCGCGCCACAGCGTGAACTGCGCCCCGGCCTTGGCGTTCATGGTAGCCAGGTACAGGCGCACGGCGCCGGCCGGGGTGTTCCACGCCTGCGGCTTGCCGGCGGTGCCGGCCAGCTGGGTGCCGTCGGGCATGGTCAGCAGGTAGCGGCCCTGCGGGCCCGCCACCAGCTGGAACTGGCCGCCCACCAGTGCGGGGGCGGTTTCAAAGCGGCGGATGTCCAGGCTTTCCCGGCCCCAGGCGTAGCCGCCCAGGCCGAAAAGGCCGGGCTGCGAAAGGCCACTGGAGCGGCGGGCAATAAAGTCCCCCACCACCGGGAACCGCTTGGGCTCCACCAGAATGTCCACGTTCAGGTTGTCTACGGCCTTCTTCACCACCATGCGGCTGCGGATAATCTCCATTTCCGCCGCCACGGCGCTCTTGCCGCCAAACATGTCCCCGCCGGCCAGCTCGCCCAGCACGCTGGCGGCCGGGTTGGCGTTGTCTTCCACCTGAATGGTTAGGCTGGCGTCGTAGTAGGGCTTCGCCACCACGGCAAAGAAAAGCCCGATGGCGGTAGCAATGCCCGCCACCACCAGAATGAGCCAGCGCTCTTCGAACAGCGTGTCGACAATACGGCCCAAGTTCAGGCCATCGCCTTCGTCCATAGCCATGCCCATGCCCGGCGCGCCGCCGGCGGGCGCCATGGTCTGGCCTACTGCGCCTTGGGGCGGGGGGACTGGTCGGGGGTTGCTCATGTTTTCAAACTCCTATGGCGCGTATTTTTCGCGCCCAGTCCGCCACGCCCTGCTCTATCTGCTCCAGCGCGGCTACGAAGGCTTCGCGGGGCATGCGGTAAGGGTCCGGAATATCGGCTTTCCGTGCCTCCAGCAGGCGGAACACACGGCCCCGCACCTGCGGAAAATTCTGCTCCAGCTGCCGTTTGTGGCTGGCTTCCATCACCAGCACCAGGTCGGCGGCTGTCACCATCCACTGCGCCAGCTGGCGGCTGCGGTGGGCGCTGGCGTCCAGCCCGCGTTCGTTCAGCAGGCTAATAATGTGGTCGTCTGCCGCGCGGCCGTCTACCGTTTCCAGCCCGGCGCTTTCCACTGTCAGCACGGGTAGCGCTTGCCGCAGCAACACTTCCGCCGCGGGGCTGCGGCAGATGTTGCCCACGCACACCATCAGGACACGGCGGATCACTTGGGCTTTCCTGCCGGCCTTTAGTTGCGGCTGGCTTGACTGATGCCCGCCGCCGTTCCGACGATGCCGCCCGTGGTGGGCAGCACGAGACTGATAACGCGGTTCCAGCGCACCAGCTGGCTGCTGTCCACGAACACCACGTCCTTCGGCCGCAGGGCAAAGCCTTCGGCATAGGCCAGCGCCACGGGGCTCTTGGCGTCCAGGTGGAACACCTGCGGCTTGCCGCCGGCCCCGGCCGGGCGCACCACGAACACCTGCCGGGCGGCGGCGCTCTGCGGGTTCAGCCCGCCCACCTCGCCCAGCGCGTCGTTCAGGCTAAGCCGGCCGTCGCGCATTTCCAGCGCGCGGGGGCCGTTCACTTCGCCCATCACGAACACTTTGCTTTCGTCGCGCGGGGCCACGCGCACCAGGTCCCCGTTTGCCAGAAACAGCTGGGTGGGCGACACGCCCTGCTCCACCAGCCGCGGCAGGTTCACGGCCATGCGCTTGTCGCCGCGCACCACCATCAGGTTGCTGGCATCGCCGGTGGGCAGCAGGCCGCCGGCCCGGGCCAGCGCCTCCGCCAGCGACATGGGGATGTCGTCGATGGGCTGCGGGCCCTTCTGTGTGACAGCGCCGTCCAGGTAGACGCGCTGGCTGCGGTACGTTTGCACGCGCACCACCACCTGCGGGTCCTTGATGTACTGCCCCAGCCGCTTCACCAGCGCCCAGCGGGCCTCGGCGGGCGTTAGCCCGGCCACCTTCAGCGTGCCCACAAAGGCGAACTGCAAAGTGCCGTCCGCGGCCACGGTGTAGCCGTCTTGCATGGTGCCCGGGGCGGCCGGGGGCGCGCCGGTGCCGGCGGCGCCCGTGCCGGCGGTGGCGATGTTCAGCTGGGGGTAGTCCCACACCGTAATGTTCAGCACATCGCCGGGGCCCAGCACGTAGGGCTTCGGCGGCGTCCGCAGCGC
>CAIOHZ010000148.1 GCA_903858165.1 uncultured Pseudomonadota bacterium
AGTACCACGAAACTGAAAATGGCAGCGGCTGCGGCGACCTGTCTTGCACTGCTCGCAGCCTGTGGTGGTTCCTCCACGCAAGAAGCTGCCGGCACCTTGACGGAAGCGAAACAGCAAACCCCGCCGGCGATGGAAGAACCCGTAGATACGGCCGTCACTCCGGATGCTGCTAAGGCTGCCGAAGCTGCTGCCGCCGCACCTGCAGAAGGAGATGCGGCTGGCGCTGCCGTTGCCGATGGCGCACCTGGCGCGAAAGATGGGCGCCAAAGTAACGAAAGAAAAAATAACAGTAGTTACTTCTGATAGCTAACAAGCGAACGACGTCGGCCACCGTGCTTGGTGCCGCTCGCTTTGCTGGAAGCAATCGCCGTTTTCGGCAGCTAGATATTCATGGAATAAGTGTCTAAATGAAGACGAAGAATTTCTTAATTTTTGCCGCTAGTGTGGCCTGTTTTGCGCTGCTTACCGCTTGCGGTGGTTCCTCCACGCAAGAAGCTGCCGGCACCTTGACGGAAGCGAAACAGCAAACCCCGCCGGCGATGGAAGAGCCCGTGGATGCGGCCGTCGCTCCGGATGCTGCCAAGGCTGCCGAAGCTGCTGCCGCCGCACCTGCTGACGGAGATGCCGCCAGCGCTGCCGTTGCCGATGGCGCACCCGGCGGTAAAGACTCTCGTCCCAACGTTCAAAACAACAAGCAACCTGTTTCGGTTCCGTAATCAAGTCGCTTATAAGTTAAGTAATCGAAAAAACAGCAAATAGGATTTTCTATGAACACCACGAAACTGTTGATTGCTGCCACCGCTGCAGCCTGTCTTGCACTAATTGCCGCTTGCGGCGGTGGCTCCGCTGCCAACGATGCGGCGGGCACGCTGATGGAGGCCAAGCAGTCAACGGCGGAAGCCAAACACGCCACCACTGAAGAGGCGCATACCACCGAAGACCATGCCGCTGCCGCAGAGGCCGCGAATGTGGCCACCGAAGGTGATGCAGCAAGCGCAGCGAAGGCAAATGGCAAGGGCGGAAAGCTCGCAAACGGAAGAGACCCGAAACTCCTTTAGCGTACTCGAGGTGCTGGTAACCCAGCCCTGTCGCTTTGGGCCGCATAAATTTTTGATGGGCATGGCCCACCGGTTTTGTACGCTACCGATAATGGCGGCTTAGTTGGTTAACCATGCGTTATTCTACTTGGCGCAGCTGGATACAGAATGTGAACGGTTCGTATAAACGCCGAATTTCCAGCTATTTTCGATCGACTATCACTTTCAGGATTCCAGATGAAAACGACGAAACTGACTGCTGCCGCTGCTACTGTGGTCTGTCTTGCACTACTCGGCGCTTGTGGCGGTTCCGCTAGCAACCATGCGGCGGGTACGCTGATGGAGGCGAAGCAATCCACTGTTGAAGTCAAAAACGCGATGACAGAAGAAGCGCCTACGGCTGAAGACCAAGCCGCAGCAGCAGAAGCTGCGAATGTGGCTGCCGAAGGCGACGCTGCAAGTGCCGCAAAGGCAAGCGGCAAGGGCGGGAAACTCGCCAATGGAAAATTCTACAATGGCCCTGGTACCTGCTTGCTTGATGACAACGGCAATTGGGTTTGCACCTAGCCGGGTGCTTTCGCCGGAATGATAGAATCGTTGGCGATGCAAATACTCCGCTGTAAGCGTTTCAGGTAATTCCAGAATGCAACGTTCGCTTTGGCGATGCGCATTTGTATTGGTGGCTGCTTGCGGCTTCAGCGTATTCTCTCACGCTCAAGTGAAGTTCCTCGAGACGAAGGAACTGAAGGTCCTTTATTACGACCCGGCCACGGCGTTTCAGGCGCCAGAGGGCCTTCGGGCCTTCTTGGCCGCGCTAGATCTAGACCGTGAACTTTTCGGGTACAGGCCGGATGATCATCTCACCGTACTGCTGTCCGACTTCGATGACAGCGGTAACGCCAGCGCCATCACCACTCCCCACAACACGGTGCGCATGGCCATTGCGCCCATGAATGAACCGTTTGCGTCGCTTTCCAAAGGCAAAACGTTCCCGGTCACTGCGACGCACGAAACTATCCACATCGCCTTTAACGACTACGCCAACAGCACGGACCGGCGTTTCCGGCAATGGTTTCGCGGCAAAGTGGATGTGGATGCCCAACATCCTGAAAGCCTGCTGTACTACTACCTGACATCCCCACGCTCCACGGCGCCGCGTTGGTACCAAGAGGGTATGGCTACCTTTGCTGAAACTTGGCAGATGGGGGGTGTTGGCCGCGCCCAAGGCGGCTACGACGAGATGGTGTTCCGCGGCATGGTGGACGGCAAGGTGTCGTTCTACGACCCGCTCGGTCTGGTTTCCAAGGGAACTGCGGTGGACTTCCGCGAAGGCGCTAATGCCTACCTCTACGGTACGCGGTTCATGAGCTATCTCGCGCTCACCTACGGCCCTGACAAACTGGTGGCTTGGTGGAAACGTGACGAAGGCAGCCAGCGCTATTACGCAGCGCAGTTCCAGCAGGTATATGGCCTGCCGTTGCCTGAAGCTTGGCAAGCGTGGATTCGCTGGGAAAAAGAATTCCAGGCGAAAAACCTCGCCTCAGTGCGGCAGTATCCGGTCACGCCGTACCAAGACGTAACCTCGCAAACGCTGGGCGCCGTTTCGCGGCACTTCGTCTCCGCCGATGGCAGCAAGGTTTATGCCGCGGTGAAGTACCCGGGACAGGTGCCGCAGCTGGTCGCCATCTCCCGCGCCACAGGCGCTGTGGAAAAGCTACTGGAACTGAAAGGTGCCGGCGGCTTGCGTGTGACGGATCTTGCCTATGACCCGGCAGCCGATACGCTGTTTTTCACCACCAACGCGCACAGTTACCGCAACCTCGAAGCATTGGACGTCCGCACGGGTAAAACCCGAACCGTTTTGTCCGATGCTCGTATCGGCGACTTGGCGTTCAACCCGGCTGACCGTTCGCTTTGGGGTATTCGACGCAACCGCGGCTTTGTCATTCTGGTGCGTGTTCCTTACCCCTATACCGAATACAAGACCATCAAGGCGTTCCCATTTCCTGTGAACGTCGCGGACTTGGACATTTCGCCCGATGGCACTTTGCTTTCCATGAGCTATACCGGCCAAGGCTCCAAGCCGGGTTCTGGCTGGACCTCCGAAGTGCGGGTCATGAGTACAGCGGCACTTGAGAAAGGCGACACGACACTGGTGCACAGCTTGCAGTTGGGTTCTTCCGTGCCCGAAAGCTTCACCTTCTCGCCGGATGGCCAGTACCTGTATGGCAGCAGCTATTTCACTGGCGTATCGAACATTTTTCGCTATCGCTTGGCAGACGAAACGGTAGCGGCAGTGAGCAACGCCGACCTCGGGCTTTTCCGGCCCTTGGCGCTGCCAGATGGAAAGCTGATGGCTTTGCGCTATACGGGCGATGGCTTCGTACCTACGCTCATTGAGCCTAAGCCCACCGAAAATTTGGGGTCCATCACGTTCCTTGGCGAGCAAGTGGCCTCACGCCACCCTGTATTGCATGACTGGCAGCCGAAACCTTTGACGGCAAAAGCTGCCGATGCGCGGGTTATTGCGCGGGGAGACTACAAGCCGCTGCACGAGATGGAACTTGCCCACGTCATTCCCGGCGTAGGTGCGTACAAGCGTGCGAAGGCATTCGGTTTGAGCAGTCGGTTCAGCGACCCCTTGGGCCGTGCCGAACTGAAAACCGAGCTGGGTTACACCCCGGGCGATACGCTCCCTGTGAAGGAACGCATGCACGTCAGCGCTGACTTCAGCTACGACGAGTGGACGGCTGGGGTGAAGTGGAACGCGGCAGATTTCTACGACCTCTTTGGCCCCACGCTCCGTTCCCGTGAGGGTTATTCGGCGCAAATTGGCTACTCGCGCCCGCTCGTCTACGACCCACCCCACACAGTAGTGTTCTTCGCGAATGCGGCGTACTACGGTGGCCTGAACGCGCTGCCGGGTGCGCAAAACGTAGCCTCTCCCAGCCACCTATCGGTGTTGGCCGCCGGCATCGCTTCGAGCGACATGCTGGCTTCGCCGGGTGCGGTAGATGCCGAGTCTGGCAGTACTTGGAGCTTGAGTGCCAGTTCGTTAGGTGCGCGCGGCAAACAAACGCCCCGCGTGACTGGTCAGTACGATTTTGGTATTCCGCTGCCGTTGAACCATTCTTCCATTTGGGTTCGCAGCGGCTTCACTGTGGTGGAAGGTAGCGCAAGCTCTTCTATTTCCAATTCCTATCTGGGCGGCTTCGGCAACAACTACGTCGATAATGCGGCCAATGGTGGCGCGCAGCGTTATCGCGATTTGTACTCCATGCCCGGCTTCGAGATTGGCGGCTTGAATGGCAAGACTTTGGTGAAAACCACGGTGGAGTGGAGCTTGCCACCTATTCGTTTCGAAAACTTTGGCACTCCGGGTGCCTATGCCAGCTGGATTCGCCCGGAGGTCTTCGCCAGCTACCTAATGACGGACTTGCAGGACAGCGCCCGCCGCGACAACGCCGCTTCGCTGGGTGTGCAGTTCGACCTGCAACTACACGTGATGCATCGCTTGCCCATGATGTTCTCGCTGGGCTTTGCCCGCGGCTTTGGGGGCAGCGGGCTCGGCAAGAACGAAGTGATGCTGTCGTTCCAGGTGTTGTAGCCGGGCGCGGGAAGCGGAACCCACCAACCTTCTGCTCTGCGCGCGGTAATTACCGCTAAGCTCGCAATCGTTTCAAAGTAATTTTAACTACCTACGGTGCACTTCGTGGGGGAGAGGTAAGTCTTCATGAAAACCACGAACTTGATTCTTTCCGCCGCTGTCTTGGCCTGTTTGGCGCTGCTGTCTGCTTGCAGCGGCGGCTCTGCATCCAAGGATGCCGCCGGCACCATGATGGACACTAAACGCCCCACCACCCCAGTCGACCCCAACAAAGTGGACCCGGCGAAATTCAACAAGGCTCACGGCTCGACTGGAAAAGTGGCGCTGAGCGTAACTAGCGGTTGCACTGATTGCCACGACTGATGCCCTTGGTGCCGACCTGAAAGGCTGAGGCTCACGGCGGCTGTGCCGCCAGCCAGTCGCGCTTGAGCTTCTTCGCTAGCGACCACTTGTGCACTTCGGTGGGGCCGTCGTAGATACGGAAGGCCCGCACTTCGCGGAACACTTGCTCCACGATGGTGTCGCCGCTGGTACCGCTGGCGCCCATCACTTGCACGCAGCGGTCGGCAATACGAAACAGCGCTTCAGACACTGCCACCTTGGCCATGGAGCTTTCCGTACCTCCGGGCGCGCCGGTATCCAAAACGCCCGCGCACCAGTCGATCATCAGCTCTGCCTGCTTCAAGTCCATGAGGTTATCGGCCAGTTGAAAGCCAACACCCTCATGGTCGATGAGCAGCTTGCCGAAAGCCTGACGCCGACAGGCGTAGGCCGTAGCAATTTCATGGGCACGCGTGACGGCGCCGAGCCAGCGCATGCAATGCGTCAAGCGCGCCGGCGCTAGCCGTACTTGCGCCAAACGGAACCCATCGCCGGGCTGGCCTAGCACTTGAGCCGCGGGAACGCGCAGGCCGTCGAGGCAAATCTCCGCGTGGCCGCCGGGCATGGAGCTATCCAAGGTATCCAGCACGCGCTCGATGCGGACCTGCGGGTGGGGCAGGTCTACCAGAAACAGCGTGGCGCCTTCCGGTGCGCGCGCCATGACAATACCCACGGCCGCGCCTTCCGCGCCCGTGATGAACGTCTTGCGTCCATGAATGACCCAGCCGTCGCCATCGGGTGTGGCGGTGGTTTGCAGCATGGAAGGGTCGGAGCCGGCGCCGTTGTCGCTGGCGGGTTCCGTCATGAAGAATGCCGAGCGCACTTCGCCCAGCAACAAGGGCTGCAGGAAGTGCGCTTGCTGTGCTGGCGTGGCCACCTTGCCCAGCAGGAACATGTTGCCCTCATCGGGCGCCGCCACGTTTACGGCCACGGGGCCCAATGGCGACAAACCCGCTGCGCGTAACACCAGCGCGACTTCACGGTGTGTCAGGTGGTGGCCGTCGATGATATGCGGCGTCATCAGGCCCGCGGCACGCGCCAAGCCGCGTAGCTCCGCCACCAATTCCGCCGAAGGACCATGGGCGCCACAGCGCGGGTCGCGCTCGTAGGGCGCTACCACTTGCCGCACGAAGGCTTCGACGCGTGCGGCGATGGTAGCGCCACGCTCCATGCGTTCGCTCACGGCTGCTGCCCCGCAATCCATTCGTCGACCAGTTGTTCGAGAACGGTGAGCGGTACCGCGCTGCTACCGAGCACCACGCGATGGAATTCCTTCAGATCGAACTTCGCACCCAGTGCTTTCTTCGCCTTCTCGCGGAGCTCCAGAATCTTCAGTTGTCCCACCTTGTAAGCGCAGGCCTGACCCGGCAGGCCCATGTAGCGCTCAATCTCGGTGGTGACGGAGCCTTCATCCATACCGGTATTGGCCACCATGTACTGGATGGCTTCTTCGCGCGTCCAGCTCTTGGCGTGCATGCCGGTGTCGACCACCAGCCGTACCGCGCGGAACATCTCTGCCTGCAGACGCCCCAGGTCACCGAGCGGGTCGTCCTGGTACATGCCGATTTCCGCAGCAAGCCGTTCGGCGTACAAGGCCCAGCCTTCGGCATAGGCCGAGTAAAGCGTCTGCTGGCGGATGAAGGGCAGATCCGGAATGGACAGCGCCTGCGCAATCTGGAAGTGATGGCCGGGGATGCCCTCGTGGTAAGCCAGCGTCTTCATGCCCCAAGTGGGCGACTCGGCGACGTTGCGCAGGTTGGCGAAGAACTTGCCGGGGCGGGAGCCGTCCAGCGCCGGAGCCTCGTAGTAGGCGCCTGCCGAGCCTTTCTCGGCCGTTACGGGCACGCGCTCTACCACCAGCTTCTGCTTCGGCAGCACCGCGAAAAACGCGGGCATGCGGGCGTTCACTTCCTCGAGAATCTTGCCGTAGCGCGCCAGCATCTCGGCGCGGCCGGCGTCGGTGTTCGGCAAGAGGTAGCGCGGGTCTTGGCGGAGTTGCTGGACGCGTTCTGCCACGGTGCCCTGCGTCAGCCCCTGGCCCTGCAACAAGGCGTCCATTTCGCCGCCGATACGCGCCACTTCGGCCAGCCCCAACTGGTGGACCTGCTCCGGCGTGTAGTCGGTGCTGGTCATCTCTTTCAGCATGAGCGCGTAGTACTCGGCGCCTTCGGGCAGTCGGCCAATGCCTGCCGCCTGCTGCAGGGCCTGCGGGCGGATGGCCTGCAGGGCCGCGGTCATGCGCTGATAGGCCGGCAGCACGCCGTCTTTCACCTGTGCGATAGCCGCCGTGCGCAGTTCCGCTTGCAGCGCCGGGGGCAGGTCCTTCACAGCCTTCATGCGGTCCACGAACGAAGTGACCAGCGGGTTGGCGTCTACGGAGCCTGCTGTAGTGTCGGCAATCATGGCGACTGAACGGTCCAGCAAGCTGACGGGCAGGATGAGCCCGAGCTTGGCCTGTCGCTCCATTTCGGCGGTGACAGCGTCCAGCTTCGGGCCCATGGCTTTCAGACGTTCGACGTAGTTGCGCGCCGTTTTCTCGTTTTTAACGACATGATTCACCTGCATGAAGGTGGCGAGACCCACCTGCGTGCCCCACATCGGCGAAATGGGGTAGAGCCCTTCGGAGGACAGCCAAGCGAAGCGACGCCCAGCCAGGCCGCTGCTGTACTGGTCCACCAGAATGTCGTAGGTGATGCGGTCCTGCGTGGAAAGCTCGGCGCGGTCGAATTCCTGAACCTCGGCCAGCGACTTTTCGAGGAAGGCGTAGTCCTTCTCCCGAGCGGCGGGACCCACCTCGGCCAACTTGCCGGAATGACGGTCCAGCCAAGTGCCTTCGATGAGCCCAAGCTGGGTGAGCGTTTCGGGGCTGCGCAGCAAAAAATGCAGCGCTTGGCGGTTCGCCAACTGGTTGATGGTGAAGGGGTGGCCAAAGCCGATTTTGTAGCCCGCAAAAAGGGCTACCGCCAAGGCCAGCAACAGGGCCCGGACAACGATCTTTTTCCAGCTTTTCATGGTGTTCGAAGCTCCGAGTTAAGTCTTTGTGTCATAATGGAAAAATCCAATTTTTTACACGGTTGGGCCGGGGTTTTCCGGCCCCCCCCGGGGATGCCATGAGCACTGACGGAACGAGTTCATCCACGGGTCCATCAACCGGCCCAGAAACCACTCCTGAAACGGCCGCTCCGGCCGCTCACCAGAGTGCCGCTTCGGCGCCCCCGCTGTTGTCCGAACCCTCCGACTACAACGCCAGCAGCATTACGGTACTGGAGGGTCTGGACGCGGTGCGTAAGCGCCCCGGCATGTACATCGGTGACACCGACGACGGCTCCGGCCTGCATCACATGGTATTCGAGGTGGTGGACAACTCCATCGACGAGGCTCTCGCCGGCCACTGCGACCGCATCTCCGTCACCATACACGCCGACGAATCCGTGACGGTGCAGGACAACGGCCGCGGCATTCCCACGGATATCCACCCCGCTCAGGGGCGCAGTGCCGCTGAAGTCATCATGACGGTGCTGCATGCCGGCGGCAAGTTCGACCAGAATTCCTACAAGGTCTCCGGTGGCCTCCATGGCGTGGGTGTGTCCGTGGTGAATGCGCTTTCCGAAGTGCTGCACCTCAGCATCGGCCGCAATGGCCGTTTGCACCGGCAGGAATACCGCGATGGCAACCCGCAGGCGCCGTTGGCGGAGGTTGGCCCGGCGGACTGGCGCGGCACCAGTGTGCGCTTCAAGCCCAGCGCGATCATCTTCAAGAAAATCGTGTTCGACTTCGAATACCTTGCCCGCCGTTTGCGCGAACTGTCGTTCCTGAACAGCGGTGTGGCTATCGAACTGCGCGACGAACGCGACGAACGGCTCGAGGTGTTCAAGCACGATGGCGGCGTCAAGGCCTACGTGCAGTACCAAAACCGTGCGCGCCAGCCGCTGCACGACAACGTCTTCTACTTTTCTGCTTCCGAAGAAATCCCCGGTGGCCGCGTCACCGTGGAAGTGGCGGCGCAGTGGACGAACGCCATTGCGGAAAGCATGTTCGCTTACACGAACAACATTCCCCAACGCGATGGTGGTACCCACGTGGGCGGCTTCCGCATGGCGCTGACGCGCGTCATGAAGTCGTACATGGAAGGCGAGGGCATCACCAAGAAAGAAAAAGTGGAGTTCGACGGCGACGACTTCCGCGAAGGCCTCACCTGCATCCTGTCCGTGAAGATGCCGGACCCAAAGTTCAGCAGCCAGACCAAGGACAAGCTCATCTCCTCGGACATTCAGGGCGTAGTGAACAGCCTGGTCGGGGAACGTCTGCATTCCTTCCTCATGGAAAACCCTAAGGAAGCGAAGAAGGTTGTGGAAAAAATTGTACAGGCCGCCAAGGCTCGCATGGCCGCCAAGGCAGCGCGGGAACGTGTGCGCAAGGGAGTGCTTGATATCGGCGGCTTGCCCGGCAAGCTTGCGGACTGTCAGGAAAAAGACCCCTCCCTCTGCGAGATGTTCCTGGTCGAGGGAGACTCCGCAGGCGGCTCGGCGAAGCAGGGCCGCGACCGTCGTACGCAAGCCGTGTTGCCGCTGAAGGGCAAAATTCTCAACGTCGAGCGCGCCCGCTTCGACAAGATGATTGCTTCGCAGGAAGTGGGCACGCTCATCACCGCGCTCGGCACAGGTATCGGCAAGGACGACTTCAAGGTCGACAAGCTGCGTTACCACCGCATCATTATCATGAGCGTCGATGGCGACGACCACGTATTCGTCCGTGAAGCGGCCGGCATGACGCGCATGGTCCGCATTGGGGAATACATCGACGCGACGCTGGGCGCACACGCTGCAGCGGTAGAAAGCGACGGGCACTCAGAAAAAATCCGCGCCGAAGTCAGCGGCCTCGCTCTCGGGGAAGTGCTGTGTTTCGGCGTGGACAACCGGCAGTTGCGGTTCAAGCCCATCCAGGCCGTCATCCGTCATCCCTTGGAAGAAAAGCTCTACAAGGCAAAAACGGCGTATGGGCGCACGGTACGTGTTACCTCAAGTCATAGCGTGTTCGTGCATGAAGACGGTGCCATTCGGCTAAAGCGCGGCGATGAACTGCGTGCTGGCACGCGGTTGGTCGCGCCGAAGCGGCTGCGCTTGCCGGAGACGGCGCCAGCCCAACTTTCGGTGGTGCGTGCGCTGCGGGTTAACGACGCTACAGCCCGCCAGGTGTGGCTGCGTGGCCCGGCGGTAGAAGCTTGGTGTCAGCGGCGGGTCGAGCAACGCCATGCTGCCAATGCGGCGTTGACCGCGCCGCGCGTAGCTATTCCGGCGGCAGTCGGCGCCGAACTCGCGCAGCGTCGTCGTGCCTCCGGCGTTCCCAACCGCGAGCTTTGCGCGCGCGTCGGCATTGCTCAGCCAGTCACCTTCTATGGTTGGGAGCAAGGCAAGTTGCGTCCTTCTGCTAGCCATTTCCAAGCCTATCTTGATGCCATCGGTGCCGACTCTGTCGCCGTGATGGGCAAGGTCGCGGTCGGCGAAAGCCGGCTGCAGCGCCAGTGGTTGACGCAGTATCGCGGTTCAGGCCGCAACGAGGTGCGTGCCCGTGTCCGCTTGGCGGACCTTGGCGAAACCGATCTCGCCTGGTTTGAGGCGCGTGAAGACTACTCGCTCTCGCCGGAACACTACGCGGACCGCGAAGTGGCTCCGCAGTTGGCAGTGAACGAAGACTTGCTGACGGTTCTCGGTTTCTTCCTCGCCGAAGGTTCCGTGTCGGACCGTGCCGGCATCCGTCTGACCATTGGCAAGGGGAATCGGCGCTTTGCCAGTGAAATGCGCGACCGCCTTACCCGGGTGTTCGGGCAGACCGCGCTGGAATATCGCGATGGTGAATCGGGCGCGGAGATTCGTCTGGTCAACCGGGTGGCAGCGCTGGCGTGGCAGCAGTTGTTCGGCTTCTCCAGCGCCACCTCGCTCACCAAGCGCATCCCCGACTTGGTCTTCAATGTCGCCCCGGAGTTGCGCATGGCGTTCCTGCGCGGCTATTTGCTGGGAGACGGCACCGTGGCGGCCGAACGCGTGGCGTTCAGCACGTCTTCTTACGACATCGCCAGCGGCGTCATGTATTTGTTGTCCTCGTTCGGTGTCGTCGCGTCGCTTTCCGAGTATCAGCCGGATGGTGTCGTTCGCCAGATTCGGGGGCAGAACTGCGTCACTCGTCACCCTCACTGGATCATCAGCGTCACCGCCAGCGAAGATCTGGCAGCGTTGCAGCCGGCGTGGTGTGACCACGCAGGCGCGGCCACGGTGGAGGCAAAGCTGGCGCGCCTTGGGCCCTCGCGCAACCGGCGCTTCGAACTGCTGGATGGCGATTTGCTGTCCCTGCCCATCGTCTCGTTGGAAGAAGTGGCTCCCGGCAATGGGTTCGTTTACGACTTCTCGGTCGCCGATGACGAGAATTTCATCGCTGGCATGGGCGGCATTTGCTGCCACAACACGGACGCCGATGTCGATGGCAGCCACATCCGCACTTTGCTGCTCACCTTCTTCTTCCGGCAAATGCCGGAGCTTATCGAGCGTGGGCACATCTATATTGCCCAGCCGCCGCTCTACAAGGTAAAGCGCGGCAAGAGCGAAACCTACGTGAAGGACGACGCTGAGCTCGATAGCCTGCTGCTGAAGGCAGCGCTGGATGGCGCGGCAGTGCACCGCAGCGGTGGGGCGTTTGCCGAAGGCGCGGCGGCGCAGCCGCCGCTGGAAGGCGAAGTGCTGGAAACGCTGGCTCGCCATTATGTAGAAGTGCAGGCCATCGTGGCCCGCTGGGCGCGTCGCTACGATGCGCGCGTGTTGCAGGCACTGCTAGACCTGCCGCTGTTCTCCGCAGCGCAGTTCGCCGAAGCAGGTGCTGCCAAAGCGTGGGGCCAAGCCCTGGAGTTCCGCTTGAACGAGGAAGTGCGTGCCGGTGGCAGCACCTGGCAGGTACTCGCCGAGCCTGCTGGCGCGGCGCATGGCGCACGGTTGCGTGTCCTGCGCAACGAACACGGCGTCACGGTGGAGAAGTATCTACAGCAAGAATTCTTTGAAACTGGCGAATACCGCCGGATTGGCGCTCTGGCCGCTGCACTGGGCGGGCTGCTCGGTCCGGGCGCATACGTCACCCGCGGTGATGGGGAAAGTGCCGCGAAACGCCGCGAGGTGCGTCGCTTCGGCGAGGCCGTGGATTGGTTGCTGGAGCAGGCGCGCAAGGGTCAGGCCATTCAACGCTATAAGGGTCTGGGCGAGATGAACCCTTCGCAGCTTTGGGAAACCACCATCGACCCGGCGTCCCGTCGCCTCATCCAGGTGAAGATCGCGGACGCAGTCGCTGCGGCGGGGCTTTTCACCATGCTCATGGGCGAAGAAGTGGAGCCGCGCCGTGATTTCATCGAACGCAACGCGCTGGCGGCTTCCAACCTGGATATCTGAGTGCCCCCGGCCACCCAGCTGCTTATCGTCAAACCGCAGAACGATTTCTGCGATTTGCACTGCGCTGCGCTGCCGGTGCCAGGCGCCAATGCGGACTTGCAGCGGCTGGCCGCATTCGTGGACCGCTGCGGGGATCGTATCGGCCATATGCAAGTCATGCTGGAATTTCGCCATCCGCTGAATATTTCGCATGCCTGCTGGTGGCAGGATGCTACTGGCCAGCCGCCAGCGCCCTTTACGGTTATTACGCGTGACGACGTGTTGCACAAGCGCTGGTACGCAAGAGACCCGGCGCTACAGGTGCTCGCGCTGGCGTACGTGTGCGCGCTGGAGCAGCGGGGACGCTACCCGTTGATCGTCCGGCCCGAACACTGCCTCATTGGCAGTTGGGGAGGCAGCATTCAGCTGGATTTGCAGGGCGCCCTGAACCGCTGGTGCCACCGTACTTTGCGTTCAGTGAGCTATGCCCCGGTCGGCTTGAATCCGTATACCGAACATTACTCGGCGCTACAGGCCGAAGTGCCGGATCTGGCCGACGCGAATACCATGCCAAACGATTCGCTGCTGACCTCGCTCGCCAAGGCTGAGCACCTGATTGTCGCCGGCGAGTCCTTGTCGCACGGCCTGGCCGCAACGGTGTACGACATTGCTGCTCTGCTCGGGCCGTCGGCGGTACGCAAGATAACGCTGCTGACGGATTGCACCAGCCCCATGGCGGGCTTCGAGGAAATGGGGAAGCGCTTCCTCGCGGACCTCGTCAGCCGCGGCATGCGGGTGGCGAAAAGTACGGAACTGCAGCTGGTATGAGCGCCCTGTTTGGCCGACAAATCTCGCCCCGGGGCGCTGCTGGCCGGAAGCGTGCGTGCCTTGGGTCGTGTAGGCTATTGCTGGAAATGAGGAGACTGGCTCTTGGACGGTAGTACTCCCGCGCGGCATCTGTCGCGCCGCGACATCGCCTTCCTGCTGCACGAGTGGCTGGACGTGGCCTCCCTGACAGCGCGCCCGTGTTACGCCGAGCACAGCCGCGATACCTTCGACGCTGCGCTCGACACCTACGAAACGGTGGCTGTGGACTGCTTCGCGCCGCATTACCGCGCGCTGGATATCGACGAGCCGCGTCTGGTCGATGGCCAGGTACGGGTACACCCGGCCATTGGCCCGGCCTTGCGCGCCTTCAGCGCGGCCGGTCTCATGGCGGCTACGCAAGACGCGGAGCGCGGCGGCATGCAGTTGCCGTTCGTGGTCGAGCGCGCCGGCATGGCTTGGCTGTTCGCCGCCAACGTGTCCACCGCCGGCTACCCCATGCTCACCATCGCGAATGCCAACCTGCTGTTGGCCTACGCGGACCCCGTACTGGTAGAACGCTACGTGCCGGACATGCTGGCGGGCCGTGTGTTCGGCACCATGTGCCTGTCTGAACCGCAAGCCGGTTCTTCGCTGGCCGACGTCACTACCCGCGCGCTGCCACAAGCGGACGGTACCTACCGCCTGCATGGCAACAAGATGTGGATTTCCGGCGGCGACCATGACCTCACCGGCAACATCGTCCACTTGGTACTCGCCAAGGTTCCTGCCCCTGAAGGCGGTCTTCCCGCCGGTACCGGTGGCTTGTCTTTGTTCCTGGTGCCTAAGTGGTTGCCGGCATCGGCTGGGGCCATTCCCGAGCGCAACGATGTCAGTGTGGCGGGCCTGAACCACAAGCTGGGCTATCGTGGCACCAGCAACTGCGTGCTGAATTTTGGTGAAGGCGAACATCGTCCGAACGGCGCGGCTGGGGCTATCGGCTGGCGCGTTGGCGCCGAAGGCCATGGTCTGGCTTGCATGTTCCACATGATGAACGAGGCGCGGATTGGGGTGGGTACCGGTGCGATGGCTTTGGGCTATGCCGGCTACCTCCAGTCGCTGAACTACGCCCGTGAGCGTCGCCAAGGCCGCCCTTTGGGTGACCGACGCTTGCGTGAAGCGCCCGTCCCCATCGTGGAACATGCGGACGTACGGCGCATGCTGCTGAACCAAAAAGCCTGGGTGGAAGGTGGCCTGGCGTTGGTGCTGTATTGCGCCCGCATGGTGGACGATATTGCCAGCGGCCCCGAAGACGAGCGCGACCGTTCACGCCACCTGCTCGACTTGCTCACGCCCATCGCGAAGAGTTGGCCGTCCCAGTGGTGCTTGGCGGCAAACGACCTCGCCATTCAGGTGCATGGCGGCTACGGCTACACCCGCGACTTCCCCGTGGAGCAGTACTGGCGTGATAACCGCCTGAACGCCATCCATGAAGGCACGCACGGTATTCAGGCGCTGGACCTGCTGGGGCGTAAGGTGGTCCAGCAGGGCGGTTTCGGTTTCGAACTGCTGCGCGCGCAAGTGGGCGCCACGCTCGACGAAATGGAACGCCGCGAAGGCTGGAAGGCCGATGCCATGCGTCTTCGCAAAGCCTGGGACCAGTTGGCGGACACTACTCAGCAGTTGCTGATGGTGGACAGCGCACCGGCGCGGTTGGCCAATGCCACGCCCTACCTCGAGGCCTTTGGGCATGTGGTCGTGGGTTGGCTGTGGCTGGAGCAGGCCCGAGTGGCGTCCGGTGCGTTGGCGGCCGGTAACGTGTCGGCAGCGGACGCGGCGTTTTATGCCGGCAAGCTACAAGCGGCAAGGTTCTTTTTGCGGTGGGAATTGCCGCGGGTACCTGCATGGCTGGCAGTGCTTTCGCCGCTGGACCCCACGGTACTGGATATGCAGGATAGTTGGTTCTAGTGAAGCATAAGGCGCCTTGAATGTACGTGTTGAACACAGACCGCTTGGCGATGCGTCATGCCTCGCCTGAAGACGGCGAGTTCTTGCTGGCGCTGCTCACGGACCCAGATTTCATTCGCTACATTGGCGACCGCGGTGTACGCACGCTGGAAGATACCCCCGCCTATGTAGCGAACGGCCCGCAGGCCAGCTACCGTGAACATGGCTATGGGCTGTATATCGTGGAACTGCGCGAAAGCGGCACGCCCATCGGTCTATGTGGCTTGGTGAAGCGCCCCTATTTGCAACACGCTGACCTCGGTTTCGCGTTCCTGAAAGCCTTCCGTGGGCAGGGTTATGCCTTGGAGGCTGCGCGCGCCACGCTCTCGCACGCGCGCGACGACTTCGGCATGTCGCGGCTCGCCGCCGTCACTTCGCTCGACAACGAAGCTTCCATGTCCTTGCTGCGCAAATTGTCGTTCGACCTCACCGGCCAGATTACTTCTCCCGCTGACGGCGCGGTGCTGAATGTCTTCGAAGTGGAGCTGTGAGTACGCCCACGCACGGACTGCAACGTCTCATTGCTACCTGCCCCGAAGAAACCAAGCCGGCGCTGGTTGCGGAACTCGAGGCTCTCGGGGCCATGGACTTGAAGTCCGTCTATCGCGCCGTGGAGTTCAGCGCAGGTCCTGGGCTGGCTTACGAAGTTCACCTGAAGCTCGCGACCGCGAGCCGTGTACTGCGTGTGCTGCGCGAGGTTCCGGCGAAGACGCCGCCCATGTTGCGTTCGCAGGCGCGCCGCATTCATTGGCCCGAATTGTTCGACGCCACGCGTGGCTTCATGGTGGAAGCACTCGGCGCTGAAGGACGCAACTCGCCCATGCCACCCTTGCAGGTCATCACGCAGGTGCGCGAGGCCATTCGCGAAAGCTTTGCCGCGACTGGTGGTGCTGTGCCCCCCGTGAACCGCGATGATCCGAAAGTGGTGGTGGTGGCGCATCTCGATAACGGGCGTTGCACACTTAGCTTGGACACGTCGGGTAAGTCGCTGCATAAGCGCGGTTATCGCGAATCGGGACACCCTGCCCCGCTGAAAGAAACGCTCGCTGCCGCCATCCTGCGGCTGGCTGGCTACGCTGGCACCCAGACGTTCCTCGACCCCATGTGTGGCAGCGGTACGCTGGCGATCGAGGCGGCGATGATAGCGGTCCGCAAGGCGCCACAGATTCATCGCGCCAAAGGCGGCTTTCACTTTGAGTGGTTGAAGGATTTCGACCGCCAATTGTGGCGCGAAACCCAAGACCAGGTGCGTGCCGAAAAACTCGAAGCACCGCCTGCGCTGGTGGTCGCTTCGGATCTGGAAGCCAAGTTCGTTGAGATGGCCCGCAAGAGTGCGCTGGCTGCCCGTGTGGAACGCTATATCACCTTCAACACCTGTCGTTTTCAAGACGTGGAACCACCGACCCCTACCGGCTTGCTGGTGACCAACCTGCCGTATGGCGAACGCATCGGTGGTGGCATGGCGGATCTTGAGCCCTTGTATAGCGAGATAGGCGATACGCTGAAGCAGCGCTTTGCTGGCTGGCGTGCGGCTTTGCTGGCGGCGGACGCCTCACCGTACAAGGAGATTGGCCTCAAGCCGGCGCGCACCATTCGGTTGATGAACGGCAGCATTCCTTGCCGGTTGCTGGTATTCGAACTCTACGCCGGCACGCGCCGCAAGCCAGTGGCGGAAGCGTCTACTGAAGCCCCTGCGGATTCGCCCGCGGAACCGACGACGGATTGAACTGCGGCTAGCGGGAAATCTCCGCCGTCTTGGTGTCCACCCAGGCGCGCAATTGGGCGTTCAAGTCGCGTGCCTCCATGCCGGTGGCGTCGATGGCTGGCCCGATGACGATACGGATGATGCCACGACGCTTCAAGAGACCGCGACGTCCCCACAGGTCGCCCGCGTTATGGGCCACGGGCACGGCCTTGCAACCCGCGCGGGTGGCGAGCAAGGCGCCGGAAAGGCCCCACTTGCGGTCTTCGCCACGACTGGTGCGAGTGCCCTCCGGAAAGATGAGCACCCACATGCCTTCCTTGAGGCGTGCGCAGCCTTGTTCCACCACTTGCATCACGGCACGGCTGCCGGCTTTGCGATTGATGGCAATGGGCTTCATGAGCAAGGCGGCTTGGCCCACGAAAGGAATCCAGAGAATTTCGCGCTTCAACACCCAAGCCTGCGGTGGGAACACCAGCGTTTGTGCCACGGTTTCCCAACTGCTGCTGTGCTTCCAGAAGGTGACATGCGCCCCTTCGGTGGGAATGTTCTCGCGGCCTTCGATGACCCAGTCCAGTCCACATAGCCATTTGCCAAGGTGCAGCACCGTCCAGCCCCAGGCGCGCGCGATGTTGTAGCGCATGCGCCACGGTAACCAGCCGAAGAGGATGATGATGATGGCCGTCAACAGGGTGGCGACGAAGAACAGCAGCGTGAACACGATGGACAGAAGGTATTGCACGCTGGTTCTCCAGTTAAAACGCGAGACGGGAAAGATCCGCTACGCGCAGGAACAAGGCCCGCAGTCCGGCTAGCAGCGCCAGACGGTTGGCACGGATGCGTGGGTTTTCATCGTTCACCATCACGCCGTCGAAGAAGGCATCCACTGGCGCGCGCAATTGCGAGAGCAGTGACAGCGCGGCGGTATATTCGCCAGCCGCCAAGCCCGTTTCCACGGCAGGACGCAGCGCTTCGATAGCCGCGTGCAGTGCTTGCTCCGCCGGTAGCACCAGCGCTGCGGGGTCAACATTGCCAGTGGCTTCTTCGCTTTTCTTCAGCAGATTCGCGGCGCGCTTGTTGGCTGCCGCCAGCGCTGCAGCTGCCGGCAACTGCAAGAACGCCACCAAGGCCAGCAAGCGTGCTTCGAA
This sequence comes from uncultured Pseudomonadota bacterium, assembly GCA_903858165.1. Classification (GTDB taxonomy): domain Bacteria; phylum Pseudomonadota; class Gammaproteobacteria; order Steroidobacterales; family Steroidobacteraceae; genus CAIOHZ01. Next base: position 18,093 of record CAIOHZ010000148.1, read on the forward strand.
GTCCAGCGGTGCCGTCGGTTGGTTCGCGGCCACTGCCTCGAACATTTCACCCGTGGCACCCGCTACGCGCCCACCGTCCACGACTAAACCGCGTAAGCGGTCGTTGAGGAATTCCTGCAACTGCGCCGCCACCTCGGCCGCTGGTGCTGGCGTCTTGCCAGTCACCCGCAGCGAATCGGCTCGTGCTGCTTCCACAGCGGCGAGCAAGAGTGGTGCGAGATCGAGTACGAGGCGGCCTTCCAACACAATGCGTAGCAAGCCGAGGGCCGAACGCCGCAGGCCGAACGGATCTTTGGTGCCGCTCGGGCGCTGACCCAGCGCGAAAATGCCGGCCAGCGTGTCCAGTTTGTCGGCCAGCGCCAGCACGGTGCCCGTGCGGGTGGTGGGCAATATGTCGCCAGCAAAGCGCGGCAAGTAGTGTTCGAAGACCGCTTCGGCTACTTCGGCCGGTTCGCCGTCATCCCGCGCATAGTCGCGGCCCATCTCGCCTTGCAGTTCGGGGAACTCGCCCACCATGTTGGTGAGCAGGTCGCACTTGGCAAGCCGTGCGGCGCGTTCTACCAGCGCCGTGTCGGCACCGAGCAGCTTGGCAATCTGCATGCCCAAGGCGCCAACGCGGGCCGCCTTGTCCGCATAGCTACCTAGCTGGGCTTGGTACGTCACCTTGGCAAGCCCGGCTTCACGCGCGGCGAGGGGTTGCTTGCGGTCGGTGTCGTGGAAGAACGCAGCGTCCGTGAGGCGTGGGCGCACTACGCGTTCGTTGCCGGCACGCACTTGTGCGGGGTCACGGCTGACGATGTTGCTGACGGTGATGAACCAAGGTGTCAGCTTGCCGTCGGCACCACGCACCGGGAAGTAGCGCTGGTGTTCCATGAGCGTCGAGATGAGCACTTGTTCCGGCAAGGCGAGGAAGCGCTCTTCGAATTGGCCTGCCACGGGCACCGGCCATTCCACGAGCGCCGTTACTTCGTCCAGCAATTCAGCGTCGAGTACCGGTTCGCCACCGCAAGCGGCAGCAGCAGCGAGCACGCCGGCGCGGATACGTTCGCGACGGTCAGCGAAGTCCGCGACGACATGGCCCTGCTCCAGCAGCAGCTGGGCATAGTCCGCGGGGGCCGCAATGGCTAGCGCCTCGGGCGCATGGAAGCGATGGCCACGGGTTTCACGGCCGGCAGCCAGTTCGAACAGCGTGGCGGGCAACACTTCATTGCCAAACAACAAGACCACCCAATGGACCGGCCGCACGAATGTCGCTTCGCCGGCACCCCAGCGCATGCGCTTGGCGATGGGCAGCTTGTCGAGCGACGCTTGCACCAGGCCCGGCAGCAACTCTGCCACTACGGCACCGGGCTTCACGCCGGACCAGAACAAGAATTCGCCCTTCGCTTCTTGAACGCGTTGTAATTCGGCGACTGGCGTACCGGTAGAGTCGGCGAAGGCCTGCGCCGCACGCGTGGGCTTGCCTTCCTTGTCGTACGCGGCGCTGACCGGCGGGCCCTTGCGCTGTACGGTCTGGTCCGCCTGCCGTTCTGGAACGGCGTGGATAAGCATGGCCAAGCGGCGTGGCGTGGCATAGCTGTGTACGGCGCCATGCGGAATGCCTTGCGCTGCCAAGCCGGCGACGACGCCTTCGGTGAAAGCGCTGGAGAGTTCAGGCAGCGACAGCGGCGGCAGTTCTTCGGTGCCGATCTCGACGAGGAAGTCACGGGTGCTCATGGCGCCACTCCACGCAGCATGGGGAACCCGAGTTTTTCGCGGCTTTGGTAATAGGCCTCTGCCACACCGCGTGCCAAGGTGCGTACGCGCAGGATGTAGCGCTGGCGCTCGGTGACCGAAATGGCGCGGCGGGCATCGAGCAGGTTAAAGGTGTGGCTGGTTTTCAGCATGCGCTCGTAGGCAGGCAAAGCCAGTGGCACTTCCAACATGCGCTGGCATTCCTTTTCGTGTTCTTCGAACTGGCGGAACAGCATGTCCACGTCGGCATATTCGAAGTTGTAGGTGCTCTGCTCCACTTCGTTCTGGTGGTACACATCGCCATAGGTAACGCGGCCCTTGGGGCCATCGGTCCACACTAGGTCGTACACGCTCTCCACGCCCTGCAAGTACATGGCAAGACGTTCCAAGCCGTAAGTAATCTCGCCCATCACCGGACGGCAGTCGAGGCCACCCACTTGCTGGAAATAGGTGAACTGCGTGACTTCCATGCCGTTCAGCCAGATTTCCCAACCGAGACCCCAAGCGCCGATGGTGGGGCTTTCCCAGTTGTCTTCCACTAGGCGGATGTCATGCGTGAGCGGGTCGAAGCCAAGCGCACGTAGCGAGCCCAGATACAGCTCGATGAGATCCGGCGGCGAGGGCTTCATGGCCACTTGGAACTGGTAGTAGTGCTGCAGACGGAACGGGTTTTCGCCGTAGCGGCCGTCCGTGGGGCGGCGCGAGGGCTGCACGTAGGCGGCGTTCCAGGGTTCCGGGCCGATGGAGCGCAAGAACGTGGACTGGTGGAAGGTACCGGCACCCACTTCCATGTCGTAGGGCTCGACGATGACGCAGCCCTGCGCGGCCCAGTAGTCCTTCAGGCTGGCGATGAGGTCCTGGAAAGTGCGCGGGCGCGCTGGAGCGGGGGAGGCCATGGTGGTCCGGTATCCGTTGAAGGCGGTCGAATGCAGTAGTTTACCGGAGTCGCGAGGCTGCTCGCTCCCGCAAGTGCGGGTTCCATCGTGGCCGGGAGCTTGCTCCCGACTCTTGCTGTGACTCCCCCTGCCATTGGGGTATCTTTCCAAGCCTGTCTTTTAACCAAACCCCCGAGCGGAGCTTTCCCATGAGCGGTACCTGGATCGACATCAAGGCCGAGGACGGAGTTTTCGGCGGCTATCTCGCCCTGCCTCCCAAGGGCGCAGACTCTGGTCCGCAAGGCGGGCACGGCCCCGGCATCGTGCTCATCCAGGAAATCTTCGGGGTGAACGAGCACATTCGTGCAGTGGCGGACCAATACGCGCTGGATGGCTACGTGGTGCTGGCGCCCGACCTGTTCTGGCGCAAGGGGCACCGCGCGGATTTGGGTTACGGCCCCGCGGATTTCCAGACGGGCCTCGACCTGATGATGACGATGGACGGAGCGAAGGCGGTCAGTGACGTCACCGCCACGGTGGCGGCGCTGCGTGCGCGCCCGGAATTGTCGGGTGGCGTGGCTTCCATCGGTTACTGCATGGGCGGGCGCTTGTCGTTCCTGGCGGCCGCGCATTCCGGTGTGGATGCGGCGGTGAGCTACTACGGTGGCGGCATCGACAGCCTGCTGGGCGATGCGCCGCGTATTTCCTGCCCCATCCAGTTCCACTTCGCCGAGCAGGACCACTACATTCAGGCACCGGCGGTGGCCGCGGTGCAGGCCGCCTTCGCCGGCCGTCCGAATGCCAGCGTGCATGTCTACCCGGCGGTGGACCACGGCTTCAACTGCTGGGGCCGCGGCATGTACAACCAGCGTGCCGCCGCGCAGGCCCGGGGCCGCGTGCTGCAGTTCCTGGCGGAAACGCTGTAAACTGGTGCTGTTCCGAAGTGGGTACGCACTTTTTTGGTGCGTTTCTGCTTCGGGGCGCACTAATTTAGTGCGAAACGGCTCTCGAGTTGGGGCCAATTAGCTCCAACCCCTTGTTTTTTATAGCTATCCAAGGTCGGCACGCTTCGTGCACCATCTTGGGTAGTGCCCCGTTGGAGGGCCCTCCGTCAGGAAGGCTCGCCAGCAAACACTTCTTCTAGTTAAGTTCCCTTCCGGAGGTTGCGATGTCGACGCCCGCTGATGTCATCAAGCTGATCCAGGACAACGAGATCAAGTACGCGGACCTTCGGTTCTGCGACACGCGCGGCAAGGAGCAGCACGTCACGATCCCGGCCCGTTACATCAACGACGACTTCTTCGTCGACGGCAAGATGTTCGACGGTTCGTCGATCGCTGGCTGGAAGGGCATCAACGAATCCGACATGATTCTCATGCCGGACCCGTCTACCGCCATCCTCGACCCGTTCTTCGAAGACCCGACGGTCATCATCCGTTGCGACATCATCGAACCGGCCACCATGCAGGGCTACGAGCGCGACCCGCGCAGCCTCGCCAAGCGCGCCGAGGTTTACCTGAAGAGCACCGGCATCGCTGACACGGCGCTGTTCGGTCCCGAAAACGAATTCTTCATCTTCGACGACGTGCGTTTCGGCAACGACATGCACCAGTCCTACCACCACATCGACTCCATCCAGGGTGCCTGGAACAGCGGTTCGATGCTGGAAGGTGGCAACAAGGGCCATCGTCCGGGCGTGAAGGGCGGCTACTTCCCCGTGCCCCCGGTCGACGCCTATCAGGACATTCGTGCCGCCATGTGCCGTGCCTGTGAAGACATGGGCCTGAAGGTGGAAGTGCACCACCACGAAGTGGCCACCGGTGGCCAGTGCGAGCTCGGCATCAATGCCAACACGCTCGTGAAGAAGGCGGACGAAGTCCTCATCCTCAAGTACGCGCTGCAGAACGTCGGCGCCGCTTACGGCAAGACAGTCACCTTCATGCCGAAGCCGCTCGTCGGCGACAACGGCAGCGGCATGCACGTGCACCAGTCGCTGGCGAAGGATGGCAAGAACATCATGGCGGGCGACAAGTACGCCGGCCTGTCGGACGAGTGCCTGTACTACATCGGCGGCATCATCAAGCACGCCAAGGCGCTGAATGCGTTCACGAACGCCAGCACCAACAGCTACAAGCGCCTGGTGCCGGGCTTCGAAGCGCCGGTCATGCTCGCCTATTCGGCGCGCAACCGTTCGGCCTCCATCCGCATTCCGTTCGTGTCTTCCGCCAAGGCGCGTCGCATTGAAGTCCGCTTCCCGGACAGCACGGCGAACCCGTACTTGGCTTTCGCTGCCATGTTGATGGCCGGCCTCGACGGCATCCAGAACAAGATCCACCCGGGCGAAGCCGCGGACAAGGACCTGTACGACCTGGAGCCGGAAGAAGCGAAGCACATCCCGACCGTGTGCCACTCGCTGGACATGGCGCTGGAAGCGCTCGATCAGGACCGCGAGTTCCTGAAGAAGGGTGGCGTGTTCACCGACGATGTCATCGATGCCTACATCGCCCTGAAGATGCAGGAAGTGACCCGTCTGCGTATGACCACGCATCCGATCGAGTTCGACATGTACTACAGCCTGTAAGGCTGTTCGCGGAGGGAAAGGAGGGCGTGCGCGGTAGGGCCGAAGGCCGTACAGCGCAACGCCCGGCACGGAAAACGGGGAGAGGCTATGCTCACGCCATGCGCAGAGAATTCCCCGAATACCGTCGCCCTTCGCAACCTGCTGCCCCGGTCAAAGCCGGGACAGCCGGACCCCTATGGGGTTTGCCCGCCAGAGTTCTTTTGGCCAGCCTGTGCCTCGTCTGCGCATGCACGCTGGTTTCGCCCGCCGATGCTGCCACCCTTTGGCGCAAACGCGGCGCCAACGGCGAATGGGTCTACTTCGACCGGCCTACCGCAGGTGCCGAACCTTACGAATTTGCGGTCTACACGCCTGGCGGCAGTGCGCCGGCGGCTGCCAAGCCCGCGCCACGCGTGCCGGCAACTGCACCGCGCGAGCCTGTGGCCGGAGGGCCACCGCGGGCGGTCGCGGTGCTCTTTCCGGCCAACGATGCGGTCATCCAGTTCGGCGACGTCCCCCATCTTGTCGCTCGCGCCCGCGTTGAGCCGGCACTCAATGGAGGGCAGCAGCTATGGTGGCTGCTGAACGGTCAAGCGTACCAAGGCGCAGCGGCGGAAGCGGCTTTGCGGGCCTTGCCACGTGGTTCGCATACGCTGCAAGCACGCGTTGCGGATGCCAGTGGCAAGGCGTTGTTGAGCTCTACGTCCGTCACCTTTCATGTGCGCCAGAATTCCGTGGCTGCGCCGCCGGTAGGGCCGGCTTTGCGCAAACCGCGAACCCCCTAGTTCCCTGCCAGCAAGGCTGCGGCCTTGTCTCTGGAGCCACGTGATGGCCGCGGAACTACGCCAGTTTCCGTCCGGCACGCTGGTCCCTTCAGACCTCCTCGACGCGCTCACCACAGCCGTACTCATCGTCGATGCGGTCGGTGCCGTACATTTCCTGAATAACGCCGCGCAGTCGCTGTTGGCGGTAGGACGCGCCCAAGCCAAGGGAAGGCTCCTTGCGGAATTGGTGCGCGATGCCGGCCCGCTCGAAGCGGTGATCCACCGCGCGTTGCAACAGGGCGAGCCCATCGCGAACCGCGAAGTGCCGCTGACACCGGTGCTGCGCAGCGACGTGCAGTTCACGGTGGACTGTACCGCCGCGCCTTATGGCGACGAACTGGCGCTACTGGAAATCTCCGATACCACGCGCCAGCGTCGCATTACGCGTGACAACGCTTTGCTGTCACAGCTCGGTGGCAGTCGCTTGATGGTTCGGCAATTGGCCCACGAGATCAAAAATCCGTTGGGTGGTTTACGAGGCGCGGCGCAACTGCTGGAACGCGAGTTAACTGATAGCGCGCAGCGCGAATACACGCAGGTGATCATTCGCGAGGCCGACCGCCTGCGTGCATTGGTGGACAACTTGCTGGGCCCGCACACGCCGCCGCGCAAGCAACAGGTGAACTTGCATGAACTGACGCAGCATGTGTACCACCTGCTGCGGGTGGAGGCGCCGGAAACCATCGCCATCGTGCGCGACTACGACCCGAGTTTGCCGCCGCTCATGCTAGACCGCGACCAAGTAGTGCAGGCGTTCTTGAACCTCGCCCGCAACGCCATTCAGGTGCTCGGTCAGTCGGGGCGGGTCACTATCCGCACTCGGGCGCTGACCAACGTGACGATCGGCACGCAGCGGCATCGCATCGTTGCCGCCGTGGCCTTCGAAGACAACGGCCCGGGTGTTCCACCCGAACTGAAAGACACGCTGTTTTATCCGCTGGTCACCGGGCGTGTTGGTGGTACGGGCTTGGGCCTAGCGGTAGCGCAAGACCTCATCACCCGTCATGCGGGAATCATTGAATTCGAAAGCCGTCCCGGACACACCGTGTTCACGGTGCTGCTGCCCATGAACACTTGCCCATGAACACTTGCCCATGAACACTTGCCAATGAAACCTCGCCCATGAACTCTGGAGCTCCTCCTTTGAACGTCTGGCTCGTTGATGATGATGCTTCGATTCGCTGGGTGATGGAGCGCGCCTTGAAGCAGGGTGGCATGCGGGCGCGCGCCTTCGAGGAAGCGGAAAGCGCGCTGGAGGCGCTGGGTAGTGCGACACCCGACGTTCTCATCACCGACATTCGCATGCCTGGCAAAAGCGGGCTGGCCTTGCTGGACGAAGTGCGTACGAATTACCCAACGTTGCCCGTCATCGTCATGACCGCCCATTCGGACCTCGACAGTGCCGTAGCTGCCTACCAAGGTGGTGCCTTCGAATATCTGCCGAAGCCGTTTGATATCGATACTGCCGTGGAGTTGGTGCGTCGCGCAGCACAGCAAGCACAGCCGGCGGCCGAGCCCACCGCGGAAGCTGGGCGTATTCCAGAATTGCTGGGTGCCGCACCGGCGATGCAGGAAGTGTTCCGTGCCATTGGCAGGCTTTCCCGCAGCAGCATGACGGTGCTCATCACGGGTGAGTCTGGCACCGGCAAGGAGCTGGTGGCACGGGCGCTGCACCGGCACAGTCCGCGTGCCAACAAGCCGTTCATTGCTTTGAACACTTCGGCATTCACGGCGGAACTACTGGAAAGTGAACTGTTCGGACATGAGCGCGGCTCGTTCACTGGCGCCGATGCCTTGCGCCGTGGTCGCTTCGAACAAGCCGATGGCGGCACACTGTTCCTGGACGAAATCGGTGATATGTCGCCGCAATTGCAAACACGGTTGCTACGCGTACTTGCGGAAGGTGAGTTCTATCGCGTCGGTGGGAATATGCCTATCAAGGTGGATGTGCGTGTCATCGCCGCCACGCACCAAGACCTTGCTGCACGCGTTGGGCAGAACTTGTTCCGCGAAGACTTGCTGCACCGTCTGAATGTCATCCGTATCGAGTTGCCACCGCTACGGGCACGTCGTGAGGACGTCGGCGAGCTGATGCGCCATTACCTGACGATGGCGGCCAAGGAAATTGGCGTGGAACCGAAAGTGCTGTCCATTGAAGCCGACGCCGCGCTCCGCGCTTTTGAATGGCCCGGCAATGTGCGACAACTGGTGAATGCCTGCCGTCGGCTGACGGTGAGTGCCCCGGGCCGCGATATCTCGCTGAACGACATTCCTGCCGAATTTGGTGGGCAACCCACGACGCGCGGTGGCGAGGACTGGCTGCGTTCCTTGGAAAGCTGGGCGCAGCAGGCTAGTTTGTTGGTGCAACAAGGACAACACATGCCGTTGCTGGACCTCGCCGTGCCAGAGTTTGAGCGCACCATGATTCGCGTGGCTTTGCAGCGTTGCGAGGGCCGGCGGCAAGATGCGGCCAAACTGCTGGGCTGGGGCCGCAACACGCTCACCCGCAAGCTGAAGGAACTGGGAATGGAGTGAGCGGCGTGGCCGCTCAGCTCTTGAAGCGATCGAACACGGCGCGGTTTTCCGCGTATACCTCGCGTAGCGTTTTTGGTTTGCGCCCCGTGAGCAATTCCACGTGGCCCGAGCAAATGGCGAAATAGCCTTCGCGAATGGCCGTTTCGTAGGTGACCATTTCGTTGCTGCACCAGGCTCCGGTGCCTTCGTTGAACATGCCATCGATATAGTCGCGCGGCACACCCATGGCATCGAAGATGGCCAATTTCTCCTCCGTAGTGCACAAGCGATATTCCACTGGCCGGCCGCTGAACTCCGTAGCCAGTGCAGTAGCTTCGCGAAACGAACTGAACTCGGGCCCACTAATCTCATAGATGGCACCTTCATGGCCATCGCCGATGAGAACCGCCGCGGCCGCTGCCGCGCAGTCGTCTTTCGATACAAACGCTATGCGGCCTTCGCCGGTGCTCATGACCATGACGCCCTGCTCCACCGCCATCGGTGCCAACATCGTGGCGATGACTTCTGCGTATTGGCTATTGCGCAGGACGGTGTAGGCAAGGCCGGAAGTGAATAGGTCGCATTCGGTGGCGTGGTGGTCGTGCACTGCCCAGGAAGGGCTTTTCGGCACCAAACCAGCGCTGGAGGTGTAAATGACATGCTTCACGCCAGCGCGCTTAGCAGCGGCGATGGCCTCGCGATGCTGCACTCGGCGTCGGCCAATGGCCAAGCCGCTGATGAGCAACATGCGCTCGGCGCCTGCCAGAGCCTGCTCAAGCCCGGCAGGGTCGTTATAGTCGCCCTGCCGCAATGTCGCGCCAGCGGCGGCCGCTTCGGCCAGTGCCGCAGGATTGCGGCTAACCAGAATGAGGTCGGTTGCCCGGCCAGCGGCGATAAGCAAAGCGGTAACCTTGCGGCCCAGTTCGCCGGAAGCGCCGGTAATGACGAGTTTCATGGTGCTCTCCTTAGAGCAAAGCGTAGTAGCGCAAGCGGTTGCCGTCGGGCAAACGTTCGCCGATGCCGATGAACACATGGCGCGTCAGCCAGTCGTGCTTGCCCTTCGACACCTCGAAGGTGGGAAAGGCACGCAGGTAGTACTCAGCGTGCGGCACGGATGCGCCGCCGGCGAAAGCCCACTGGCGCAACTTGTTCATGGTGTCGGGTTCGCGGCCCCACAGGAAGCCACGGTTGTGCAGCAGGATGAGGGTGCCATCCTCTTCTTCGAGCATGTAGCGCGCATCGAACGCGGCGACTTCGTCGGGCCGGAACAGCGCATAGTCGCCGCCGGAGTTGGGCACGGCTTTGCCGCGGAGCTTCGGGCCCGTGAAGGTGCCATGGTCGACATAAACCGCACCGCGGGTGGCGCCGCTTGGCATGTCGGGAATCATTTGTACCCGCGTGAAGTGTAGGCGGATTTCCAAGGCGAACTCGAGCCGTGGGGCATCGAGTGTCGAGGGTGAAAGGCTGGCGAAGGGGTCATTCATCTTGGGGGTTCCCGCTTGGATGGGCACGTGTTGCCACTAATATGCGTCATTTTCCGCAGTAGCCGCGCTGGCTAGTGGGTTGCTCATGCTCGGGCGGCCGGCGAAGTCCAACGCGCCAACAAGGCGTCGAGGCTTTCTGGATGGAAGCTGGCATGGCTGGTAGGGGTGCCGCTGAACCGCGGTGCTGCGGCAGGCAGCGGGGCAGTGCCCTCCGCGACTACCCCTTCCACAAAGGTGCCGCGTGCCACATTGTGGGGGTGACGTGGCGCTTCGATGGTATCGAGGGCGGGTGCAATGCAGGCCTCTTTGCCAACGAATACCGCCACCCACTCGGCGCGGGTACGCTCGCGGAAGCGCGCAGCGAATAGCGCCTGAACTTCGGGCCAGTGCGCGCGGTCCCACTGGCTCGGTAAATGATCAGGGTCTAGCCGCAAGCCTTCCAGCAACTGTCCGTAGAACGAGGGTTCCATCGCGCAAACGGCGATGAATCCATCGTCGCTGGTGCGGTAGGTGGCGCCGAAAGGGGCACTGCCATCCAGCACATTGGTCCCGCGCTGCCGGTCCCATTGGCCAACGGCTTGCAAGGCGTAGACCATGGTCATCAATGAACTGCTGCCATCCAGTGTGCAAGCATCTACCACTTGGCCTTGGCCCGTGTTGCGTGCATTCAGTAACGCAGCTACCACGCCTAGCGCTAGGAACAGCGACCCGCCGGCAAAGTCGCCAACGCCCACCAAGGCCGGTGTCGGGGCGCGGTCGGCATAGCCTGTGGCATGCAGAGCGCCGGTCAAGGCGATGAAATTCAGGTCGTGGCCCGCGGTCTGTGCCAGTGGGCCCGTTTGCCCGTAGCCGGTCATGCGGCCATAGATCAAGCGTGGTGCCTGCGCGTGACAAGCCTCCGGACCAAGACCCAGGCGCTCCATGACGCCAGGGCGGTAGCCTTCAAGCAAAACGTCGACATGGGGCAGTAGTTCGAGCAACTGCGCTCGGCCCGCTTCGCTCTTTAGATCCAGAACCACTTCCACCCGCCCGCGGAAAAGCGGATCGCGCCGACCGTGCAACGGCATGCGTGCTTCTCGGGGGTGGGGCGGGCGAACCAACAAGACCTCGGCACCCATGTCCGCTAAGAGCATGCCGGCGTAGGGCACAGGCCCGACGCCTTCAAACTCCACCACGCGTACGCCGGCGAGGGGTCCCCGACGCATCAATGCTTTCCTGTGAGCGTGCGCCGCACATGTTCGGCGCCTTTGTCGCCAATCATCAGGCACGTGGCGTTGGTATTACCTGCCGGCAGTGTTGGCATGACAGAGCCGTCGGCAACCCAGAGCCCGTCGATGCCATGCACGCGCAGGTCCGCGTCAGTCACCGCCAGCGCATCGGTACCCATGCGGCAGGTTCCGACCGGGTGATAGCCTGGAATGGCCGCCATACGGCAGAAGCCTGCCAAAGCGTCGCCCTGCAACTCGGCACCCGGACGAACCTCGTTTAGCACGGACGAGTGGAGCGCCGGCTGTTCTACGATACGGCGCGCGAACTGGATGCCTTCAACCAACTGCGCAAGATCGTCATCGTGTTCTAGCAATTGGTGCCGAATGAGCGGCGCTGCCAAAGGATCGGCGCTACGCAGGGCAACGCTGCCGCGGGCCTTGGGACGGGCCACGAAGGCGGCTGTGCTGATGGCAGCGCGTTGGCGCATCTGGAGTTTGCCTGCCGCGTCGAGGTCGAACGCGAACGGCGCGAAAATGAGTTGGATATTCGGCGCGGCTAAATCTTCGCGCGTGCGTACGAATGCCTGCGCATGGCCGATCGCGGTGGTGAGTGCGCCGCGCCGTGTGAACAAAAAGCGCAATAGTTGCCATAAACCACCTGCTCCCTGCACAGCGCTATTGAGGGTGGGGACGGTGACTTCATTCACCAGATGAGTCCCGACATGGTCCTGGAGATTCTCGCCAACGCCCGGTAAATTGTGCAGCACAGGGATGCCGTGGGCTTGCAACTGCGCGCCGGGACCAATGCCGGACAACAGCAGCAGGCGTGGTGTATTCAGTGTGCCGGCCGCGATTACCACGCCACCCCGCGCCCGTACTTCATGGACTGAGCCGTTTTGCTGGTAGCGCACACCCACGGCACGTCGACCTTCGAGAATAAGTCCGAGCGTCTGCGCTTTCAGTTCAACCCGCAGATTCGACGGGCGGGGGCCTTGACGCAAATACGCGGCAGCGCTGCTATGGCGCATGCCGTTACGCTGGGAGCACTGCACGTGGTCTACGCCTTCGGCCAGCGCGCCGTTCAAGTCGGGGCTCCGCGGAATGCCGGCTTGTACGGCAGCGTCAATCCATTGCTGGGTTACGGTGTAGGCAGCCCGAGTGTCGGCCACGGACTGCGGCCCCCCACGGCCACGCCACGCGGTCTCGTTAGCACTGTTCGGCGAACGGGTGTTGTCTTCGAGCCGCTTGAAGTAGGGCAACACGTCGCTGGCACCCCAGCCAATGGCGCCTCGTCGGGCCCACTCGTCGTAGTCCCAGGCGTGGCCGCGCACGTACATCATGCCGTTGATGCTGCTGCCGCCACCGAGACGCTTGCCTGCCGGCCATACATCCGCGCGCCCGCCGATGGAGGCATCCGGCTCGACGGTATACTTCCAGTCGAATTCCGGGTTCTGGACCACGGTGGCCACGAGCGCAGGTACGCTGGAGGCGAGCACCTCATCGGTGTCGCCGGCCTCGAGCAACAGCACTTGCAGGTTGGGGTCTTCGGCGAGGCGACCCGCCATGGCGCAGCCGGCTGAGCCGCCACCTACAACGATCACGTCGGTCATGAAGCTACCCCTCGGAACACGGTACTCTCGGCACTACGGCGTCGTGGTGCGCCGTTTTGGCTTACCGTAGCAAATGTTACTATAAATTCCAGTGCCGGCATGGCAAAGGTAGAGCGATGCGGGTCATCGGCGACTTGAGCAAGGCGAATGCACGCCGCCACCCGGACAAGGTGGCGCTGGTGCATGGGGAGCGCTCGCTCACCTATCTTGACCTCGAATTGCGCTCCAACCGGTTGGCCCATGCGTTGGCTGCCAGCGGGTTGCGGCCCGGTGACCGACTGGGCCTATTGGCCTGCAATCATCTCGACTACGCCATCGTCACTCAGGGAGCTGCGAAGGCCGGTGTCCTGTTGGTACCGCTGAATTTTCGCTTGGCGCCTCGTGAACTGGCCATCGTCCTGCAGGATGCGCAGGTTTCCCTGCTGGTCACCGAGAATGACTTGGCCTCGTTATGGCAGCTGGCCTTGCACGAAGCCGGGCTCGCGTATTTGCCTGTCGTCTTGCTTGCCGATCAAGCAACGTCCTTGGTCAAAGCGCCGCTGGAGCCAGCAGCCACCTCGGCGGCGCGTTGGGCGGGGGCACGCCAGCTTGGCGATTGGCTAACAGCATTCCCCGAGACCCCGCCCAACCTTGAAGTCGATCCCGAGTCACCTTGCGCCATCATGTACACCAGTGGCACCACGGGGACGCCCAAGGGTGTGTTGGTGCCACACCGCGCGTACTTTCGCATGTACCTCGGCACAGCCATGGAAACCGGCCTGTCCCGGGACGACCGCTACCTCATGGCAGTGCCGATGTTTCATGCGGCCGGGCTCAATCTCATGCTCCACCAGTGCTTGTTCATGGGCGCTATGGGGGTCATTCACCGCGGTTCGCTGGACCCGTTACACCTGTTCGCTCTCATTGAAGCGGAGCGGCTGAGCATGGCGGTCTTGGTGCCTACGGTCATCGGGTTGCTCGCGCGCCATCCACATCGGCACGCTTTCAATCTGTCGTCCTTGCGCACCGTCTTTTACGGCTCCATGCCCATGCCGGCAGCGGTGCTCGCGGCGGCCCGCGAAGCGTTCCCTGAAGTGGAGTTTCACCAGATCTATGGTTCGACCGAGTCGGGGTTGCTAGGCGTGTTGCCGTGGTCTGACCACGCCACCCACGCCCACTGCACTGGACGCGAGGCCTTGTATAGCCATCTGCGTATCGTCGATGCCGCCGGTGCAGAGGTGGCGGATGGAGCCGTAGGCGAGGTGTTGGGCGCAGCCGCTGGCGGTATGCTCGCCTATTGGAACAACGCTGCTGCCACTGCGCAGCGTTTGCGCGACGGTTGGATTCACACCGGCGATCTCGCGCGACGTGAGGGCGGGGGCTACTTTACGTTGGTGGGCCGTGTCGAAGAGCTCATCATCTCCGGTGGCGAGAACATTCATGCCACGGAAGTCGAACATATCCTAGCCAGCCACATGGCCGTACGCGAGGTGGCGGTGTTCGGCGTTCCCGATGAAAGCTATGGCGAGTTGGTTCATGCCGCCGTCGTCTTGCACGCGGGTGCTAAAGCCGATGAAGTCGCGCTCGACACCCATTGCCGTTCGCAGCTCGCCGCTTACAAGCGCCCACGCGCCTACCATTTTCTGGAAGCGTTGCCACGCAATGCCAGCGACAAAGTGCGCAAGGCCGCACTCCGTCAGGCGGCGGTGTCCGCTGTCGGTACTGGAGAGATGGAATGAACCTTGAGCGTGTGCTGCCTCCGGGTGTTGGTGCGCGCACCTTCGATGTCGCTTTGGTGGCGCTGCGCGCCGTGGTCGGCGAAGCTCATGTCATCGCCGACGCCGAAGGACTGGTGCCCTATGGCCGCTTGATGCTGCCAGCCGAAGATTTCAACCATCAGCCCAGTGGCGTTGTGGCGCCCGCTTCTGTCGAAGAAATCCAAGCGATACTAAAAATCTGCGTGCATGCCCAAATCCCCCTGTGGACCGTTTCCACGGGGCGCAATTTTGGCTACGGCTCCGCGGCACCTGCCACGCGTGGGCAGATGGTGTTGGATTTGCGGCGCATGAACCGAATTCTGGAGGTGGATGCCGAGTTGGGCACAGCGCTGGTGGAGCCGGGCGTTACCTACCAGCAACTGCAGGACCACTTGCGCGCTCAGGGTATTCCACTATGGCTGGATTTTCCCGCACCGGGTCCGTTAGTCAGCCCCATGGGCAATACGCTTGAACGTGGCGGTGGCCTCACGCCCTACGGCGACCACTTTGCGAACAGTTGCGGCATGGAAGTGGTGCTGTCGGATGGCACGTTACTGCGCACTGGCATGGGTGGTGTAAAAGGGACCAACACTTGGCAAGCCTTCAAGTATGGCTACGGGCCTTATCTGGATGGCTTGTTCACGCAGTCCAACTACGGCGTTGTTACCAAGCTCGGCCTGTGGTTGATGCCGGCGCCACCGGCGCACCGGACCTTCATGGTGCAGTGGCACCGCGACGATGACCTCGCTCGCGCCATCGATACCATTCGTCCGCTGCGGCTCACCAACGTCATTCCGAATTTTGGCGTACTCGCCAATGCCACGCTGGTGCTTACCGGGCCGTGTCGGCGCGCCGAACTCTATGACGGGCCGGGTGCCATTCCACAAGCCGTGGTAGAAAAAGCTGCCCGTGAACGTGGCTTGCCGCCGTGGGTCTATCTATTCTCGCTTTATGGGCGTCAGGAACAGATTGATTTAGATACGCCCTTCGTGACGCGTGAATTCGAGAAAGCCGGCGCCACGGTCATTCCGAACATACACGACCCCATGCAGTCGAACGAATTGTCGCTGCAGACTTTTTCCATCTTCAACTGGACCGGCGGCGGAGGGCTCGTTTGGTTCTCGCCTGTGGCGCCGACGCGGGGCGCTGACTGTGCGCTCCAGACACAATTGGCGCGCGAAGTCATGGGGCGCTACGGCATCGACTTCATGACAGGGATGACGATCAATGGACGCGAAACCCTGAATGTGATGCCCATGGTCTACGACCGCAGCGACGCCGCGAAGACGTTGGCAGCCCGCCGTTGCTACCACGAGCTTATTGATGTGTTCGCAGCGGCTGGCTATGGCTTCTACCGCACCGGCATCGGCTTCATGGACCACGTGGCTGCAGTGCACGGTGAGGCGAACCGCGCTGTGGCACAGCGTTTGAAGCACGCGCTCGACCCGGCTGGAATTCTGGCGCCCGGCAAGTCGGGGATTCATCCATGAGGACCAACTCGCTACGCCACGTACTGGCACCGGTGACACTGCGGGTGTGGCTCTGCTCAATCGTAGCGCTGGCACCCAGCGCCAATGCACAGCAAGTAGTGCCATTATCCAGCCCGGCGGCTGTTTGGCGTGCTAGTTGTGGTTATTGTCATGAGCACGGCTTGGGCCCTGTCTTGTTCGGGCATTCCTTGCCAGCGGTGGCTATTGCGGCGGTGGTTCGGAACGGCGCGAGAGGCATGCCCGCGTTCCATCCTGCGGAAATTAGTCCGGCGGAGTTGTCTGCTCTGGCGGCGTGGGTGAGCGCGCAACCAGCGCGCTGAGTGCCTCGCAAAGTTCGCGGTGAGCCGCGCTAACGCCTGGCCATTGGCGGCGCACCGCGGCTAAATCGCCGGCGCGTGCGGCTTGCTCTGCATCACCGGCGAGCTCCGCCAATTGCTTGCCACCAAGACTCGAAGCGGAGGACCGCAAGGCATGGAGTGCGCTCTCCGCTCCCGCCAGATCGCCACCGGCCACCGCTGCGTCAGCATCTGCCAAGGGTTGTAATGAATGCTCGAGAAAAAGTCGCGCCATCCGCTCGACAAGGCCAGGGCGACCTAATGCTGCTACCTCGGCTAATTGGTCGGCATCCAGCACTGGCATCGCTGTCGGATAGGAACGTGTCGAATGGCTGGCAGGACTGTCCGCATCCAGTGGCGGCACCAGCGAGTCAGCTTGTAGCGCCGCCAAAGCCCGGCGCACTCGGTCCAAAGCTTTTTGCAACTGGTCCAAGGTGAACGGCTTGCTGACGAAATCCGTCATGCCCGCGGCCAAGCATTTTTCACGGTCCCCTTGCAGCGCGTTGGCGGTGAGCGCAACGATTGGCATGGCCGGCTGTCCGGCAGCTAGCTCTGCGGCGCGGATTTGCCTGGTGGCCTCATAGCCGTCGATTCCCGGCATCTGGCAGTCCATTAACAGCACATCGAATTTTTGTCGGGCCGCCTCCTCGACTGCCGCGTGTCCGTTGTCTACCGCTTCGGCCGTTACCCCGAGCACCTCGAGCATGCCGAGTGCCACTTCCTGATTGACGAGGCTGTCTTCCACCAGCAGTACCCGCAAGGGGCTCGCGTTTGCTGGAGTGACCCAAGCTGGTGTTGGCGCGACTTCGAGACCGCCGGTACGCCCCAGCACGCGCGCCAGACAAGCTTGCAAGCGTCCTTGTCGCACGGGCTTGGTCAGCCAGTCATCTACACCAGTGCGCAGATCGCGCTGTGTATTCAAGGTCATGTCGATGGAGGACAGCAGCACAATGCGTGCACCGCTACAGCGAGGATTCTGCCGCAGGCGGATGGCTGTCTGCTGGCCATCGAGCCCCGGCATGCGGTGGTCGAGCAAGAAGAGTTCGTAAGGGCGACCACGCTCGGCCGCGGCGACGCCCTCTTCGACAGCTGCCGAACCGTCGGCGACGACGGTAACCGCCATGTGCCAACTGGCCAGCAGCGTAGACAGAAACTCACGATTAGTGGCGTTGTCATCGGCGACGAGCACGCGTACATCGGCCAACAAGGGCTGTGTGGCTGCTATAGCGACGGCATTGGGAGGCAGGTTTGTAGCATCGTCGAAGGCCAGTTCGACGCGGAAGGTGGAGCCCACGCCGTAATCGCTGGTGACGCTGATGCGTCCACCCATCAAGCGAACCAACTGCCGCGTGATGGCCAGCCCGAGGCCTGTGCCTCCATGGGCGCGGGTGGCAAAACTGTCCAACTGCGTGAACGCTTCGAAGACCCGCTGCAGTTGGTCGGTTGGAATGCCTGGACCCGTATCCCGCACTTCGAACACGACGCGGGCGAAGTCCACTGCGGTGGTGCTGTTGGGGTCCACGGGCGCGGCCCGCGCATGGATGACCACTTCACCGCGGGCAGTGAATTTCACCGCATTGCCCGCCAAGTTCGTCAATACCTGCCGGACGCGCCCGCCATCCCCACGGACCCACGCGGGTAAGGCGGGGTCGAAGCGGCAAATCAGTTCCACTCCTTTCGCTTGGGCACGGGGCGCTAGCAGCTCACCTACTTCCTCGACCACGTCCGCCAGACAGAAGGCGTTCGTGCTGATATCCAGATGGCCTGCTTCGATCTTCGAGAAGTCGAGGATGTCGTTGATAATCTCCAGCAAGGACTCGCCGCTGCCACGAATGGTGGCGAGCAAGCGCCGCTGGCGCAAATCTAGACGCGTGCCTTCCAGTAGTTCAGCCATGCCCAGCACGCCATTCATGGGGGTGCGAATTTCATGGCTCATGCGGGCTAGAAAATCGCTCTTGGCACGGCTGGAACCCTCCGCATCAGCCAAGGCCTGGGCGAGGTAAGAAGTGCGTTCAGCCACTTGTTCTTCCAACCCGCGGCGTTGACTGGCAAGCCGTTCATCACGCGAGGCGATGGTATCGAGCATGCCGTTGAAGCGACGGTAGACGTCGCGGATTTCTGGGCTATCCTCTTCTTGCAGGCGGATGTCGTAGTTTTGACCGCGTTCGACTTGGTCCATGGCGGCAACGAGCTGCCTTAGCGGTGCGGTGATGGAACGCCGCAAACGGGCCGCGATGAACAGGACTAGCACGCTGGCCAGCAGAATCGTGGCGGTCACACCGAGTACTAGCGATCGAAAACTTTCACGTACTTCCGCCGTGGAGGCGATGAGCCGCAGTTCCCCCAGCACTTGCCCATCCAGCAGCACCGGAGAACGCAGGTCGAGGTGGTCCGCGTCGAAATACCAATAGGGCTCGTTGGCAGAGCCTGATATCTCCTGCTGGAGAATCTGGTCGAGTTCGGCGCGAGTTACCGCCGTGTCGGCAGCGGCAAGACGTGCATCGCTGGCGACAAATTGCGCCAGCGCGCGGCCGGCCGGGTCCAGCAGTTCCGCATACAGGATGCCGGGTTCGCGGCCGAGACTGGAGAGTAATTCACGCGCTGCGTGCGGATCGGCGTATTCGATGGCAGCGACGGCGTTGGCCGCTGCAACGCGGGCAATTCCCAAGTTGCGCAGCACAAATTGTTCCCGGCCGTTCTGGTAGGCATGCCAGCCCAGCAGCGCGACTACCAAGACCAGCGCAGCGGCGGACGTCAGGCCGACGAGCAGGCGGATACGCAGCCGCAATGACCAATTGCCCATCTTGCCGTTCATTTCAGCGCAGGCCTCCCTGTAAAGCGGCCTAGCTCTATAATGGCACGATGGACCCGTAGCTGCTTGTCCGGGCGCCAACTCTCATCATTGTCGACTTCGTGGCGCGTGTACTCATCCCGCAGCGCAGCGTTACAGCTGCAGCGCCCCCGTCAGTTCGCCCACGTGGCTGAAACCTTGCTCTTGCATATAGGCAGCGATGCCCGCATTGATGCGGCGGCAGCTGAACGGATCGTAAAAGAGCGAAGTCCCCACACCCACCGCCGTGGCGCCGGCCAGCAGGAACTCCACGGCATCGTTAGCGCTGCAAATGCCGCCCTGCCCGATGATGGGGATGCCGTGCGCCTTCGTCACTTCGTAAACCTGCTTCACCTTCAGCAGCGCGATGGGCTTGATGGCGGGGCCGGACAGCCCGCCCTGCACATTGCCGATGACCGGGCGGCGCGTCTTCACGTCGATGGCCATGCCCATGACGGTGTTGATGACGGCGAACGCGTCAGCACCGGCTTCGAGACAAGCGCGGGCATTTTCCTTGATGTCCGTCTGGTTGGGCGACAGCTTGATGATGAGCGGCTTCTGCGTAACGCTGCGGCAAGCGGCTACCACCTTCGCGCTCATCTCCGGGTAGTTGCCGAACTGCACGCCGCCTTCCTTGACGTTCGGGCAGGAGATGTTCACCTCAATAGCATCGATGGGGCTGTCGTCGAAGCGGCGCGTCACCTCTACGTATTCTTCGATGGTACTGCCCGAAACATTCGCGAAGAACTTGGTCTCGGTGAAGTCGAGTTCCGGAAGGATGTGGCGTACCACGTGGTCCACGCCGGGGTTCTGCAGGCCGATGGCGTTGATCATGCCTTGAGCAGTTTCCGTGACCCGGTGCGGCGGGTTGCCGAGGCGCGGCTGGCCCGTGGTGCCCTTCAGCACGATGGCGCCGACATCGCGGTTGGAGAAGCCCTCGATGCGCGTGTATTCCTCGCCGAAGCCGACGCAGCCGGACAGCAAGACAATGGGAGAGGCGAAATCCAGTCCGCAGAACTTCAGGCGGAGGGATTCGGGCGGGGAGCCGGGCGCGGTGAGCGCGGCGGGAGCGGGATGGGCAGCCATGCGCCATTATAGTGGTCCCATGTTCCATCTCGTTCTCTTGCAGCCCCAGATTCCCCCGAACACGGGCAATGCCATCCGGCTGTGCGCCAACACCGGCTGCACGCTGCACCTAGTGCACCCGCTGGGCTTTTCCCTGCAAAGTCCCCACGTGCGCCGCGCCGGGCTCGACTACCACGAGCTGGCGCGTGTGCGCGAACATGCGGATTTTGCGGCTTGCTGGCGCTGGCTCGACGAAAACGGGGCGGGACGGCGCTATGCCGTGGAGACGGGTGGCGGGCGCCGGTATGACCAGGTGGCGTTTCAGCCCGGGGATGTGCTGGTGTTTGGCGCCGAGGGCCCGGGCATTGCGGCGGCAGACTTGGCGCGGTTTGCGCCGGAGGATGTGCTGCAACTCCCCATGCTGCCGGGAAACCGGAGCGTGAACCTGTCCAACACGGTGGCCATCGTTGCCTATGAGGCATGGCGGCAGCAGGGGTTCAGCGGCGCCTGATTTGCCAATCGATTGCATGCGCCTTGGTGGTGTTGCGTGGGCGCAACATTTCTATGGTGCGCCGCAAAATAAGCGGGGTGATTTCCTTCCCAACGTCTGTGCGTATTGACTGATGGTATAAAAAAACATACTTATAGTAGATAGCTGACAGGTGCCGACCGGTACCGGGCTGCCGAGGGGGAACCTACGCTCATGTCCACATCCGCCCGTCCTGTCTTTTCTCGTGCCCTGCAGGGTGCCGTTGCTGCTGCCCTGCTGCTCGCCGCAGCCGGCGCGTCCGCGCAACAGGCAGCCAGCGCTGGCCTAGAGGAAATTATTGTTACCGCCACCAAGAAGGCGAACTCCATCAACAGCACGGCGGCCGCCATTTCGGCTGTCACGGCAGACCAGCTCGGTGCCGGTGGCATCGAAGACATCTCCGACCTCGCCACGGCGGTGCCTAATCTCTCCGTCGGTGACCAGTTCGGTGTGAACCGCACCTTCATCCGCGGCGTCGGTATGACCAGCATCGACCTCGGTGCCGATGGTGCCGTGGCCTTCCTGCAGGACGGCGCCATGATTGCGCGTCCGTCCGCCCAGCTGTCCGGCTTTTTCGACCTGGAACAGGTGGAAGTGCTGCGCGGCCCGCAAGGCACCACCTACGGCCGCGGTGCTACCGCCGGCGTGGTGAACCTCGTTACTCGCAAGCCCGGCGACACCCTGAACGGCTACGGCCGCTTGACGGTCGGCAACTTCGCTGTCAAAACCTTTGAAGGTGCGGTAGGTGGCCCGGTGTCCGACACCGTTGGCGCCCGCGTGGCCGTGAAGTGGGACCAGCGTGATGGCTATGGCAAGAACCTGTTCACCGGCAGCCAAATCGACGACCGCGACGCGGTAGCCGTGCGCGCCATGGTGTCTTTCGCCCCCAGCGATGATGTGAAGGCGACGATCATTGCCGACTACTTCAAGGAAGACGACAACAACTACGCCTTCCACTACTTCGGTACGACCGGCACGCCGGAAGACGGCCTCGGGCACAACCTGCTCGGCGGCAAGACCATTTTCGACTACTACGCTACGCGTGGACAGGCAGCGGACCTGCGCAACATCTACTCTGACCAAGAGCCCATCAACCAGCGCGACGGCACCGGCCTGACTGCGCTGGTGGATTTCAAGCTCGGCGAATGGGACGTGAAGTCCGTGACCGCCTGGCGTGATTTCCAGCGCTTCACGCGTGATGACCTCGACGTCTCCGACGTGAACATGTTCGGGCAGAACAACTACGACGAGGACAGTAACTCCTGGAGTCAGGAATTCACCTTCAGCCGCACGGCTGGCAAGTGGGACCTGCTCGGTGGTGTCATGTACTTCCACGAGAAGCTGTTCGGCTCCGTGAAGGTGCCGCTGACCAACCTCGGCTTGCTCTTCGGTGCACCTGCCAACCTGTTCAACAACGGCAACTACTGGCAGTTGGGAACGGTGAAGACGGATGCGTACGGCGCCTTCTTGCAGGGTACCTACCCCATCAACGACCAGCTGAAGCTCACGGTGGGTGCCCGCTACAACCACGAGAAGCGCGAGGGCGCCGGTTCCTTCATCTTCGACGCACTGGGCGCGAATGTGCCGACCGACAAGGGCAAGTCGTGGGATGCCGTCACGCCGCGCTTCAACCTCGAGTACACCACCGAGGGCGGGCAGCTGTGGTACGGCAGCCTGACGCGCGGCTTCAAGTCGGGCGTCATCAACGTCGGTAGCCAGAATGCTGTCATCGACCCGGAATACGTGTGGAGCATCGAGGCCGGTGTTAAGGGCCGTGCGGCTGGTGGCAATGTGGAATACCGTGCTGCAGTGTTCAACTACAAATACTCGGACCTGCAGGTCGGCTTCGTCGGTGCGGACAGCGTGGTGACCACGGTCAACGCCGCTTCGGCCCGCAACTATGGTCTCGAACTCGAATTGCGCGCCAAGTTGGCGGAAGGGCTCAGCGCAGACTTCTACGCCACCCTGCTGTCGGCGAAGTACACGGACTTCACCACGGGTGACTACCGTCAGGGGTTCCGTCAGGTTGACGTATCGGGCAACCACCTGCAGAACGCACCGACTAACACGGCCTTTGCTGGCTTGACGTACGAGGTGCCGGTGGGCTCGGGTACGTTGGCTCTGCATGCCGAAGCGGCCTACCAGGGCACGGTGTACTTCACCGAGTTCAACAATGCGGATGCGGTGCAGGGTAGCTATACCATCGGCAACGTGGCGGCAACGTGGACCGACAGCGGCGAGCATTGGAGCGTGGGCGGTTGGGTGAAGAATGTGGGCGATGAGTTCATCATCACCAACAACATCATCACCGCGCCGCTCTACGGCAGCATCCGGGTAGGCTCGGTGGCACCGCCGCGCACCTACGGCGTGACGGTTGGTTACAAGTTCTAATCGACGGGTTCTGACCGACGAGTTTTGACCTAAGGGGTACTTGCATGAGCAGCAGCGTGGCCGAAGACACTTATCGCTTCGACCCCGCTGACCAAGCGCTGGTGCGAGACCCTTACCCCACCTACCGTCGCTTGCAGGCCATTCCCGGCTTGCATGCGGCGGCAGGCGGTTACCATGTGGCCACGCGTCACTTGGATTGCCGGCAAGTGCTGGCCAGCCCGGCCTTCGGCCAGGGCAATTTCATCCGCAACATCCAGTTGTTCTACGGCCCGGACTTCGACGTGCTTGGCCAGAGTTCCTATCGCTGGCTGTCGGAAGTCTTCTTGATGCAAGACCCGCCGCACCACACGCGGCTGCGCAAGCTGGTCAGTTTTGCGCTGACGCCAAAGCGTATCGCGGACATGGCGCCGCGCATTCAGGCCTTGCAGGATGGCCTAGTTGACGCTTGGCTCGCCAAGGGTGGTACGGGCGATGTGGTTTACGACCTCGCTTATCCCTTGCCTGTGCTGGTCATGTTTGACTTGCTGGGCGTGGAAGAAAGCGAACGCACGCCGGACGCCATGGCGAAGCTGACGCGGGCCATTGCCGAGGCGTTTCTGGTGTTTGAAACGCGCGTGCTGAACGCTGAAGAATTGGCACTGGCGAACCGCCAGATGGATTACCTCTACGAGTATTTCGGCGCACTGTTCGACCGGCGCAAGGCCGACCCGCGCGACGATTTGACCTCGGCGTTGGCTTCGGTCCGCGACGAAAGTGGCGATGCGTTGTCGCACCGCGAGATGGTCACGATTGTCATCGCCATGTTCGGTGCGGGCTTCGAAACCACCGCGCATCTCATCAGCAATGGGCTGTATACGCTGCAGCGCTACCCGGAACAATGGGCATTGCTGGTGGCAAACCCGGCGCTGGCAACTGGCGTGGTGGAAGAAGTCTTGCGGTTCGAGTCTTCGCTGCAGGCCACCTACCGCACGGCGTTGGAAGACACGCTGGTGGATGGCACTTACGTGAAAGGCGGCGAGCGGGTGCTGTGTATCGTGGCCGCGGCCAACCGCGACCCTTCCATGTTTCCGGAGCCCGACCGCTTCGATATCACCCGCAAGGATGTCCGTATCCAGTCCTTCGGTGGTGGTATTCACCACTGCATTGGTCAGGCCTTGGCGCGGCTGGAAGGGCGTATCGCGTTCGAGACGCTCGCTCGGCGGCTGCCCGGCATCGCTGTGAAGCTCGACAGCCCACCTTGGCGCCCCGGGTTCCTGTTCCGCGGGCTTTCCACTCTGCCCGCCACCACACTTGAAATCGCCCACCGATAACGGACAATGCAGCAGCGCATACTTCGTTGCGCGGGTTACGGTCGCGGAAGATTACCTGCATGGATCTCGGTCTCAAGGGCAAGGTGGCATTGGTCACTGCGGGCAGCCAAGGCATAGGCTTGGCAACGGCGCATGCGCTGGCCCGGGAAGGCGCCCTGCTGGCGCTTTGCGCGCGTGATGCGGCTGGTTTGACCGCTGCTGCGGCGGCCATCGAGGCCGCCCATGGGCAGCCGGTCTTGGTGCTCCCTTGCGATCTCGCCGACGAAACGCAGATTGGCCCTATGGTCGACACGGTACTGGCGCGCTACGGCACCGTTCATGTGTTGGTGAACAACGCCGGCGGCCCGCCGCCGGGCCCCTCGGCGCGGCTTACCGAAGCCGACTGGCAGCGGGCCTTCCAGCTCACTCTCATGTCCGCCGTTAGGACCACCAATGCCGTGTTGCCGGCCATGCGCGCACAGCGCTGGGGGCGTATCGTCAATGTTTCGTCGTATTCGGTGAAGCAGCCTATCCCGGACCTTATGCTGTCGAACAGTCTCCGCCTTGCCGTGGCCGGCTGGGCCAAGACGCTGGCCGCTGAAGTGGCGCCGGACAACGTGCTGGTGAATACGGTGGCGCCCGGTTGGACGCTCACCGACCGTGTCGGGCAAATGCTCGCGGCGCGTGCCGGCCAGCGACAGTGTGAAGAAGCCGCGGTGGCAGCGGAAATACTGGCGCAAGTGCCCTTGGCCCGCTTCGCGGACCCCGCCGAGATTGCCGACGTTATCGTTTTCCTGGCCTCACAACGCGCCAGTTACCTCACAGGTACGGTATTGCCCATAGACGGCGGTATTGTGCAGGGAGCCCTTTGATGTCCTGGCAAGCGGCACGAATCATCGACTTCCACGCTCACGTAGTGCTGGAAGAAACTTTCGGGGCCGCGGGTCAGCATGGTCCGGAACTGACGGTGGCGGAGGATGGTCGCCCGTTGTTTCGCGCCGGTGGTTATCGGCTGCATGGCGTGCGTTACCGGGGCAGTCCCTTCATGGATGCCGAAGTGCGCCTCGCTGCCATGGACCGTGCCGGCATCGACTGCCAGGTGCTGTCGCCCAACCCCTTGACGTATTTTCATTTCATCGATGTTCCGTCGGCGGTGGCTTTCTGTCGTCGCCACAACGATGTGCTGGCAGCACTGGTACGCCGTTACCCTGGCAGACTCGCCGGCCTCGCCGCATTGCCGATGCAATCGCCAGCCGCCGCCGCTGAGGAACTGCGCCGCGCAGTCGGTGAACTTGGACTTTGGGGTGCGGGCATCGGTACCGAGTTCGGTACCCGTCTCGATTCGCCGGCGCTGGATGACTTCTACCGCTGCTGTGCAGCGCTGGATGTGCCGCTGTACTTGCACCCGTCGCCTGCGGGTATCGACGGCCCAGCGGCGTTTCCGCCGTTGTCGCATTACGACTTGGACCTGCTCATTGGGTTCGCTGCACAGGAAACCATTGCTGTCGGCACGCTCATCTATGGCGGTGTCGTCGACCGTCATCCGGACTTGCGCTTGTGCGTCAGCCATGGTGGTGGTGCCATCGCCTTGCTGGCGGGACGCTTCAGTGAAGCTGCCGCGAAGCGTCCTTGGGCCTCGGCGGAACTACGTGAGCCTGGCGCCTTCATGCAGCGCTTGCAGAGGCTTTGGTTCGACAACCACTTACACAGCGACGACGCCGTCGAATTGCTGGAAAAGCAGGTGGGCCGTGAGCGCCTCGTGCTGGGAACGAATTTCGCTGGCTGGGACCAGCCCGCCAGTGGCGGCAAGCTGGAAGCGCCCCTCTGGCTGGCTGACAACGCGCGCCGCTTGCTGGGCCGAAAGGACTGGACGTGAACGCCACCCTCATCATCAACGGTAGCGTCATCGATGGTACCGGCGCTGCCCCGCGCGTCGAGTCGGTGCTCATCATTGGCGAGAAGATTGCTGCCACCGGTGCGGCGGCCGAAGTACAGGCCGCGCAAATGCCGGGTGTGTACACGATGGACGTGGCCGGCTGCACGGTCATGCCCGGTCTTATCGACGGCCATTGCCATATCAGTTTTGATGAACCGAACTCGAACGACGAGTTGTTCTTCCACCGTCGGCACGCGCTGGCCGCCATTACGGCGGCGCGTAATGCGCGACGCGTACTCCAATCCGGCGTCACCAGCATCATGGACGCCGACTCCATCTTCGAGATTGGCGTGGACCTTCGCGATGCGATCGAAGCCGGTATCACCACCGGCCCACGCATCTCCACCGGCGGCTATGCGCTGTGGACTAGCGTTGGTGGTACGGCAGGCCGGCTTATCCCGGACCGTGGCGTCATGGGTTACGGCAAGGTCGTTGCCGGTCGCGACGAGATCATTGCCGAGGTACGCCGCCAGATCAAAGGCGGCGTGGACTGGATCAAGGTGCATGTTACCGGGTTGGTACCGAGGCATCCGCTAGGTGGCGAAGTGCAGAGCTGGTCGCGCGAGGAACTGCGCACGGTCTGCGATGCCGCCCATGAACTTGGCATCCCAGTGCTCGGGCATTGCCGCGGCGCTGGTGCCATTGTCGATTGCGTTGAAGCTGGCATGGATCTCATCTTGCACGCCACCTTGATGGATGACCGCGCGCTCGAGGTGCTGGTGAAACACCGCACGCCGGTGATGCCGGTGTTTACCTTCTTGGCCAATCTCGCCGACTACGGTGCCCGCATCGGTGCAGATGACACCGTGCGTGCCATGTTCCGTCGCGAGATTGCTGACAGTGCGCAGATGCTGCGCCGCGCTTACGACGCTGGCGTGCCGCTGCTCTGTGGCAGCGAATCGGGGTTCTCCATCACGCCCTACGGCGACTGGCATTACCGCGAGATGGAAGTGTTCGTGCGCGAACTCGGCCTGACGCCCTTGCAGGCCATCCAGTGCTCAACCCAGGCCAATGCCTTTGCCATGCGAATGGCCGGCAAGGTGGGCGAAGTGTTGCCGGGGCGCTTGGCGGACTTGCTGATTGTGGATGGTAATCCGGCTGCCGACGTCACCGTGCTCGGCGATACGGCTCGCTTGAAGCAAGTACTCCTCGGTGGGCGCAGCATGGACTTGACGCCTGATGCGCCGCGGCGTGATCCACCGGGCTGGCGCGTGAGCACTTACGGCGCGCGCTTGGGCAAGGAGGTCGCGGCCGGCGCACCGCCACCGCCGCCGGCGGATTTGACGGAACCATGACGACCATTCGTCTCGACCGCGTGCCGGATGCACTCGCTGCCCTGCGTAACGAGCATCTTGCGCAGTCGTTGTATGACGAAGGTGCTGTCGTCATGGCGGACACCTTGCTCACCTTGCACGGTGATGCGCATCGGCAACGTCGTCTGCTGGAATTCCGCGTCTTCCGGCGCAGCTTTTTCCGTTACTACGAAACCGAGGTCTTCCCGCGTGCGTTGCAGGAAGTGCTGGGGCCGGTGGTTGCCGGGGGCAGTTGCGACCTCGTGGACTTCGGTTACCGCATCACCATGAACCTCACGGCGGATTTCGCCGGCATTGACCGGCCGGAGAAGACCGCAGCGGAAACGGCAGCGCTGCTGCGTTTGGTCATGACGTTCAGCGAAGGCGCGACGCTGGTGCATTCCACTCGCGACAAGGAAGAAGTGTGCCGCGAAGTACGCGCGGCGCTGACGGAACTCGATGTGCGTTTCCTGCAGCCCTCCATCGCGCGCCGCCAAGCTTTGTTGGCGCAATTGGAACGTGGCGAAATCACTGAAGAAGAGCTGCCACGCGATGTGCTCACGGTGTTGTTGCGCAACGAGGACCGCCTCGAGTTGCCGCCCGAAGTGCTGCGTCGCGAAATAGCGTTTTATTTGCAGGCGGGCTCTCACAGCACTGCCAACTCCACTGTCCATGCCATGCACCAACTGTTCTGCTGGATGGCAGCAACGCCCGGTGGGCGTGAACGCTTGTTGGCGGAGCCGCTGTTCCTGCAACGTTGCGTGCATGAAAGCCTACGCTTGAACCCCGCCAGCCCAGTGTCTTGGCGTAAGCCCTTGTGCCCGCTGAAGTTGGCGGACGGTACGGCGGTGACACCCGAAGACCGTGTCGAAATCGATTTGTGGACGGCCAACCGTTCGCCGGACATTTACGGTACGGACGCGGACCAGTTCAACCCGGAACGCACCGTGGCTGCTGGCCATGAGCCCTTTGGCTTGACGTTTGGCACGGGCGTTCATACTTGCTTGGGGCGCGATCTCGACGGCGGTCTCCTACCGCGCGCGGGTACCGACCCCGCCAACCATCAATACGGCATCATCACCCTGCTCGCCAGGGCTTTGCTGGAAGCGGGAGCAATCCCGGATCCAGCGCGGCCACCGGTCAGGGCCACCCACACTGCACGGCCCAATTGGGGCGCTTACCAGGTGACTTTCCCATGACAGACAGCACTCCTTCCACTCCGCGCACTGCTTTGGTGACCGGCGGAGCTTTCGGCCTCGGCGCCGCCATCTGCCAGCACGCGGCCCGCGCCGGTTATCGCGTTGCCGTGCTCGACCTGAAGCTGGAAGACTGCGAGGCCTTGTTGCCGAAGCTCGCGGGTACGGGTCACGTCGCCTTGCAGGCCGACGTCACCGATGAACATCAGGTCCATGCAGCCTTCGAGAAGCTCGGCGTCACGCCTCACCTCGTCGTCAGCAACGCTGGCATTGTCCGCTTCGGGCCGCTTATCGAGCATTCCATCGACGAGTTCCGCAAAGCGGTAAACGTCAACCTCATCGGTACGTATATCGTTGACCGCGAGGCTGCCTTGCGCATGAAGACGATCGGTGGTGGCTCCATCGTCAACCTCAGCTCCGTCAACGCCATCACTCCGGGCCCTGGCTCCGGTGGCTACCCGGCTTCCAAGGCGGGTGTGGCAAAGCTCACGGAGCACCTGTCGCTGGAACTGGGCCAGTTCAATATCCGTGTCAACTGCGTGGCACCAGGGTTCATCGATGGCGGCATGTCGGCGCCTATCTATGCGAATCCCAAGGTGCGCGAACTGCGTGGCGGCGCGGTGCCGTTGCGTCGTCTCGGTACCGTGGACGACGTGGCCGAAAGCGTCATGTGGCTGGGTTCCGATGCAGCGGCCTACGTTACCGGGCATCAGCTGGTAGTGGACGGTGGCCTCGTGCACAGCGCCTTGCTGCATCTGCCGCGCGTCTGACCCCAGTGCAATCGCCACGTTGGCCGCAGCGATGAGCCGGGCAGTCGTTTATCACGGCGGCCCGCGCCATCCGTTTGCGGTCGACGTGCTGGTCGCGCAATTGGCGCAAGCCGGTTTTGTCTGTGAACTGCATGACGACCTCGACGCAGCCGCCGCCGCTTTAACGGCGACGCCGACGGCGCTGTTCGTGGTCCACGCGCTGCGCTGGACCATGACACAGCATGAAAAATACGCGGAAGACCGCCCGCACTGGGGCATGACGCCTTCGCTTATGGCGCGCACGGCTATCACCCGCTACGTACGTGAGGGCGGCGGCTTGTTCGCGCTGCACACCTCGAGCATCTGTTTCGATGACTGGCCGGAGTGGGGCGAGTTGCTCGGTGGCCGTTGGGTGTGGGGTCGTTCGCGTCACCCGCTGTATGGCACGGTGGCGGTGTCGCTGGATGGCACGCACGAACTGGCGGCGGGTCTACCTAACTTCGAATTGCAAGATGAAGCTTATTGCCACCTCGAATTGCAGCCCGAAACGCGCGTGTTCGGTTGGGTGGAAGCGGCCGATGGTGAGGGCACCACGGGCTTGCAGCCAGCCTGCTGGGTCTACGACTGTGCTGCTGGCCGAGCCGCTTATCTTTCCGTGGGGCATGATGCCTCGTCGCTGCAACACCCCGTATTGGCGGAACTGACTCATCGCGCAGCGCGCTGGGCCGGACGTCTTCTTCCTACTTCGACTGGAACCCAAACGCATGCGTGATATTCACGGAATGTCGGTGCTCATCACCGGCGGTGGCTCCGGCCTTGGTGAAGCCGTAGCGAGACTGTTCGCTGCACGTGGCGCTTACGTCACCATTTCCGGGCGTCGTCCGGAAAAGATCCAAGCGGTGGCCGCTTCCATTGGCCCGCTGTGCCATGCGGTGGTGGGCGACGTGGCCAACGCCGCGGACCGCGAACAGATGGTGGCGGCGGCGGTGGCGCATGGCGGCAAGTTGGATGTGCTCGTGAACAACGCGGGCAATATGTACCGGCAAGCTGTGGCCGAATACACCGAAGAGGTGCTCCGCGAGGCTTTCGAGGTGAATGTCATCGGCGGCATGATGTTGGCGAGCAAGGCCTTGCCGCATCTGGAAGTCACCCGTGGTTCCATCCTCTTCATTGGCTCCGTACATACACGCCGCGCTTACCCGGGCGCCACGCCGTATGCCGCCACCAAGGCCGCGCTAGAAGGCCTCACGCGAGTGATGGCCGCGGAACTGGGCCCGAAGCAAGTCCGCGTGAATTGTGTGGTGCCCGGTGCCGTGGCCACGGAAATTAACGTGCGCGCGGGGCTGGTAACCGAGGACGGCGTGGCAGCGCGCTACGCACGTCTGGCAGGCGATCACGCCCTGCAGCGTATTGGCACTGCCGAAGAAGTGGCCGAGGGCATCGAATATCTGGTGCGTGCCGAATGGGTCACTGGCGTCGCACTCGATGTGGATGGCGGGTTGGGGCTCGGTGTTTCAAGCTTTTGAGCCGCGCTTCAATAGTCGAAGTCGAGCGCCATCACTTCCCCGTCTTTGACCAAGCGTGAAGCCACCGCAACATGGGCCGGGTGAACTGCATAGGCCGCGAGTGCATCGCGGTCCGTCAGCAACACCATCATTCCATGCGTGAAGCCGCGAGCGCGTTCGGTGAAGTTCGTGCCTAGCGTCAGCTCGAGAATACCGGGGACATGGTCAGGCAGCGACCGCAAGCCAGCCAGGTGCTCCTCGATTGCCGCCGGCGTGGTGCCTTCGTTGAACTTGATCCAAACCATGTGATTCACGGGCATATGCTTTCTCCTCTCTGGTTGCTGTTTCAGCCTGCCGGGTCTACTTCCATCCGCAAGGTCCGGCCATCCCACTCGGCCGCGGCGCGCGCCACCTGTGCATAGAGCGCAGTGAGGCCCGGGCCGGGTGGATAAACTTCGATCATGTGTCCGAGCAGTGGCCGCGTATCCACGTAAGACGCGCCGCGGCCGGAAGCCGTGCGCAGTTCGGTGACCACCGGAAACCCCTGCGCGGCATAGTGTGCCAGCGTTGCTGCGTAGTCTGCCGGCATGACCGCCACATGGTGGAACCCTTCTTCGTGCGCCGCGAAGGCGTCGCGAAAAGCCGAAGGCGCAGCGTTGTGCTGCATCACCAGCTCTACTTGCAGGTCGCCCGCTTGCACATAGGCTGCCGAGATATCCAGTGAAGCCGGTTGGCCGCGATAGAACACTTGCGCCAGTTGGATATGCCGCCGCACGAGGAAGGGCCCGAGCCCCCACAGCGCATGAAACCGGTCGATAGCCTCGTCGATATCAGCGACGTGGTAAGCGTTCTGCAGAATTCGTTGTGGAGTGGTCATGGGTGTCCCTTGGTTGGAGGCTGCCGACCGAGCAGAGGCAACAGGACTGCGCCCACCACCAGCAGCGCAGCAGCGACGTGAAAGCTAGCGGTATAGCTGGCAGTACGCTCATACAGCCTCGCGAACAGCATGGGCGCGACACCGCCGGCCACGGCCAGCAGGGCGTACAGCACGGCGTAAATCTTGGCGTAATGGAGCGGGCCGAAATAGCGGGCCGTAAGGTACGCCATGAGGTCCAGTTCTGCACCGGCTGCTAGCCCGATGAGACTGCAGGCCACCAGGATGAGC
>CAIOHZ010000149.1 GCA_903858165.1 uncultured Pseudomonadota bacterium
AGGCTGTCCCAAGTGCGCCGGCCCATCAGGATCGGCTTGCCCAAGGTCAAGGCCTTGAAATGCTGCAAGTCGGCAGGCAGGCGCCACGGCAAACCACCCGCCACGCCAATGACCCCGTTGGCGCCAACTGCGGCGACGAGTGTCAAAGGCGGCAGGGTAGCGTCCATGAGCGTCAACGGCGGGCGCGTTTTGCTGGCGCCTTGCGCGCAGCCTTCTTCTTGGCCGTTTTGTTCACGATGGCTTTTCCAACAACAGCCTTCTTCTTGACCTTCTTCTTCGCCACCTTCTTCTTGGCGAGCTTTTTCTTGCTGGCTTTCTTCTTGCCAGCCTTCTTCTTGGCCGCCTTTTTCTTGGTATCCGGCCAATCGAGAAGCATGGTGCCGCGACACTTGGGTGCCCCACACCGGCAGCCGAAAATCTGGTCCATCTCCGGCGGGTCGTTCGGGTCACGCTCGATCATGTAGTCGAAGCAAATTTCTTGGCCCTTCGGAATATCCCGCACGGCCTCGAGAAACACCCGCGCCTTATCGACCACGCTTTCGCAATTGGGGTCGCAGCTGTGGTTGATCCAACGCGCGTCGTTGCCCTTCACGCCGCCGTCGATGACCACGCGCGAATTCACGGTGAACAAGAAGGTGTGGTTATCATCGTGCGCCTTGTCTTCATGGCGTCGATCAGCCTCGGCATGGGAAATACGATCACCGACATATTCGGTGATCCGCGTGCCCTTGAGGATGTTGGCGGCGGCGAAGACGCCCCGACCGTGGATGCGGGAATTGCGAACCACGTAGTAGGGGTTTTTCTGGAAAGTGGCGCTCATGGGGGACCGTTGGCAAGTAAAAAAAGGAATGACTAGGCAGGCGAAC
Organism: uncultured Pseudomonadota bacterium; assembly: GCA_903858165.1. GTDB lineage: Bacteria > Pseudomonadota > Gammaproteobacteria > Steroidobacterales > Steroidobacteraceae > CAIOHZ01. The sequence goes on from CAIOHZ010000149.1 coordinate 867, forward strand.
TGCCGTGACTAAACGGCAACTGGCGCCTTGATGGCGGGGTGCGAAGCGTAGCCCTGCACCTCGATGTCAGCGGCAGTGTAGTCGAAGAGCGTGGCAGGCCGGCGGTGCAGCACCAATTGCGGCAGCGGCAGCGGTTCGCGCGCGAGCTGTAAATCGGCCTGTTCGAGGTGGTTCAGATAGAGGTGGCAGTCACCACCGGTCCACACGAAGTCCCCAACGGCGAGGTCACATTGCTGCGCCACCAAGTGCACCAGCAAGGCGTAGGAAGCAATGTTGAACGGCACCCCGAGAAAGATATCGGCGCTGCGCTGGTAGAGCTGGCAGCTCAGCCGGCCACCGGCTACGTAGAACTGAAAAAAGGCGTGACAGGGCATGAGCGCCATGCGGTCCAGTTCACCCACATTCCAGGCGTTCACAATGATGCGACGCGAATCGGGCTGGATCCGCAGCAAACGCACAGCCTCGGCCATCTGGTCGATATGCCGGCCATCAGCCGCTACCCAGTCGCGCCACTGCTTGCCGTAGACCGGACCCAAGTCCCCCTCGGCGTTGGCCCATTCGTCCCAAATACTGACGCCCGCTTCCTGCAGGCTGCGCACATTCGTCTCGCCACGCAGGAACCAGAGCAGTTCATGGATGATGCTGCGCGTGTGCACCTTCTTGGTGGTGACCAGCGGGAAACCTTCCGCGAGGTTAAAACGCATCTGCCAACCAAACACGCTGAGCGTGCCGGTGCCGGTGCGATCTTCCTTGCGCTGGCCGTGGTCACGGACGTGCCGCATCAGGTCCAGATACTGGCGCACTGGGTTTCCTCAGCCAACCACGCGGTTGCCGCTGGGTTCGCGGCGGGTGTACGCCACCAGCAGCATGCCCGCACCGCCCAACACCATCGGCAAGGTGAGCACCTGCCCCATCGTCAACCACTCGAACGCCAGATAGCCTAACTGCGTATCCGGCACCCGCACGAATTCCACGGCGAAGCGGAACAAGCCATAACCCAGCAAGAACAGGCCGGAGGCCGCCCAGCGCCAACGAGGCTTAGAGGTATAGGCCCAGAGAATGACGAACAACACGAGGCCTTCCAGGAAGGCTTCATAGAGCTGCGTGGCATGCAGCACCTGCGGGCCGTTGGGCGTCTGCACCAAAAAGCCCAAGGCAAAGTCGGTGGGCTTACCCCACAGTTCGCCATTGATGAAATTGCCGATGCGGCCGGCACACAGCCCGAGCAAGGGCAACGGCGCCATGAAGTCGAAAACGTCAGCCACCCGCTTGCCGGTGCTGCGCGCGAACCAGGCGATGGCGACCATGACACCCGCAAGGCCGCCGTGGAAGGACATGCCGCCTTCCCAGATACGCCAAATGTAGTGCCAGTCCTCTGCTACCCGCGCATGCCCATAGAACAACAGATAGCCGATACGCCCACCCAACACCACGCCCAGCATGGCGTTGAAGATGACGTCATCGACCTGCTCCGGGGTCCAAGTGGAGCCCGGTAGCGCGGCGCGGCGCCGCCCCAGCCACCACGCTGCCAGAAAGCCCAGCAGGTACATGAGGCCATACCAATGCACCTTCACCGGACCAATGGCCACGGCGATGGGGTCGATGTCCGGATAGATGAGCATGGGGTGAGTGTAACAAGCCTTCGCCGTGCAGTACCGCCCCGGTTACCGCCCGGGGCACCGCCATGGCCTTATGAAGTTAGTCGTGGGTCACCCGGACGGCGAACGCCTTCAGGTAGCGGGTCTCGGGGATCGCCGGATGGATGGGATGGTCCGGCCCTTGCCCCCCGGTCGCCACAATCTGCGCCTGACGCGAGAGGTGCCTGGCCGCCTTCTGCACGGAATCGATGAGCATGCCGGCTTCCAGGTGCCAAGAGCAGGAACAACTGACGAGCAGACCATCACGCGAGAGCAACTGCATGGCCAACTGATTGATGCGCTTGTAGGCACCCTGCGCCTTGGGCAAGTCCTTGCGGCGTTTGGCAAAGGCAGGCGGGTCCACCACCACCACATCGAAGCGTTCGCGCGCTTCCACCAGTGCCTCCAGGGCCGTGAAGGCATCTTCCTGCACGGTACCAATCTTCACGCCATTCAATTCGGCGTTGCGTTGCACTGTGGCGAGCGCCGCGGCACTGCTATCGATACAAGTGACCTCGGCAGCACCACTGCGTGCGGCCTGCACGCCCCAAGCACCGGCGTAGCAAAACACGTCCAGCACGCGCCCACCCTTTACCCAGGGGCCCAGCAGTGGCCGGTTATAGGCTTGGTCATAGAACCAGCCAGTCTTCTGCCCATGACGTACCGGAGCTATGAAGCGTGCACCGGCCTCGATCACCTCGAGTTCATCGGGCACCGTGCCGAGCGCTTCCTCGACATACAGCGGCAGGCCTTCCATCTCGCGCGAACCGCTGTCGTTCTTCCACAGCACGGCCTTCGGCTTCACCACTTTCACCAGCGCGGCGAGCAGTTCGTCTTTCATCGCCTCCATGCCGGCCGTCGCGAGTTGCACGACACAGGTATCCCCGAAACGATCGATGACGCAGCCTGGAAGCCCGTCGGATTCGCCGTAGACCAGGCGGTAGTGGGGCGTTGGGTAATAGCGCTGCCGCAGGGCCAGCGCCACTTGCAGACGGTGGACGAAGAGCGACTTGCCGGGATAGAAACCCGGGTCTCGCGAAAGCAACCGCGCACAGATGAGGGAATTGGGATTGACGGTGGCGTAACCAATGAACTTGTCACGGCTGGAACGCACCTCCACTGCTTGGCCGGGCTGGAACGCCGTGAGCGGCGTCGCCGCCACGTCCACTTCATTACTGAACACCCACAGGTGCCCCGCCGACAAACGACGGTCCTCGTCGCGGCGCAGACGCAACAAGGGAAGTTCCACGGCAGGAGCTGCGCTGGGCTCCGCGAGGAGTTCGTCACCAGCAGAAATAGGGGCGTGCATCAGGGAGCCTCGACAACAGTGGGCCACCGGCGGGTTGTCCGCGGGCGGCAGGTCACGCATTCTACGCCCCCATGAACCTGCCTCACCCCAATGGGTCTCCTAAGTTGTCCGCGAACCTGCCTTCTGCCGACCCCATGCACAGCCCTGCCTGGCCCGGCGAGCCCAGCCCTTGGCGAGAACGGCAGCTCGGCGGAAGCGTGCAGTGGCAACCGTGGGGTAACGCGGCACTGACTACCGCGCGCGCGCTGGACCGCCCTCTCCTGCTAGTGGTGGCCAGCGAGGGGTGCCTGCCGTTCGAGCAGATGGCTGCTGAATCCTTTGCAGACGCCGCCACGGCGGCAGTGATGAACGACGGCTACGTGTGTTGCTTGGCGGATGCGCGCTGGCATCGCGAACTGGACCGGCAGTTGCAACTGGTCCATCAGTTGCTCGTGGGCCGGGCGGGCGGGTGGCCCCTACTGGCACTCGTCGACCCGGCAGACGGGCGTCCATGTTTCGCGGGTACGTATTTCCCAGCTAGACCCAACGGGACCCTGCCCGGCTTCGCCGATTTTCTGCGGCAGGCGGGGCGGCATTTCCGGCGCCAGCGCGAACCCTTGCAGGAGCAAGGGCAGCGCCTCGCCACCGCCTTCGCGCAACTGGTGCCGCCGCCTTTGCGCGAGGGCACACCGCTCACCGCGTCCCCGCTTGATGTGGCACGCCGCCAACTGGAAACCTTGTTCGACCGCGACACGGGCACCTTCACCCGCGGTCAACCGGTGCCAGCAGCCCCGGCGGCCTCGCGGTTGCTGCGCCACTGGGCTGCGGGCGCCGCCCGGCCGGAGCCCGATCTACAAGCGCTGTTCATGGCCACACTGGCGCTAACCAAAACGCTGCCGCTGACCACGACCCTTGGGCCGAGCGCCAACGGGCCGAGGACAGGACCAGACGCCGGCCTGCCGAGTCTGGAACTGGTGGCCTTTGCCGCGGCCGCCGCGGCCACCGGAGAGCCTGCGTTTCGCGAGGCTGCAGAGAGCGGCTTCGCGGCACTGCTGCAGCTGGGGTTGCTTGCTTCCGCCCCCCTGCCTGCCGTGGAGAACTGGCATCGTCTGCGCGCCATGGCGCTAGCCACCCGCTGGGGAGACCGGCCAGACTGGTTGCAGACCCTCAATGAACAGGCCACACGGTGCCGAGCGCACCACCCCCTAACCACCACGCCGGACCTGGCGGGACTGGCCGCTGCCTTGGCAGCGACGCTGGCGCTGCTGGAGTTACGTTGGAGCGATGAGGACTTCGCCTTTGCCGCAGCGACGGCGGCAGCCGTGTGCGCCGCACTCGGGACGGCATCCTCCTCATCCCTGCCCGGCTTGCCCACTGTCCCGGCACACGCCGACGACACCTTGCCTTCGGCGGCAGGCACGGCCGCCCTGGCGCTTTACCGGATGGGCTGCTTGTGTGGCAACGCGCTATGGCAAGCCACCGCCCGCCATGCCCTGCGCGGTGCGTGGCGCCCCATGAGCGACACACCAGCTACCCATCTGGCGCTGCTAGACGCGCTGGAGGAGCAAACCCTCGGCCTCGAGACCCTCGTCATTCGCGGCCCAGCCGACGAAGCCGCCCGCTGGGCGCGTGCGCTCGCCCGCTGGTACGCGCCGGCGCGACAAGTCTTCGCCATCCCAGCGGGAACCCGCCACCTGCCACCCCAGCTGGCCAACCTCGCCGCGCTGGACAACGACACCAACGCTTGGCTGTTCACCGGAGAAACTGTCCACGCAGCCAGCACTTCGCTGGAA
>CAIOHZ010000150.1 GCA_903858165.1 uncultured Pseudomonadota bacterium
CCTGCTTCAGGTCCGCGCGCTGCGCCACGGGCTGGCTCTGCTGGCTGGCCCAAGCGCCCACGCGGCTTTGCCACGGGCGACTGGCGAAATAGGCGTCGCTCTCGGCTTCGGGCACGCGCGTTACGGGGCCTTCCATGCGCACTTGCCGGTGCAGCGTGTCCCAGTGAAACAGCACGGCGGCGCGTTCGGTGGCGGCCAGTTCCTGGCCTTTGCGCGAGGTGTAGTTGGTGTAGAAGGTGACGCAGCCGGCTGCCACTTCCAGCCCACGGCACAGCACGATGCGCGCCGCTGGACGGCCATCGGCGGCCACGGTCGCCAGCGTCATGGCGTTCGGGTTGGGTTGCACCTTCAGGCGCGTTGCTTCGTCCAGCCAGGCGCGCGCCAGTTCCATGGGGCTTTCCGGAAGTGGGTCGGGCAGGGCAGCAGTAGAGAGTAGGTCCATGCGGCAATGTTAACCCGCTATTGCCCGCGCTATTGGCCGCACTAGTGCCCAACTAGTGCCCCACTGTTGCCCGACTATTGCCAAGGGGCGGCCGGGCAACGCTAAATACACGTACGCCGGCCAACGACCGGCGCGGAGACAAACGGTTGGCACAAGACGAACAGCACCCGGCGACGGGTACTCCAGGGGGCTTGGCGGCCATCCGTGAACGGCTTTCCGCGCTGGACCGGCAATTGCTGGAAATAGCGGCGGAACGGCAGCGCCTGTCCGGCGAGGTGGCCCGCATCAAGCGCGCCACCGGCTACCCCACGCGGGACTACGCGCGCGAACGCGACGTGCTGCTGCGCGCGGCCGACCAGGGCGCGGGGCTGGGGTTGCCGCCGGGCCTCGCCGATGGCCTCATGCGCTTGCTCATTCGCGCTTCGCTCACCACGCAAGAACAGGCCCAGCTGGCTGCGCAGTCCACCGGCACCGGCAAGCGTGCACTCGTCGTTGGTGGGCACGGCAAGCTCGGCGCGTGGTTCGCCGAGTTCCTCGCCTCGCAAGGCTATGCCGTCACGGTGGCGGACCCGAGCCATGCGCCGCGCCACACCGCCCATGCTCATCAATTCGCCCATCAATTCGCACGCGTGGACCAATGGGAAGAGGCTTGCGCGCCGGGCATGGGGCCAGACCACGACCTCGTCGTCGTCGCCACGCCGCTGTCCATCACCGCGGAAGTGCTGCAGGCGCTAGCGCTGCGCCCGCCCACAGGGCTGGTGTTTGACTTGGGTTCCTTGAAAACGCCGCTGCGCGCCGGCTTGCAGGCGCTCGTGGGCGCGGGCTGTCGCGTCACTTCCTTGCACCCCATGTTCGGGCCGGACACCGAATTGCTGTCGGGCCGCCACTTGGTGTTCATCGACTTGGGGCACGCCGCAGCCTTGGCCGAAGCGCGTGCGCTGTTCGCGGTCACCATGGTCGAACAGCGGGTCATGTCGCTCGATGATCACGACCGCGTCATGGCGTTCGTGCTGGGCTTGTCGCATGCGGTGAACATTGCGTTCTTCACGGCGCTGGCGCGTAGCGGTGAAACCGCACCGCGGCTGGCGGAGCTTTCCAGCACCACGTTCGACTCGCAGTTGGATGTGGCCAAGCGCGTGGCGGCAGAAGACCCGGCGCTGTACTACGAGATTCAAGCCGCGAACGCCTATGGCGCGCAGAGCCTTGCCGCCTTGGCAGAGGCCGTCGAAGCGTTGCGCACCAGTGTGGCTACCGCGGACCTCGCCAGCTTCTCCGCCTTGATGGATGATGGCCGCGCTTACCTCGAAAGCCGCTTGGCTGCACCGGGTGTGCCGCGGCCGTGACCGACAGCGTTGCCGCCCTGCAGGAACGGTTGGCGGCAACGCAAGCGCAGTTGCACCAGTTTCTGGCCGATGCCAAGCAGAACCAGACAGCCATGCGGCGCGTGCAGCAGCAGGAACTGGAACTGTTGCAAGCCGCTTCGCTGCCGGACTTCCTGCGGCGTGCTACTGCGGGGGTGCAGGCCGCTTACGCACTCGATGCCGTGACGCTCATCATCGAGGACCCGCACCACGAGGTGCGGCACTTGCTTATTGGTAACGGTGACCACCCCGGCGAGATGCCCGGGGTGTTGTTCGTGGATACGCTCGCGGGGCTGGCACCGCAGTTGCCGGCGCTGCATCGCCCGTGGCTCGGGCGGTTCGTGCGGCCAGACCACCAGTTGTTGTTTCCCGGTGTGGAAGGTTTGCAGAGTTTGGCCCTCCTGCCTTTGCGTCGCGGCGAGCGCTCTACCGGCACGCTGAACTTCGCCAGCCGGGTGCCCGACCGTTTCACGCACCAACACGCCAGCGATTTTCTTTCGCACTTGGCCGCCGTGGCTTCGGTTTGCCTCGAAAATGCCTGCAACCGGGCGCGCGTGTTGAAGAGCGGCTTGTCGGATTACCTCACTGGCTGGCATACACGGCGCTATTTGAATTCACGGCTGCGGGAAGAACTGGCGCGCGCCAAGCGTCGCGGTGGCAGCTTGTCTTGCTTGATGATCGACCTCGACCACTTCAAGAGTATTAACGACACCTACGGCCACTTGGTGGGCGATGAAGTACTGCGCGAAGTGACGGGGCGCATCGAAGGCCTCATCCGCGTGAGCGACGTGGCGGCGCGTTTTGGTGGCGATGAACTGGCCTTGCTGTTGCCGGATACCGATGCCAACTCGGCACGGGTGCTGGTGCAACGTATTCAGGCGGCCATGACAGCGCCGGTTGAATTCGCGTCTGGCCGCACGGTGGCAGTGACGCTGTCGATTGGCTTGGCGGCGGCACAGCCCACGCGCGCCGATGCCGACTACAAGGATATGGCGGAACACTTGCTTGCCGAAGCCGACGCCGCGCTTTACCGCGCGAAGTCCGCGGGCCGTAACCGCCTAGCCGTAGCCGGTGACACCGACCCGGATTTTTCGCGGTAGATTTGCGGTGCAGCAGCGGTCCGGTAGGGCGCCCGCGCTCAGCCGGCGGGGCGCCTTACTCGCGCGATAACCAGCAGCACCCAAGGCACGCCCAGCAAGGCGGTCAGGGCGCCGACGGGCAACTGGCGTGGCGCCACCACGGTGCGGGCGGCAAGGTCCGCCAGCACCAGCAGCGCGCCACCCGCCAGCGCACTGGCCGGGCCCACCAAGCGATGGTCCGTGCCCAGCAAACGCCGCATGGCGTGCGGCACCAGCAGGCCTACGAAGCCGATGCTGCCAACCGTAATGACTACCAGCCCCGTCAGGATGCTGGTGACAGCGAAGAGGCCAAGCCGCAGCGGCTGCACTGCCAAGCCGAGCGCCTGCGCTTGCAGCTCGCCGCGCGCCAAGACGTTCAGCGGGCGGCCCACGGCTACAGCCAACGGAATGGCTAGGGCCAGCGCTACCAGCAGCGGCCAGGGCGAAGCCGCCAAAGTCAGATCGCCCATCAGCCAGAACAGCATGCCGCGCAGTTGTTGTTCTTCGGCCAGCGCCAGCAGCAGGCTCACCAGCGCGCCCGTGCCAGCAGCGACCACCACGCCGGTGAGCAGCAAGCGCTCCGCGGTCCAAGCGCCCCGGCCATGGGCCAGGCCGAACACCAGTGCCGTGGCGCACAGGGCGCCCAAGACAGCGCTGCTGGCCACCGTGAACCCCGCTGCCCCCAGTACCAGCGCGGCCAGTGCGCCCACGGCTGCACCGCCAGAAACGCCGAGCACGTACGGGTCCGCCAAGGGGTTGCGCAGCAGGGCCTGCATCCACACGCCGTTCAGCGCCAGCAGGCCGCCGGCCGCAAACGCCGCCAGCGCCCGGGGCAGGCGCACTTCCAGCAACAGCAGTCGGGCCAGTTCACCCGCCGCGCCTTGGCCGTTCCAGAGGTCCTGCCACAGGGCCAGCGGCCCGGGGCCGGCGGAGCCGATGGACACAGCCACGCCCACAGCCAGAAGGCTGAGGAGCAGCAGGAGGGCGAAAGTGGTGACGGCGCGGGCAACCATGCGCGCAGGGTAGGGGCAGGCGCGCCCGTTGTACACTGGCAACGTACTGAGGGCTGTCTGGCGATGAGCGACTGGATCGACGAAGAGGGTTTCCGGGCGAACGTGGGCATCGTGCTTATGCGCGATGACGGGCGCCTGTTTCTCGGCGGTCGGGCCGGTGGCCGCGGCTGGCAGTTCCCCCAGGGCGGCGTGCGCTTGGGCGAACAGCCCGAAGCTGCCGTGCTACGTGAATTGACCGAAGAAGTGGGGCTGGTGCCCGCCGATGTCGACGTGGTGGGGGTCACCCGCGATTGGCTGCGCTATCGCCTGCCGAAGCAGTACGTGCGCCGCCATTCCCAGCCTTTGTGCATTGGCCAGAAGCAGCGTTGGTTCCTGCTGAAGTTGCGCTCCGCCGAGGCGAGCATTCGCTTCGATGCCAGCGACGAGCCGCCCGAGTTCGACCGCGGGCGCTGGGTGGACTGGTGGGAACCGGTCCGTACCGTGGTGTATTTCAAGCGCGACGTTTACCGGCGCGCGCTGCACGAACTGGCCCCACTGGTGCACGGCGAAGCCTTGCCACCCTACCCGAACTGGTGGGTCGAAGCGGCCGCTAAAAGGGCTTTACCACCACGAGCACCACGCACCCCAGCAACAGGAGCGTAGGGGCTTCGTTGAACCAGCGATACCATGGGTCGCTGTGGGTATTGCGGTCTTCGCGAAACGCCAACACCAACCGCCAGCACCAGTAGTGGTAGCCGTAAAGCAGCCCCACCAGCGCCAGTTTCAGGTGCAGCCAGCCCTGCTGCAGGTACCACGGTTCGTACACCAACGTGGCCACGCCGAACACTGTGGTGAGCACTGCGCCCAGCGTCATCATGATGAACAGCTTGCGTTCCATGGTCTTGAAGCGCGCCGAGCCCTGCGCGTCGCCTGCGGCAAGGGCGGCCACGTGGTAAACGAATAGTCTAGGCAGGTAGAACAGGGCCGCGAACCAGGTGACCATGAACACGACGTGCAGCGCCTTCAACCAGAGCATCGCGGCCCCTTGAAAAACCCGTAGATGACAACATCCTCCCATGTAGTGCCCGGGTGGTAAACTCCGGGCAACCCCAGTAGGACATTCCCATGCAAGACAGTGCCCAGGCCTTTTCCTCCGCTCCCGAAGCGCTGCTTCCCGGCGCGCCGGTGCTCGTTTTCACGGACGCTGCTGCCACCAAGGTGGCCGGGCTCATCGCCGAAGAGGGCAATCCGGCCCTGAAGCTACGCGTTTTCGTACAGGGCGGTGGCTGCAGCGGCTTCCAGTACGGCTTTTCCTTCGAAGAGCAGCCCGAAGACGGCGACTTCAACTTCACCAACCTTGGCGTCACGCTGGTGGTGGACCCCATGTCTTTCCAGTATCTGGCGAACGCGGAAATTGATTACCGCGAAGGGTTGGAGGGCGCGCAGTTCGTCATTCGCAACCCCAACGCCAAGACCACTTGCGGCTGCGGCTCCAGCTTCAGCGCCTAAAGTGGCTGCGCGCAAGCGCCGGGTGCCGCCGGTTCTGGCGGCCGTGGACCTTGGGTCCAATTCCTTCCACATGGTCGTGGCGCGGCATGCGCATGGCCAACTCGTCATCGTGGACCGCTTGCGTGAAATGGTACGCCTGGCCGATGGCTTAACCGCAGACGGTGGCCTGGAACCAGTGGCGCAACGCCGCGCGCTGGCATGCCTCGAGCGCTTCGGCCAACGCCTGCGCGAAGTGCAGGCGGGCGGGGTGCGCGTGGTAGGCACGAACACGCTGCGCAAGGCCAAGCGCGCGCGCGGCTTTCTGGCGCGCGCCGAAGCGGCGCTGGGCCACCACATTGAAATCATCTCCGGCATCGAAGAAGCGCGCCTCATTCACCTCGGCGTCACGCTTACCTTGCCGCGCATCGCTGGGCGCCGCCTCATCATCGACATCGGCGGTGGCAGCACCGAATGCATCATCGCCAACGGCTTGAAGCCGGTGGCGTTGGAAAGCCTCTACATGGGTTGCGTGGGCATCTCCAACCAACATTTCGCACGGGGCCGGGTGTCGGTGAAGCGCTTCGACGCCGCCTTGCTGGCTTGCGCCGTGGAGCTGGAGCCCATCGCCGAGCATTACCGCGCGGTGGGTTGGCAGGAAGCCATTGGTAGCTCTGGCAGCGTGCGCGCCATTGCCTCCGCGGTGCAGGAACTGTGGCCCTCCAGCGCCCGTTCTGGCGATATCACCCGCGCCGGTTTAGAGCGTCTCGTGGAACATGTTTGTGCCGCGGGCAGTCTGGCGGCCGCCGGGCTGGTCAGCGTTACGCCCGAACGTGCGCCGGTGTTTCTGGGCGGCTTGGCTGTGCTTACGGCCATTTTCCGCACGCTGGGCCTGCACCGCTTGCGCGTTGCCGAAGGGGCGCTACGCGAAGGCGCGCTGTACGAAATGTTGGGGCGCTTGTCCGACGGCGATGCGCGCGAGCGCACCGTGGCCAGCATGGCGGCACGTTTCAACGCCGAGCCCGCCCAAGGCGAACGCGTTGGGCAAACCGCGGAACGCTTGCTGAAGAAAGTGGCTGAAGGTTGGAAGCTAGACCTCGAGATGCATGCCCAGTGGCTACGTTGGGCCGCGGCCTTGCACGAAATTGGCGTCGACATTGCCCACCCCGGCTACCACAAGCACGGCGCGTACCTCCTGGAACACGCCGACATGCCCGGCTTCACTCGCGAAGAGCAGCAAGTGCTGGCCTGCCTCGTGGGTTCGCATCGGCGCAAGGTGGCGTTGGCGCGGCTTACCGAGATGCCCCCGGCCCTGCGGCGCCAGGTGCAGCGGCTCATGGTGTTGTTGCGGCTAGCGGCGGTGCTGCATCGGTCGCGCTCGGCGGTGGCGGTACCGCGCCTTGTCCTGAAAGTGGGCGAGGCTTCGCTAGCAGTCACCTTCCCGCGCGGTTGGCTGAAGCGCCACCCACTGACCGCCAAAGATCTCGAGCAAGAAGCGGAGTTCCTTGCCGTCGTGCCGTTCCGGCTGCGCGTTAGTTAATCTGGCGCTTGGTAGTGGTGTAGCAGGAATGTTTGCGCCGTGAAGGGCGCTTCGCCGGCGGCAGGCACAGCACGCACGTAAGTGCCGTCTTCGCGCATCAACCAAGCGTTCGTGTTGTCCGCCAAGTAAGCACCGAGGTCGCGCAGGATTCGCGCGCGGTGGGTAGGCCTTAGCACGGGCACGGCCGTTTCCACGCGCCGGAAGAAGTTCCGGTCCATCCAGTCGGCACTCGACAGGAACAGTTCGGAAGGGTCGTCGCGGCGCACCACCTTGTCGTGTTGCCCGCCGGCTTGCGGGCCATGGCTGCTGCCGTTGGCGAACCACCACACGCGTGAATGCTCCAGGAAGCGGCCCAGTACCGAGCGTACCCGGATGCGATCGCTTACCCCGGGCAGGCCGGGCCGCAACACGCACACACCGCGGATGATCAAGTCGATCTCCACGCCGGCAATGGCGGCGGCATACAGCGCGCTGATCACCTGCGGCTCCACCAATGCGTTCATCTTGGCGACGATGCGCGCCGGCATGCCCGCCTGGGCGTTCGAGGCCTCCCGTTGAATGCGCATCATCAGCCCTTCGTGTAGCGTGAAGGGGCTATGCAGCAGGCGGCGCAAGGTCGGTACTTTCGTCAGCCCCGTCAGTTGCATGAAGATGGCATGCACGTCCGCGCCGATATCGTCGTCGTCGGTGAATAGGCTGTAGTCGGTGTAGGTGCGCGCGGTGCGGGAGTTGTAGTTGCCCGTGCCCAAGTGGCAATAGCGGCGCAGCCGGTTGTTCTCGCGGCGCACCACCATCAGCAGCTTGGCGTGGGTCTTGAAGCCCACCACGCCGTACATGACGTGGGCACCTGCTTCCTGCAGCAGCGTAGCCAGGGCGATATTCGCCGCCTCGTCGAAGCGCGCCATCAGTTCAATGACCACCGTGACGTCTTTACCGTTACGCGCGGCATCCACCAAGCTCTTCACCACTTCGGAGTCGAGCCCGGCGCGGTACAGCGTCTGCTTGATGGCGAGCACGTTCGGGTCACGCGCTGCAGCCACCACGAAGTCCACCACAGCATTGAAGGACTGGTACGGGTGGTGGACCAGAATGTCCTTCTCGCGGATGGCGTCGAAGGGTTCGTTCTCTTCGCCCTGCAGGCGGTGCGGCAGGCCCGGTGTGTACGTGGGGTATTTCAGTTCCGGCCGGTCTACCAGGTCCACGAGGCCCATCAGGCGGTTCAGGTTCACCGGGCCATGCACGTGGTGCAGATCGGCGTGGGTGAGTTCGAACTGCGCCAGCAGGACGTTGGTAATTTCTTGGGGCGTATCGTGCGCCACTTCCAAGCGCACCGCGTCGCCGTAGCGGCGTTGGGCCAGTTCACCTTCCACTGCGCTGCGCAGGTCTTCTACTTCTTCTTCTTCCACGAATAAGTCGCTGTCGCGCGTGACGCGGAACTGCCAGCAACCCTTCACTTCCACGCCAGGGAACAAGTGGTGAACGAACACTTGCACCACGGTCGACAGCAGCACGAAGGCGCCGTCCGGCGCATTGATGACGCGTGGCAGTGAGCGGGGCACTTGCACCACGGCCAGCTTGGTGTCGCGGCCGAAGCCGTCGGTACCATGTAGGCGGACGACGAAGTTCAAGGACTTGTTCTGGATGCGCGGGAACGGGCGTGCTGGGTCCAAGGCCAGCGGACTGAGCACGGGCTCCACTTCCTGCACGAAGTAATCGGCGAGTGGCTCCATGCCTTCGCCAACCAAGTCTTCGGGGCGCAGCAGGCGCAGCCCCGCAGCGCTCAAGCCGGGGCGAATTTCCTCGTCGAGGATGCGGTACTGCGCGTCCATCAATTCGTGGGTAGCGGCGCGGATGGCGTCCAGTTGCGCCAGCAGGGAAGCATCGCCGACGGCATGTGCCAAGCGCTGGCGCAGGCCGGCCACGCGAATTTCGTAGAACTCGTCGAGGTTGCCGCAGGAGATGGACAGAAAGCGCACGCGCTCGAGCAGTGGCACGGCCGGGTCGCGCGCCAGTTCCAGCACCCGCTGGTCGAAGGCCAGAAAGGCCATCTCGCGGTTCAGGTAAAGCTGCGGAGCATCCAGTGCCGGCGCTTTTTTGCGCGCGGGCGCCTTGGCCGGTGCCGATTTCGCTGCGGTTTTCGGCACGGCTGCCGGGTTGGGTACGGATGCCTTGGGCGTTTTCATGCTCGTAACCTTAAGTTACCGGCTATGACAGCGCCGTTACAGGCGCTAAGCCGGAATGACGCAGCCTAGCACGCGCTCACCGCGGGCACCGGTGACCGCCGGCAGGTTCCCGGGCAGGCTATTCAGCGTGCGCCAAGCCAGCCAGGCAAATGCGGCTGCTTCCACTTGCATGGGGTCCAGACCGTGGTCGGCGGTGTTTTCCACCGTGCCGAGCCGCGCCGTCAGGCGCTGCAACAAGTGCCCGTTGAAACTGCCGCCACCACACACCAGCACCCGCTTCGGCGCGGCGGGCAGGAAGCGCAGCGCATCGGCCACGGTGGCGGCGGTGTATTCGGCGAGCGTGGCTTGCACGTCGGCGGGGTTTGCGTTGGCCAACAAATCGCCGGCCACGCGCCGCAACCAGCGCAAGTTGAACAGTTCGCGGCCGGTGCTCCGCGGCGGGGGCTGTGCCAGCCACGGCTCTGCCAGCAGCTTTTCCAGCAGCGCTGGCAGCACCGTGCCGCTGGCTGCCCATTGGCCGTTGGTGTCGTAGGGCTCGCCGCGTACTTCCTGACACCAAGCGTCCAGCAAGCCGTTCGCGGGGCCGGTGTCGAAGCCGAGCACCTCGCCATCCACTGGCAGCCAAGTGATATTCGCGATGCCGCCCAGGTTCAGCAGCAGGCGGTGTTCGTCTTCGCTGCGGAACACATCGGCATGGAAGGCCGGCACCAAAGGCGCGCCTTGGCCGCCAGCCGCCACATCACGGCGGCGGAAATCGGCCACCACGGTAACGCCCGTCAGTTCTGCCAAGCGGTGCGGGTCACCTAACTGCCAAGTGAAGGGATGCGGGCCATTTGGGGCGTGCCACAACGTTTGGCCGTGGCAGCCCACGGCGGCGATGTCCTCGGCACGAACGCCGCAGGTTTGCCACACGCCATGGCAGGCGGCGGCGTAGATGTCGGCCAGCTGCACATCGAGCTGCCCCAGCGTTTCCAGTCGCGCTTCGCCACGGGCCAATACTTCCAGCAGGGCAGCGCGCAGCGCAGGCGGGTAGGGGGTGTGCAGCGAACCCACGAGCTCGAGGCCGCCTTTATCGAAATCCAGCACCACGGCATCGACCCCGTCGAGGCTGGTGCCGGACATAAGCCCAGTGAAGAGGGCGCCCACGCAGCCTTATTCGGCGACGGCGGCGTTGCCGGCTTTCGCCGTGGCCAGTTCGGCCAGCAGCGGCGCCGTGCGCTGGAGGAAATCTTGCCGCTGGCGCGCCGGAATGGGTGGGCTGTCCACCGTCTTTAGCTTAGCCGGGTTCTGGTGAACGCCGCGGACGCGGTATTCGTAGTGCAGGTGCGGACCGGTGGCGGTGCCAGTCATGCCGACGGACCCGATGACATCGCCCTGCTTCACCACCTTGCCAACGAACAGGCCCTTCGCGAAGCGCGACAAATGGCCGTAAACCGTTTCCACGCCATTGCCATGGCGCAGGACGATGACATTGCCGTAGCCACCCTTCACGCCGCGGAAGCTGATGCGCCCGGCGCCCGAGGCGCGGACCGGGGTGCCGGTGGGCGCGGCGTAGTCGATACCCTTGTGGGCGCGCATGCGGTTCAGCACCGGGTGCCAGCGCATGCCGAAGCCGCTGCTGACGCGCGAGAAGGGCAGGGGTGAACGCAGGAAAGCCTTGCGCAGGCTCTTGCCTTCCGGCGTGTAGTACTCGGTGGTGCCATTGGCTGCGGTGTAGCGCACGGCGCGGTAGGTGGTGCCGGCGTTGGTGAACTCGGCCGCGACAATATCGCCGTAGCGCAGGAACTTGCCGTCGCGATAGAGACGCTCCGCGACGAGCGTGAACTCGTCGCCGCGCTGTAGTTCTTGGGAGAAGTCGACGTCGTAGCGGAACAGTTCGGCCAACTGCACGGCTACCGCATCAGAGGCGCCGGCCGCATCTACCGCTTCGAACAGCGAGGACTGAATGCGCCCACGCACCGCGCCCTGACGCACTTCCAGCGGGGTTTCCAGTACTTTCGCCTGGAAGTCCGCTTCTGGGTTGGTGCGGCCCACAGACAGCAACTGCGTTTCGCTAACGCGGCGGCTGAGCGAGAGCAGTTCGCCGTTCACATGCCGCAGCGTAATGACGTCGCCGGGACGGAGACGGTCGAGGCTGGCGCGAATGCCGGGCAAGTCGCGCAGTTGCGCAAGGTCCGTTACCGAAAGCTTTACGCGCCGGAAGATGCTTTCCAAGGTGTCGTTGCGGCCGACTATGACTTGCACCGCCGAGCCCAGTGGCTTCAGGGCAGCGCCAGCGGCGCCGGCCAACTGCGCGCTGGCGCTGTCGGCATCGCCGGCCATGACAGCAGAGTTCTTGAGGAAGGGCCCGAGGTGGCCGGTGGTGTCGTAGTAGCCCCAGGCGGCCACAATGGCGCAGGCCAGCGCGGCGCCCAACAGACCTAGGCGGCGCGTGGGGTTGCGCTGCGGTAGCAGGCGCATCCGCAACCTGCGGCGGGGCGGGCTGATGACAGCGCCCCAACTGGCACCAAAGTGAGAGGCTACGGCGTCGTCGAGATGGTTCTCTTCGGCGTCTTCGCCGTCGACGTACGCGGACAAAGGCTGCCCGTCGTCCGCACTTTCCAGCGCGAGCGCATCGGCAATGGCGTTGGGCAGTGGTTCACGCAGCCCGAGCATCCCCTGAGGCCTTATAGAGTTACAGCAACAGCGCAAAGTATCGGTGCGGTGCCCCCCGGTCAACCTGAAATTAACGGAATTGCGCGGTAGGCACGCTGCGGTGGCGGCGGTTTGCATGGCGGCAGGCGGCACCCTAGAGTGGAGGGCTGCCAAACCTGTTGAGGACTAACGCCGATGTTGCCCGTTGCCGAACAGATGCTTGAACTGCGCCGTGGGGCGCAGGAAATTCTTCCCGAAGCCGAACTGCTGAAGAAGCTGGGGCGCGGTGTGCCCCTGCGCATCAAAGCCGGCTTCGACCCCACCGCGCCGGACCTGCACCTAGGCCACACCGTGCTTATTAACAAGCTGCGGCAGTTTCAGCAGTTGGGGCATGAAGTTACCTTCCTGATTGGCGATTTCACCGGCCTGATTGGCGACCCGACCGGCAAAAGCACCACCCGCCCCCGGCTAACGCCCGAGGAAGTGGCCGCCAATGCACAGACCTACCAGACACAAATCTTCAAGATTCTCGACCCGGCCAAGACCACCATCGCCTTCAACAGCACCTGGATGAATGCGCTGGGAACCGCGGGGCTGATTGCGCTGGCGGCCCAATACACCGTGGCGCGCATGCTCGAGCGTGACGATTTCGCCAAGCGTTACAAGGGCGGGCAGCCCATTGCCATCCACGAATTCTTGTACCCCTTAGTGCAAGGCTACGACAGCGTAGCGCTGCGCAGCGACGTGGAGCTGGGCGGCACGGACCAGAAGTTCAACCTGCTGGTGGGCCGCACGCTGCAGGAAGCGCACGGCCAGGAACCGCAGGTAGTGCTGACGATGCCACTGCTGGAAGGCCTGGACGGCGTAAACAAGATGTCCAAGAGCCTCGGCAACTACATTGGCATTGCCGAACCGGCGGAGGACATGTTCGGCAAGCTCATGAGTATTAGCGACACGCTGATGTGGCGCTATTTCGATTTGCTGAGCTTCCGCAGTACCGCGGAAATTGCTGCATTGCGGGAAGCAGTGGCCGCTGGCCGTAACCCCCGTGACGTGAAATTCGAACTAGGCGTCGAAATCGTTAGCCGTTTTCATGGTGCAGGGGCAGGCGAAGCGGCCCGCGAAGCGTTCATAGCGCGCTTCTCCAAGGGGGCTCTGCCGGAGGAGATCCCGGAGGTGCAGCTGCCCGTGGCCGCGGCCGGTGCGAAGTTGGCTTGGGTGATGAAGGAGGCGGGTCTGGCCCCGTCCACTACCGAGGCGATGCGCCTGCTTAAGCAGGGCGCGGTACGGGTGGGGGGTGAACGGATTAGCACCCCGGAAACCCTATTTTTCCCGGGGGAAACGTATTTGCTGCAGGTAGGCAAGCGCGGCATTGCGAAAATAAACTGCATAGTTGTTTGACAGGCGTGTTTCTCTCGCTATACTGCGCGTCCTCCTGAAGGCCTAGCAGCTTCAGGGGGAACACCGGCGGGGCTGCAGAGCATCCACCGGGCACCGAGAAGGCCGAAAATTATTCGCTTCAAGGTGTTGACGGCAACAAAGCCTCATGTATACTTCTCTGCTCTGTCGAGCCGGCCGCGAAAGCGCTGAAACGACACGCTCTTTAACAAGTTGGCAGGTAATTTGTGTGGGGACTCGCATACAGGCGCCAATGGCGCCATTGATATGTCGAGAACCAAGTAACCGAAACGAAAGGTAGAAACGAAAGTTTTTGTCAGAGTTCACGGGGCTTGTGATTTAGCTCTTATTTAACTGAAGAGTTTGATCCTGGCTCAGATTGAACGCTGGCGGCGTGCCTAACACATGCAAGTCGAGCGGCAGCACTGGAGCAATCCTGGTGGCGAGCGGCGGACGGGTGAGTAATACTTTGGAATCTGCCCATCAATGGGGGACAACCCGGGGAAACTCGGGCTAATACCGCATACGTCCTACGGGAGAAAGCGGGGGATCGCAAGACCTCGCGTTGATGGATGAGCCAAAGTCGGATTAGCTAGTTGGCGGGGTAATGGCCCACCAAGGCGACGATCCGTAGCTGGTCTGAGAGGATGATCAGCCACACTGGGACTGAGACACGGCCCAGACTCCTACGGGAGGCAGCAGTGGGGAATATTGGACAATGGGGGAAACCCTGATCCAGCGACGCCGCGTGGGTGAAGAAGGCCTGCGGGTTGTAAAGCCCTTTCGGTGGGGAAGAA
>CAIOHZ010000151.1 GCA_903858165.1 uncultured Pseudomonadota bacterium
GATGCGATGCGCAATAACTTCAGTATCGGTTTCCGAGGTGAACACGTAGCCCAAGGCCTTCAGTTCGGCGCGCAGCTGTTCGTGGTTTTCAATGATGCCGTTGTGCACGATGGCGATGCCATCGCGTGAAATGTGCGGGTGCGCGTTGCGTTCGCTCGGCACACCGTGTGTAGCCCAGCGGGTATGCGCAATGCCGGTATGGCCAGCGGTAGGCGTGTCGTCCAGCGCGTGCTCCAGCATGGCCACTTTGCCCACAGCGCGTAGGCGTGCCACCTTGCCCTGCTGTAGTACAGCGAGGCCGGCCGAGTCGTAGCCGCGGTATTCCAGGCGACGCAGACCTTCAATGAGGATGGGGACGATATCGCGCCCGGCTACTGCTCCAACGATTCCACACATCTCGCTAGCTCCTCAATCTTTCGACGCTGGTTCGGCACTGGCCGCGCCACCCACGTCTTCGCTGTTAACCACGGGTGTTTCGACCCGGCTGCGGGCAATCCTTGCCGCTTTCTGCTCTGCATTCGCCTTGGCCGGACGGCTCCACGTTGGAAGCGTCACGGTACGTGCGCGCTCCACCGTCAGTGCAGCAGCCGGCACGGGCTTCGACAGCGCACTGCCTGCGCCCGTCGTGGCATTCGCCCCCACTTCGATCGGCGCCACCAGCATGGTGCCGCTACCAATAAAGGCGCCGTCGCCAATGACGGTGGGCCACTTGTTCTGGCCATCGTAGTTGCAAGTGATGGTGCCGGCGCCGACGTTCACCTTCGCGCCCAACACGGCATCGCCAAGGTAAGTGAGGTGATTGGCTTTGCTGCCGGCACCCAACACGGTGTTCTTCAGTTCCACGAAGTTGCCGATATGGGCATCGCCGTGCGTCACGGTGCCAGGGCGCAAACGCGCGAAGGGGCCCAGCACATTGCGCTCGCCTACAACGGCTTCGTGGATCACCGTGTTCGGATGGATTTCGGTATCGGCACCGATAGTGCAATCGCGAAGGACGCAGTTCGGGCCCACCTTCACGCGGTCGCCCAACACCACACGGCCTTCCAGCACCACGTTCACGTCCAACTGCACATCGCGGCCATGTTCCACCGTGCCGCGTACATCCAAGCGCGCCGGGTCGATGACGGTGACGCCGCCGACCATGAGTTCGTGCGCCCGCTGCCGGCGATAATGGCCTTCCAGTTCGGCTAACTGCACCTTGTCGTTCACACCCAGCACTTCCGCTTCGGTGGGCGACACTACTGCACTTACCTTGCGGCCATCTTTCACGCCTAGCGCGATGATGTCCGTCAGGTAGTACTCGCCTTGGGCATTGTCATTTTTCAGGCCCGACAGCCAGCGACGCAGGTCGCCGGCCATGGCCACGAGCAGGCCGGTGTTGCCTTCGCGCACCTCGCGCTCTTTCCGCGTCGCATCTTTTTGTTCAACGATGCGATAAACGCTGCCGGCGTTGTCGCGCAGCACGCGGCCATAGCCTTCGGGGTTGGCCAGCAGCACCGACAGCAGCGCCAGCTTGCCCTCGCCACCTGCGGCCAGCAGGGCGTTCAGGGTGACGGTACGGATGAGCGGCACGTCGCCATAGAGCACCAGCACGCGATGGTCGTCGGGAATGTTCGGCAGGCCCTGCATGACGGCATGGCCAGTGCCCAGCTGTTCCGCCTGCAGCGCCCACTGCACGGGCTCGTCCTTCAGTAC
>CAIOHZ010000152.1 GCA_903858165.1 uncultured Pseudomonadota bacterium
AGGGGCCGCGGCGCACTTGGGCCTAAGCGTTCCCGGCTTCCCCAACTTCTTCCTGCTGTATGGCCCGAACACCAACCTGGGCCACAACTCCATCCTCTACATGCTGGAAAGCCAGTTCGACCATGTACTGCGCTGCCGCCGCAAACTGCTGCGCGCGGGCGCAGTCGCCATGGAAGTGGATGCCGGCATATACGAACGCAGCCGCCGCGCTACCCAGCAGGCCTTGCGCGGCAAGGTGTGGAGCCAGTGCCACAATTGGTATACCGATGCGCGCGGCCACAACCCCACCAACTGGCCGGGGTTCACGCTGAGCTATCGCTGGCAAGTGAAGTACGGTTCACTGCATGCCTACCGCTTGCTGCATGCAGTACCCGGGCTGGAAGCGGCAACGCCGGATGCCTTTTCCGCCACGCTGAGTGCAGTGGCGCTCGACCCACCGCCGGGCCTGCGGGAACGACTTACCGCTTCGGCGCAGCGCACGGCGCTACGCTTCCTGTTCCGCGGCTACATGGGCCCGCCGCGTGATGCTTTAGCCCAACGGCGCATGCTGGCGCGTCTTAGCCGTCACCCTCACCCCGCGCGCGGCGTAACCGCCAGCGATGTGATGCTGGGCGGTGTCCCTTGCGAGCACTTGCTGCCCGAACGCATGGCGCGCCTCGCGGATGGATCCCCAGCAGGCGCACTGCTGTATTTGCATGGCGGCGGCTTCTGCATCGGCAATCCGCTCAGCCATCGTCCGCTCACTTCGCGCTTGGCGCGTGCCACCGCGCTGCCGGCTTGGGTTCCCGACTACCGCTTGGCGCCCGAGCACCCCTTCCCCGCGGCCATCGATGATGTGGTGGCTTCGTATCGCGCCTTGCGGCGCTTGTACCCGGCCGAGCGCATCGTGGTGGGCGGCGACTCCGCCGGTGGCGCGCTGGCCATCGCCTTGGCACTGCAGCTGCGCGAAGACGGTGAAGCTCTACCCGCAGCGCTGTTGCTGCTCTCCCCGGTGACGGACCCGACGTGGCAAGGCGAGAGCATCAAGACCCGCGCGGCGGTAGACCCCATGCTCCACCATGCGTGGCTGAAGCAGGCCGTCGGCTGGTACAACGCGCCCGCTACCGCCATGCTGCACCGACCACTGGAACTGGACCTGCGCGGCCTGCCACCCTTGATGATTCAAGTGGGCGACCAAGAGATGCTGCGCGATGACTCCATCCGCTTGGCCGCACATGCAGCACGCTGCGGCGTGCCGTGCCGCTTGGAGCTTTACCGGGAACGCTGGCACGTGTTCCAGTTGCCGCCCAACGCACTGCGCTCGTCCATGCAAGCGCTCGACGCGCTCGCTCGCTTCACGCGCGAAGCCGTTGGATTGTAAGAGGCAGCTTGCTCCCGAAAGCTAATTGTAGAAGCGAGCTTGCTCGCGACAGTCGGCAGCAAGCTGCCTCCGACAATGGAAATGCTCTTGTGGGAGGGGGCTTGCTAGCCGGGCTTCAGCGACGCAGTGCCTTCAAGGCCTTCAACATGGCCGCCTCGCTGCCAAACGAGCGGCCCTTCAACGGGCCCTTATGGCAATGATAGATACCGGTGGCTTGGTTCATGTGACAGCCGTGGCGGTCTTGTCCACCCGGGTGGGCGCTGGAGGCGGATGAGATGAACGCAAGCCACGTGGCGAACAAGGACCATCGAATGAAACCGCGGGGCATCGCCATTTTCTCCAAGGGCTCATTCGCTCATCGCCTCGTATGGGGCTTCGCGGTAAGCCTCGTGACCTTGCCAGCACTCTCTGCCAATAGTGCCGTGGCTGTCAAACCATCGCCGACCGCCGCGACGGCGACGAATTGTGCGGCGCTCGGCAACATGGGCAAGCCCGGTGCGCGGGGCATCTTTCTGTGCCGCAAAGGCTATGCGCTGGCGTTCGATGTGAATGCCAAAGTGCCGCTGTGGGTGGTAGAGAACCTGACGCGCGAGCG
>CAIOHZ010000153.1 GCA_903858165.1 uncultured Pseudomonadota bacterium
CGCTGGAGGTCTTTCAGAATGCGCTCCACCACGGGGTAGGCTTCAGGGTGTACCGAAGACGCATCCAGCGGGTTGTCGCCGGCGGGAACGCGCAAGAAGCCGGCCGCCTGTTCGAAGGTCTTGGGTCCCAGTCGTGAAACGTCCTTGAGGGAAGCGCGCGTTCTGAATGGGCCATGCACATCGCGATGGCTCACGATGTTTTCGGCGAGCGTCGTGGATAACCCCGAGATACGCGCCAGTAGCGGTACGGAAGCGGTATTCACGTCGACGCCTACGGCGTTCACGCAGTCCTCCACGACGGCATCCAGTTGCCGTGCCAGTTTCGTTTGGCTTACGTCATGCTGGTACTGGCCGACCCCGATGGACTTCGGGTCGATCTTCACGAGTTCCGCCAACGGGTCCTGCAGGCGGCGGGCAATGGAAACGGCACCCCGCAGACTGACGTCGAGTTGCGGGAATTCACGCGAAGCAAGTTCGGAGGCTGAGTAAACGGAGGCGCCGGCTTCAGAAACGACGATCTTCGTCATCTGCAAGTCGGCGTGCCGCTTGATGAGCTCTACAGCGAGCTTGTCTGTTTCGCGGGAAGCAGTGCCATTACCGATGCTGATGAGCTCGACCCCATGCTTTTTCGCGAGCATGCCCAGCGTATGCAGGCTGCCGTCCCAGTCGTTGCGAGGCACGTGGGGGTAGATAGTGGCAGTGTCCACCAGCTTTCCGGTGCGGTCCACTACGGCCACTTTCACGCCAGTACGCAGGCCCGGGTCCAGCCCCATGGTCACGCGGTGGCCCGCGGGTGCTGCCAGCAACAAGTCGTGCAGGTTGGTGGCGAACACGCGAATGGCTTCTGCTTCGGCTTTTTCACGAAGTGTGCCGAACAGTTCCATCTCCAGTTGCCAAGCCAGCTTCACGCTCCATGTCCAGCGCGCGGTCTGCATGAGCCAAGCGTCGGCTTTGCGGCCACGCGCTTCAATGCGATTGCGCCCGGCAATGCGCAGTTCGCATTCATTCGCTGGCTTTACCAGCGCTTCTGCGTTGGCTAAGTCTTCGGACAGCTTGATGGAGGTGCGGAGGAACTCTTCGTTGCTACCGCGGAAAAGCGCAAGCGCACGGTGCGGTGCCACGCGTGAATAGGGCTCGGAATAGTCGAAGTAGTCGCGAAACTTCGCGCCAGCCTCTTCCTTGCCTTCTGCTACTTTGGCGATGACCACGCCATAGTCTTGCAGGTGCGTTCTGAGGCTCCCGACGAGTTCCGCGTCTTCCGCGAAGCGCTCCATCAATACTTGGCGCGCGCCATCTAGCGCGGCTTTGGTGTCTGCAACCCCAGGGTTCTTGCCGTTGTCGGTTTCGAACTCAGGGCGCAGGAACTTGGCAGCCTCGGCTTCGGGGTCCAGTTCCGGGTTGGTCAGCAGGGCTTCTGCCAACGCCCCGAGGCCGGCTTCGAGCGCAATCTGCGCCTTGGTGCGCCGCTTTTGCTTGTAGGGCGCGTAGAGGTCTTCCAAGCGCTGTTTGGTCTGTGCACCCATGACGCCGGCTTCTAGTTCTGGCGTCAGCTTTCCTTGCGTGCGAATGCTGTCGAGGATGGCGGTGCGGCGTTGCTCCAGTTCGCGCAAATAGCCCAAACGTTCTTCCAGGGCGCGCAGTTGGATGTCGTCGAGGCCGCTAGTGGCTTCCTTGCGATACCGCGCGATGAATGGAACCGTCGATCCCTCATCCAGCAAGGCAACGGCAGCGTCGACTTGCGAACTCTTACAGCCGATTTCGGTGGCAATACGGGCAGCGATGGAGGACAGCGGAATAGGCGAGGTCATGGCGTTCCATGCGCAGCTACGGGGGGCGGACTATCCCATAAAAAAAGGCCGCCCGAAGGCGGCCTTTCTCTTCCCGAAGGAAACAGCCGGTTACGGCTTGAAGCGCATCCACATGTTGTGGGCAATGAGGGTGATGCTCGCACCGGCGGACATAGCAGCAAGGCCACCGATGATACCGCTCAGTTGCGCACCAACGACGGGAATGGCATCCAGAGAGTGGCTGGCGGCGCCGGCCAGCACAATGGCCGTGGCGATAATGCGCACGCTGCCTTCACGGTCGATGATGGCACCGAGCACCAAGCCGATCACTACGAGCGCCAGGCCCGCGTAAGGGATAACGACGAAACCACCAACCACCGAAAGTGCCATGGCCAGCAGGCCCAGGATCTTTTCTGCGTTCATGCTGAGTTCCCCTCGAATGATTTTGATATTGCTTTGAACGGCACGAAAAACCGTGCCGTCCAGCCCACTGTACTCCTGTTTTCAAGGGGAATTCAAGGATTGGAGCGTAATCGCACTGGGAAAACAGCGTATTTCCCGGTGTTTTTTGCGGCGCATTGTCAATTCACCGTGAATTCTCCAGTGAAATCATGGCAGCCGCAGCCCCAGCCGCAGCCGCAACACGCGTTGAACGTTAACTCACAGGCTGACCAGACGACTTCGCTGGCGCAGACGAATGACCTCGGTAGCGACGATGGGGCCGATGGTGCCGGGCTGTAGCGCTCCCCGTACCTCCACCCAGTCGCCCGCGAGCAGTTCTTCGAGAGCAAGGCGATGTGCCTCGTCCCGGCAGTGGTTGTACAGGCGGGTATAAGCCGTGACACAGACCGCGCGGATATAGTACTCGCGGATGACGAACCGGAAGCTCGGGGCATCCACGGAGTCCACTTCGCTTAGCAGGTGAATGCGGGTGAGGCTGGGCGAAGGGGGAAGGGGTGTCGGACGCCAGTGTGACCGGCACGGATTGCTGGGCGTGGCGCGGTGGCCGTGCGCCCATTGAGGGCGCGTTGCAGGTTGAATGTTCATGGAAGCTCCGTCCTTGGAGTCTGGGTAACAGCGACCTTAGGTTCGTTATGTTCGGTGGCCCATTCAGTGCGCTAACACGCCAAGCAGAATTCTTGCGTGGTATGCCTCATGCTGCGTTCAGCGTGCTGCAGGTCTGCGGCCAAGCAATAGCGAATTCAGCACCACACTCACGCTGCTGCAGGCCATCGCCAAACCGGCGATAACGGGGTTCAGCAAGCCGAACGCAGCGAGGGGAATGCACAGTAAGTTGTAGCCGAAAGCCCACCAGAGGTTCTGGCGAATCTTGCGGTGAGTGCGGCGCGAGACTTCCACGGCTTCCGCTACCAGGCGCGGGTCGCCGCGCATCAGGGTGACCATGGCGGTCTCGGTCGCTGCGTCGGTTCCTGTCGACATTGCGAAGCTGCAAGTGGCTGCAGCCATGGCTGGTGCGTCGTTGCTCCCATCGCCGACGAAGCCGACGATTTCCCCCGCGGTGCGGTATTCCGTGACCAGGCGAGCTTTATCCTCCGGCAGGACATCGGCGCGCACTTCGCCCAGTGCTAGCGCTGCACCGACGCGGTTGGCCGAACCCGCATGGTCTCCGGTAAGCAGAGCCGTCTTGATGCCCAAGGTATGCAGTTGCTGGATAGCCGCAGTGGCCGTCGGCTTCAAGGGGTCGCCAAACGCTAGTAGCCCCAGCAACTGCCGTGGCGCGGTATCTAGGCGAAGTAGCCAAGCGAGGCTGTTACCTGCGGCCACCTCGTGTTCGGCTGTTGCCTTAAGCGCAGAAGTATCCACGCCCAGTTCGCTGGCCAGGCGGGAACTGCCCAGTGCCAACTGCTGGCGGAGCGCTTTTCCCTGAACGCCCCGACCCGGCAAGACCTGCCCTTCGCGTAGCGGTGGCAAAGCCAGCGCTTCCGTTTTCGCGAGTGCGAGCACGGCGCTGGCGAGTGGATGGTTGCTGCCCTGCTGCAAGGCCGCTGCCATGCGTAGCACTGTTTCGCGCGTTTGACCGGAAGCGGGGGCTATGGTCACGACGGCCGGCTGGCCGGTGGTGAGGGTTCCGGTCTTGTCGAAGACCATTAGCGTGATGGCCTGCGCCTGTTCCAAGGCGATGGCGTCTTTGATGAGGATGCCGCGTTTTGCCGCAACACCCGTGCCGACCAGTAGCGCCGTTGGTGTGGCCAGCCCCAGTGCGCAGGGGCAAGCGATGACCAACACCGCTACAGCGTTCAGCAGGGCCTTTTCCCAGTCACCGTTCATACCCCACCAGCCAGTGAATGTGGCGAGCGCGACGACCAACACCACCGGTACGAAGACGCTGCTGACACGGTCAACGAGGCGCTGAATGGGCGCTTTGCCAGCCTGTGCGTTCTCCACCAGACGAATAATCCGCGCGAGGGCGGTCTCGGTGCCGACGGCAGTGGTGCGCAATGTCAGCACTCCATCGATGTTGATGGTGCCGCCTATCACGGCATCTCCCGGCGCCTTGGCACTTGGCAAGCTTTCGCCGGTGACCAACGCAGCGTCGAGATGGCTCTGCCCCTCGGTGATGACACCGTCCACGGGTACGCGGTCGCCCGGCAAGAGCAGTACCAAATCGCCTACCTGCACCGCTTCCACGGGCACTTCGGTGGGCACGCCGTTGTGCAGCACTCTGGCAGTCGACGGCCGCAGCGAATGCAGCGCCCGAATAGCGGCCGTGGTTTGGTGTTTGGCGCGTTGCTCCAGCCACTTGCCGAGCAGCACCAATGTGATGACGGCAGCCGAGGCTTCGAAGTAAAGGTGCTGGCCTGCGGCGATAGCGCCCAGGGCGTGGGCGGGTGTGTGATTCGCGGCTGCAGGGCGCAGCCACAGGTAGACCGAAAGCCCATAGGCCGCGGAAGTGCCGAGCGCTACCAGCAGGTCCATGTTGCCGGTACGTGCGCGCAGTGCGGACCAGCCGGCACGGTAAAACCGCGCGCCCAGCCAAAACTGCACCGGGGTAGCCAAAGCCCATTGCCAACTGGCAGGCAGCATCCAGTGCAAGCCGAAGGCCGAAAGCAGCATCGGCATGACTAGCGGCAAAGTGAGGACTGTGGCCAGCCCCACGGGCCACCACTCGGGTAAACCAAAAGACGCTACGGGGAACCTTGATGCCTGAACCTTATGAAGGGATTCGCCGTTCGTATTTCCCAGCGCAGTTCCGGGTGCAGTTCCCGGTGCAGTTCCGGGTCCAGTTCCGGGCAGTGGCTTGTTGGCGCTGGCGACCCTACCAGCCTCATCTAACGGGAAGGCCCCATAGCCGGCTTGCGCCACCGCTGCCAGCAAGGCGGCCTGCATGCTCGTCGCGTCACCGGACTGAGTGCTCATAGGAGCAGCGGCGTGGGCATTGGCCTCGCTATGGACTTCAACGCTCGCCTGCTCGGTGGCGAAGTTCACGCTGGCACTAACGACGCCAGGCGTTGCCAACAGCGCGCGTTCCACTCGCGCCACGCAAGAACCGCAGGTCATCCCGGTGATCTGCAGTTGGAAGTGGGTCGCGGCGCTAGTCGAGGCCTGTTTCATGACAGCGCCAGCATACGCGTTGAGGCGCATGCTGCACTGTGGGGTGGCGTGCCCGGGTTGGCAGAGTCGTTGCTTGCCGGACGGCTAGCAGGCCACCAGCCCGCCATCAGCGGTGAGTGCCGTGCCCACCAGGAAACTGGCGGCATCGGAGGCGAGGAACAGTGCGGCTTGCGCAATCTCTTCGGGGGTAGCGAGGCGCCCAATGGGGTGCAACTTGGCCATGGCGGCCATCACCGGGGCGCCCGCTGCTTGCACCATGGGGGTGTCCACACCACCTGGGCAAATGGCATTCACCCGAATGTTGTGGAGAATGAGGTCTAGCGCCGCGGCCTTGGTGAGCCCCACCACGCCATGCTTGCTGGCCACATACCCGGGCATCTGGGGTGCCGCCACGAGGCCGGCGACAGAAGCTGTGTTCACGATGACACCGCCACCGGCGGCGCGCAGGGCGGGAACTTCCGCGCGCATGCAGTAGTAGACACCCGACAGATTCACGTCGATGACGCGGCGCCAGTCGTCGAAGGAGCCATCTTCGAACTCTGGGCAGAGCGGGGTACCCATACCGGCATTGTTGAAAGCGATGTCCAGCCCGCCAAATGCAGCCACTGCTGTGGCGACCATGGCGGCGCACTGGGCGGGGTCCGCTACATTGACCATGCAGGCGATGGCGTTGGCGCCACTGGCCCGCAGAGCGATGGCTGCTGCATCCGCGCTGGTGAGGTTGCGGTCCGCCAGCAGGACGCTGGCGCCTTCGGCCGCAAAAGCCTTTGCCGTGGCCAATCCAATGCCGCTGGCGGCTCCCGTGATGAGGACGCGTTTGCCGATGAAGCGCATGGAAGTATTCCTTCGGTACCTGAAGAAAGTGAAGCCCCGAGTGAGTATAGGGATGCCCGAAGCTCCGACACCACCCGCAGCGCACCAGCAGTCTACAATCCGGTGCATGACTACCTGGAAACGTCGAATGTTGGCGGGCGTGGCGGCCGCTGTGGTGCTGGTCCCTGCCGGTTGGTTGGCTATCGACTACGCCCGGCAACCGGCCGAGGTGGACCGCGTGCCGCTGATTGCTGCTGCGGCACAGTTTCAGGTGCGCATCCGGCGCGACGAATGGGGAGTGCCCCATATCCGTGGCCAGCGCAACGTAGACGCAGCGTTTGGCATTGCCTTCGCCCATGCGGAAGACGACTACCCGACCATCCAGCAGGTGCTGTTGGCCACGCGGGGGAAGCTCTCTGCTGAAGCCGGCCTGGAGGCGGCACCAACGGACTACGTGGCCAACTTGCTGGGCGTGTGGCAAATCATCGACCAGCGTTACGAACGTGACTTGCCCGCCGACCTGAAGGCCGTGTTAGATGCTTATGCGGCGGGCCTGAACTACTACGCGGCGACCCACGAAGATGAAGTGGTGCGCGGCGTGCTGCCGTTCACCGGCCGCGATATCGCGGCCGGGTTCGTCTTCAAGACGCCGTTCTTCTATGGCCTCGACCGTGAACTGCGCCGGCTCAACGAGCTGCCAGTAGACCCGCTGCCCAAGGGGTCGAATGGTGTGGCGGTGGCGCCGAGTCGTTCCACGGATGGCGCGACGCGCCTGCTGGTGAACTCGCATCAGCCCTTCACCGGGCCAGTGGCGTGGTACGAGGCCGTAGTGCAAAGCGACGAAGGCTGGCATGTGGCCGGTGGGTTCTTCCCCGGCTCGCCGTTCTTGCTGCATGGCCATAACGCGCACTTGGGTTGGGCGAACACCGTGAATGCGCCGGACCTCGTGGATGTTTACCGGTTGCAAGTGAACCCGGCGAACGCACATGAATACCGTCTGGATGGACGTTGGGTACCGTTCGAGCAGCGCGCTGCCAAACTACGCGTGCGTCTGTGGGGTCCGTTCCGCTGGACCACCTCGCGCGAAGTGCTGTGGTCGGTGCATGGCCCCGTGCTGCAAACACGTTCGGGCACCTATGCCTTGCGTTATGCCGGCATCGGCGAAGTGCGGCAGGCCTTGCAGTACTGGCGCTTGAACCTGGCGCGGAATGTGGAGGAATGGCGCGCTGCCATGTCCTTGCTGGCGCTGCCTAGCATCAACTACGTCTACGCCGACGAAAAAGGCAACATTGGCTACATCTACAACGGACAGTTTCCCGAGCGGAAAGCCGGCGTGGATTGGTCCGGCATTTTGCCCGGCGACCGTTCGGATCTGGTTTGGCACCGCTATGCGCCGTTCAGTGCCGTGCCCCAGTTGTGGAATCCGCCTTCGGGCTTAGTGTTCAACGCCAATAACACGCCGTTTCAGGCTACCGCCTTGGGCGATGGTCTCGACCCGAAAGCGTTCCCTGCCAGCTGGGGTGTTCAGCAGAACATGACGAACCGCGCTTGGCGTTTGCTGGAGACGTTCGGTAGCGACGCGCAGGTTTCGCCGGAAGAGTTTCATACCTACAAGTTCGATGTGGCCTACAGCGAGCGCTCGGAAGTGGCGCGTGTCGCCAGGGAACTGACAGCATTGCCGTTGCAAGGCAATCCCTCGATGGCAGCAGCGCAGCAGCTGTTGGCGGGCTGGAACTTGCGCACGGATCGCGACAACCGCGCAGCGGCACTGGGCGTGTTGGCGAGCACGGCCGTGCTGGGCCCTGAAGGCGATGGCAGCGGTGGAAAATCGCCGCAAGCAGCGCTGCAAGAAGCTGCGGGCACCTTAAAGCAGCACTTCGGCCGCATCGACCCTGCATGGGGCGAAGTGAACCGTTTGCGTCGCGGTGCTGTGGACTTGCCGGTGGATGGTGCGCCCGACATCTTGCGTGCCATCTACGGCAAGCCTGAAGAAGACGGGCGACTTGGCGCAGTCGCAGGCGATACCTACATCCTCTTCGTCAGTTGGGACCGTAACGGGCAATTGCATAGCGAGAGTGTCCACCAGTTCGGCAGCGCCACTGAGCGTCCTGTTTCGCCGCATTACGCCGACCAAGCGCCGCTCTATGCCGCCATGCGCACCAAGCCGGTATGGTTCACCGAAGCCCAGTTGGCAGGGCATGTAGTGGAAGATTACCGCCCTGGGCAGCCACGTCCCGCCAAGCTGCCGCAGCGCCCAGCCACTCAGCAGGCACGCCCATGAACGCCAAGTGGAATTACCGTCTGGGTTTGCTGCTGGTCACGCTGTCTGCCATTGCTTGGAGCAGCGGTGGTTTCTTCGTTCGGCTCATTCCGCTGGACGCTTTCACCCAGTTGCAGTGGCGTGGCTTCTTTGGCTTCCTCGGCATGGCGGTGTTTCTGGGTTTCCGGGATGGGCGCCGTGCAGTGACGAACTTGCAGTTTCTCGGTTGGGCCGGTGCGGCCTATGTGCTGTTTGGCGCGCTGGCGATGTTTTGCTTTATCAACTCGCTGGCCTACACCAGCGTCGCGCATAACAGCATCATCTATGCCACGGTGCCACTCGTTACGGCGGTGCTGGCTTGGTTTCTCATTCGTGAAAAGCCGGGTAAAAGTGCTTTGCTCGCGGCGTTGGCGTCGTTCGGCGGTGTGGCACTCATGGTGAGCACCGGTGAGGGCGGGGGGCAGCTTTTGGGTGACGGGCTGGCGTTTCTGATGACGCTCTTTACCGCCTTGATGATTGTGCTGGGACGCAGGCACCTGGAGATTCCCTTGCTGCAGGCGACGGCATTGTCTGCTTTGGGCAGTTCCCTGCTCGCGGTACCTTTCGCGCAGCACACGCTGCCTGAACCGGAGGTGCTGTGGCACTTGTTCGTCTTTGCCATCTTTACGCAGACCTTCGGGCTGGCCGTCTTCGCGTTGGGCTCGCGGCTCATTCCGTCCATGGAGACGGCGCTGATTGGGGCGTTGGACGGACCGCTGGCGCCGCTATGGGTGTTGGTGGCTTTTAGCGAAACACCGACGCAGGCGACGATTATCGGTGGCACCATTGTGTTGGTGTCGATTACGACGCATATCGTTTGGAGTTCCCGTGACACCCGCTAGGGCTGCCGCCAATCCCTATCTGCCAGGGAAGGCGATTTCGAAAGCTCACTGCACACCAGAGGCTTGTATGCGAACACTGTCTACCGCTGCCAAACGCAGCATCACTACTTTCAGTTTTTTTGCGGCCAGTATTTTTGCGGCCCTGTCCTTGGCTTCATGGGCTATCCCTGTGGCGCGTGCCGCGGCGCCGGCCATCGACCCCGCGGTACTGCAACCCGCCAGCCAAGTGGGTGTGGATGCACCCGAGCTCGCCCGGCTTGGCGCGGCGGGCGTTGGCTATCGTGTGCTGGAGTTGGTGCATGCGCAGCAGCCCGATGTGCTCGCTACGGACCGCACCACGGGTGCTGTGCCCCTGCACGATCGCCCCGTGACCGTAGACCTCTGGTACCCGGCCAACACCACGCCGACCATGCCGCGCGGATTTTACGAAGGTATGCTGTCGTCCGAACCGCCGTTGCCGCGTGCAGCGTTTCGCGTGCCGGCGTTGGCAGTCAAGGACGCGGTGCCCGCCTCGGGCGCATATCCGCTGGTAGTGGTATCGCACGGCTATGGCAATGACACGGCCGCCTTCAGTTGGCTCGGTGAGAACTTGGCTTCCAAAGGCTATGTAGTGGCGGCCATTCGCCATGTCGACCCGGACTACTCTGACCGCGCCCAGTTCGCGTGGGTGTTGCTGCGCCGACCGCTGGATACGGTATTCGTTGCCCGCGAACTGCAAGCCAGTCTTGGCAAGGCCGGTTTGGTCGACCCTTCCCGCACGGCGCTGGTGGGTTACTCCATGGGCGGGTACGCCGTGCTGACGGCTGGTGGCGCAACGCTCGACCCCGCGGGGCAGATCGTGGCGCAGATGCCGGGCCAGGCTTTGACGCAATACGCTCGTGGCGGCGCGCAGCGCGACTGGCTGACAGTGCCGAACCTGAAGGCTGTCGTGGCCTTGGCGCCGGCGGGTGGCGGGGCTGCCCCCGCCTGGGGCAACGGGGGCTTGGCGGATCTCACCGCGCCTCTGTTCCTCATCTCTGGCAACCAGGACCGCACCGTCAATTACGAAACTGGCGCCAAGACCTTCTTCGAGGGCGCCGTGCACGCGCCACGTTTCCTGCTGACCTATCGCGAGGGTGGCCACGCTATCGGCATGGGCCCCGCGGCACCCCCGGAGATGCGTAGCCGGCTGTGGGACCTCGACTGGTTCGAAGACCCGGTCTGGCGCAAGGACCGCATCCTTGCCATCAACTTGCACTTCATCACGGCGTTTCTGGATCGCTACGTCAAGGGTGACGCAAGCCGTGACGCCTACCTGCGTGGGCTCACGCCGGAGTCTGACTCTGGCCGTTGGCCCGGTAAGCCTGCTGCGCCCTACGACGCGCCGAGTCCGGGTGGTGAAGGCATCAGCTTGTGGAAGGGGTTCCAGGACCGCCATGCGGCGGGCCTGCAGTTGGAATACCGCGAGGCGCGCTAGCACCAAATAGTGCGCTGAACTGTG
Source organism: uncultured Pseudomonadota bacterium (assembly GCA_903858165.1). Classification (GTDB taxonomy): domain Bacteria; phylum Pseudomonadota; class Gammaproteobacteria; order Steroidobacterales; family Steroidobacteraceae; genus CAIOHZ01. The sequence continues at coordinate 10,795 of CAIOHZ010000153.1, forward strand.
ACGTGTTTCATGTGGAATAACCTGCTCTGCGGGTAGATTTGCCTCCTAGAAAATCGGGTGGAAAACCTTAAGTTCCACCCGCAAAGTCTGGAGAGGTTTTCCATGAATTCGTCGAATCTGAAGTTTGGCCTGTTGGCTGTTGGTGCAGTAACCCTGGGCCTGTCGGCCTGTGGTGGCGGCGGTGGTTCCACCTCAACGCCGCCGTCTGCGGTCGGCCCAACGCCCCCAGTCGCCACTACCACAGTCACTTTCGTGACCGGCGCTATCAGTGGCTTCGGCAGCGTCATCATCAACGGCGTGCGCTACGAGTCGGACTCCGCTACGGTTTCGAAGGAAGGCAAGTCCTCCACGCAGACCGATCTCAAGACCGGTGAAGTCATCACGCTTCGCGCCGAGAAGGGCGCAGACGGCGTTAACCGTGCGAAGGCCATCGAGCAGAGTCGCTTGGTTCAGGGGCCGGTAACGGCCATCGACACCACGAACGACACTCTCACCATCGCCGGCACTGTTATTTCGGTCACGGCCAGCACCGTTTTTGATGCCGGCATTACGGGCGGTCTTGATGGTATTGCTGTGGGTGACCGCATCGAGGTGCATGGCTTCGCCGGTGCAGCTACGGGTACGGCCACGGCCACCCGTATCGAGAAGGCGGATGCCGCGGATACTGAGATTGAAGTGACCGGCAAGTTGACGGCTCTTGATGCCACTGCCAAGCGGTTCACGATTGGTACTCTGGTGGTGGATTACTCCACGGCCACCTTTGTTGGCCTGGCCGCCTCCGGCCCTGCCGATGGCGAACTGGTAGAAGTGAAGGGAACGAGTCTCCTCGCGGACGGCGCTTTGAAGGCGACACGCGTCAAGCGGGAAGACGGCGGCCTGAAGGGCGCCAAGGGTGATTCCGGCGAATTGTCTGGCGCAGTCACCAGCTTTGTGTCCGCTACCGACTTTGTAGTCAACGGTCAAAAGGTCACCACGACCTCCAGCACCATTTACGTTGGCGGAACTTCGGCCGACCTCAAGGCCGATGTCAAGCTCGAGGTTGAGGGCAAGCTTGATACGAACGGTAACCTCGTCGCCGACAAGATTATCTTCAAGCGTGAAGCTACGTTTGAACTGAAGGCGACAGTCGAAGCCGTGACGGTGGATGCTGCCGACGTCACCGCGGGCACCTTGAAGGTGCTGGGCGTTACGTTTGTAGTCAATGCCGATACGCGCAAGGAAGACGACCGCGCGAGCAATCACTACTTCAAACTGGCAGATGTGAGCGCCGGCGACTGGGTAGAGGTGGCTGCTGTGCCAGATGCCACTGACCCGACGAAGTGGATTGCCACGAAGATTGAGCGTAAGCCGGTGCAGACGGAAGCCGAAGTGAAAGGCTTGGCGGAGCAGTTGGCCAGCCCCTTGTTCAAGGTGGGTCCGGTCAGCATCGATACCAGCACCAGCTCTTTCCGTGATGCTGCAAACGAACGCATCACGCAGGCTCAGTTTTTCGCGCTGACGGGTGTACGAGTGAGTGTTGAGGGAACGGTTGGCACGGGTAATCTCGTTGCGACGAAGGTCCGCGTTCGCCCGGCCCGTACCCCGCGCTGAATCTGAGGTTTTTATTGCGACACAAGAAACGCCCCGCAAGGGGCGTTTTTTGTTTCCGGTACTTGGTACGTCTCGGTAGGGAAAGCTCTGCCCGGCGCCTGGTCTCGTAGGGCTGTTTAGTGGCTTTGCGCGAGGGCGCGCGGGGCCACTTTCAGCGTGTGGCCGTCGCTGAAGGCCACCGTCAATGGGGTGCTACCAGCATTCCAAGCCAAGTAGGTGCGCTGGCCGTCGGCCCGCTTGAACACCGCATAGAGCGCCGTATCTGCGGTGACGCTGAAATCAGGTGTACCCATTTCCGCAAGTCGCCACAGCCAGTGGTTGGTGTGGGTGCGGGTTTCGCCGAACTCCACGCTACCACCGCGCTTCCACAGCGCCATGCCTTTGCCGCTGTCGCCCAAGGCCACTGCAGAAGCAATGACGTCCTGCCAGATATCCGGTGGCGTACCATCGTCGCCCCCGCGGCTGCCATAGGCCTTCACTTCATTAGGCAAGCGGTCTGCCAGACGGCTGAAGTAACCGGGGTCTGCGGCGAGATAGCTGGAGGCGGTGGTGATGGGTAGCAGGTTGATGCCCATGATTTGCCGAGGCTCTTGCGTCCACCAGGTGTTGTAGGAGTACTTGCCGCCAAACACCATGCTCGTAAAAGGCTGGCCATATTCCACGGGTAGCACTTCGCGATCGAGGTCAAACCAGTAGGTCTGTACCGAGGCAATCTCGCTGGTGAAGAGATAGATGCCAAGGTCACGTGTTGCGCGGTCACCCGTAGCTTCGCCCCAGAGAATGAGCGCAGCCCAAGCGTTCACGGCCTCGGAAGACGATTCCTGATTGTTGCCGGCATCGAAGTCGGCATCGCCGGAAGCCCAGGAATGACCTTCGTAGGGGTCAAAGTTGCGCAGGAACGGAAAGTCTTGGCGACCCCGCTCGACGGTCGCGATGTCCGCAATAATCTTGCGCACCATGCCACCCCACTTTGCGTCGCTGGCCCATTCTGGGTCGCGCAAGGCCACATGGGCTGCCGCCATGACCCAGTAGCCGTAGTGAAAATGGTGGTCGTTCATGTGCCGCACGCTTTCGTATTCCTGCGGTAGCCCCGCTAACGTGCCGGTACGTGCGTCATGGTAGAAATAGGTGTTGCGGCTGCCATCGAACCAAGTCTGTAGGCGCGCTTGCAGCGCTGCCAGCAGCTGGTCTCGCGCTGGTAGTTTGCCCTGTGCCTCGGCGACGCTGAGCAACTGGGCTGTGGCGCCTAAGCCCTTGCCTATCCAGTAAGTGCCGCGTCCCATTTTCGTATAAAGACTGTCAGCCTTGGCCAAGTCGCCAACGAGCAAACTTTCCACGCTGGCGCGGCCTGCTGGCGCTTCCACGCCGCCCCAGTGCGGCATCAACCCGTGGTAGGTACGCTCCAGCCTGAAGCTGTTGCCTGCCAGAAGGCGCACACGTCCGCGAATGGTGTCGTAGCCGCCAATCTCTGCCGGTGCCGCGTCGCCAGCCAGCACCTTCCATTGGTGCGGGTACAAACCGAGCAGCGTTGTGCCTTCGGTGCCTTCGCGAACGACGGTGCTGGCACTGAAAGTATTGGTTACGCGACTGCGCGCTCCGTCGAAAGCCCACTCCACGCGCGTGTCGACTGGGAAGACAAAAGCGGCTGCGGCGAAACGCGCCAGTGTCTCGGCGCTGGTGTCCGGCAGTGCTGCTACGGAAAAATAGCCTTTGCCGTTGGTGAGCCGCAGCGTCAGTTGTCCGTCGGCAGTGCTTTCGAAATGGCCACCTTCGGGCGCAAACGCCGCATAGTGGCTGCTGGCAACCGTGAAGGTGGCGATGCGCGCTGTGGCGCCACGCAAGGCTTGCAGTTGTAGAGCGGTAGGTGCTGCGGCGAACTTGAACGTCACGTCACCTTGGCTGCAATCGTAATAGCTGAACGGGCTGCCATGAAGCACCGTCGCATCGAATGCGTGGCCGCTGGCATCTGCCATGCGAATACGCACGCTCCAGTCACCGCGGGCGGCCAGTCTTGCGTCTGCGGGTTGGAAAGCAACGGGCGCGAGGGTGAAATCCGCTTGGTGCAGGTAGCGCACTTCACGGCTGCCACCATAAGTGCCTATCTCGCGGCGGGGCGTCGAGACCTCGAAGCCTTGTTCAGTGGCGCGGTAGGCGAGGGGCTGTGCGTAGAGCGGCTGCGACCAGCGCTGGTACACCACGGAGGAATACCACTGGTTGCTGGGAACGGCTTGGCCGGCAAGGTCTGCCGTGACATAGGTGCCCAGAGGGGGCAGTGGGTCGCTACCGGACTTGGGAGCGTTGTAGTAACGACCGAGGCCAGTGACGACCTCGGTGCCTGAAGCGGCGAAGGCTGGGACTGCCAGGCCGCTCGCAGCGGCCAGCAGGAGAGCCAAGCCGGCTGCGATACGTGCCATGGCAGATTTTCCTTAGAACTTCAGGTTGGCGCCAATCGTGATGCCGTTGGCCGACTTCGCGATCCGCGGGTCTGCACCGAAGAATGCCGTGTTGTTCGGCATGCTGAGCGGCGCTGGACCCTGACGGCCGAAGTCTACGCGGCCGAAGCCGGCATAGGCTTCTAGGTTCTTGTAGATTTCCGGCACCTTACGGTACACGCCCACGTTGCTGAACGTGGCCGTATTGCTCTGGCCCCATTCGGTGGGGTTCTCGGTCTTCGCCTTGCTCATACGCACCATACCGGCCGTGAACGTCCAGATATTGCGCGTGTAGCTGACGCCCGCCATGTAGTCGGTTTCCCTTGCTTTGTAGAGCTTCTGGTCTACGGCGTAGTTGAAGCCGCCCTGGTCCCAGTAGCAAGCAAAGCCGAAGGCCGACACCGGACCGTAGTCGCACTGCTGCTGCTGGCCCGACCACTCGCTACGCTTGATGCCGTAGCTGAGCTTCCAGGCCGGGTTGAACCAGTGGTTGCCCTGCAGCACCAACAGCGTCTCCGAAGGAGGACGGTAGCCCGTGGCGGCTGCTGGACCGTTAGTGTTGCCCTGTGCGCCATAGAAGGCGCCCTTGGCGAACGAGCTCTGCCGACCACCCTTGGTGTCCTGATAGATCAGTTCAACGAGATTCTTCTCGTTGCTGAACTGCACGAACAGTTCCGTCATGCGTGGCGAAGGCGGTGCCACCGTAGACGAGGCGGGGTTGATGGGCGGGCGCTTGTCCGCACGGCCCACCGTGGCTTCGAAGCGAATCTTGCCAAGCGACATCTCGAATTCACGTGTCGCATAACGAATGGCTTCCGGCACCACGCCGTAGCCCGCGCCACTTTCCGCCCAAGGGCTGGACAGACCAACGGGGTAAGCGAAGGAGTCCGAACGCGTCCAAGAGCGAGTCGACATCTTGCCGATGTCCAAACTGCCATAGGTGGGGTGCGAAACACCGACGTACATGTCGATCATGTAGTGACCGAAGATGTCCGGGCCGCCGTTGCGGACGCGGCTGGTGCCACGCGCCTGAATCTTCACGGCGTTGTCGAATTCATGGCTGAGGCCAAGCGTGAGCATGGCGAGGCCAAGGTTCGCGGTGGTGGCACGCGTTTCTCCGCCCTGGTTCAGCGGCGGATTCACGTTCGTCAGAACGCCACGCGGGTCGAAGGAGGAGGGATTGACCAACGTTGGGGAGCAGTTATCGCAGCGCGAGAACTCCTCCTTCACGAAGCCTGCGACTTCGAGTGGGCCGAACTGCTCTGCGGCGGCGGGGGCGGCGAGGAACGCCGCGCCCAGGGCGATGCAACCGGTATATGCCTTGAGGTTCACTGCAGTCTCCAGAATTTCAATCGTGGACTTTTTCGTTGAAGCCGGTGCCAGCTTAGCCGCCGAGGAAGCGGATAGCGCCGATGTAGTACACGGTGGTCGACGTGACTTCGGTACCGACACCGCACGAGAAGCCCGGGAACAGGGTGAGCTTGTCGTAGGTGCCACCGGCCGCCAGGCCAGCCGCGAAGTTGAACGTCACCGTCTGCCAACCCACCGCGAG
>CAIOHZ010000154.1 GCA_903858165.1 uncultured Pseudomonadota bacterium
CGACCGCGAAGCCGCAGTAGAAGCCAAAAGCCGGCAGATGACCACGCAACGCAACGCGGCCATCTTGGTCGCCTTGCTGGCACTGTTGGCCGGGTTCGGTTGGTGGCGTTCGCGCCGCTTCGCGCGGCAGCGGGCCAAGCTGGCCGTGGAGCTGGCGGCCCAACAGCAAGCGCTGCAGGTGCAAACCACCAAACAAGCCGCGCTGGAACGCGAACTGGACCACAAGCGCCGGCTAGAAGCGCTGGGCCGTTTGACGGCTGGCGTTTCGCAAGACTTCAACACGCTAATCAACATGGTGCAGCAAGCCACCATCCGTTTGCGAAACCGCCCGGGCGTTGCGGCGGACCCCATCGCCGCGGCGCTGGTAGACGAAGCGGGCCAGGCGGCCCGCACGGGCGCGGACCTGACGTACCAGCTCATGTCGTTCGGCCGCCGCCAGAACCTGAACCCGGTGCGCTTGGAGATGGCGGCTTTTTTGGAGGCGAAGGTGACGCTGCTGGAAAACGCCGCCGGCGATGCGCAGCTGGAACTGGCCGTGGCGCCCGGAGTTCCGGCCCTGTTGGCGGACCGCTCGGGGCTGGTTACAGCGTTGATCAATTTGGTGGCGAACGCGCGGCATGCAGTGGAGGCGCGGGGCATAGGCAGGGCCGGCGATGGACTTAGTAATACCGCCATTGACCACATCCGCATTGCGGCGCACGCGGTGGAAGTGGTGGGCGCGGACGAACACTGGCCCCTGCTGCCACCCGGCACCTATGTGGCAGTGACTGTGACAGACAACGGCTGCGGCATGTCCGCGGGCGTATTGGCACAAGCGGTGGAGCCGTTCTTCACCACGCGCCTGCCCGGTGAAGGCAGCGGCCTGGGCCTGAGCATGGTGCAAGGGTTCGCGCGGCAAACCGGCGGAGACCTGCGCCTGCAAAGCGAAGCGGGCAAGGGCACCACCGTCACTCTTTTGCTTCCCTCCATAAACTCTATACTGGCGCCATGCTCGAACTAGCACTGAAATGGCTAATGGCCTACCTGCTCGGCTCGCTCATGGGCGCGCTGCTGATTGGCCGCTTGAAGGGCGTGGACATCCGCGAACAAGGCAGCGGCAATGCCGGCGGCACCAATGCGCTGCGTACACAGGGCAAGGCGTTTGCGCTGGGCGTTGTCGTCATCGACGTCGCCAAGGGCTGGTTCGCGGCCGGCGTGCTGCCTGCCTTGGCGCTGCCCGGCATAGCGCCGCTCGAAATGGAAACCGGCGTGCCTTCGCGCGACTGGCTCGCGGCTGGCTGTGCCGCCGCGGCCGTGGTGGGCCATGTGTTCCCCGTGTGGTACGGGTTCCGCGGGGGGAAGGGCGCGGCCACTGTCATCGGCGCACTGCTGGGCTTGGCGCCCGCGTTCGTGCTGCCCGCCTTGGCCGCGTGGTTCGTGGTGGTTTGCGCCACGGGCTTCGTGGGCTTCGGCACCACCGTGGCCATGGCCACCCTGCCGGTGCAGGCTTGGCTGGCCCAGGCGCCGCTGGCCACGCTTTGCCTTTCTCTAGCCCTGACAGCCTTTGTGGCCTGGGCCCACCGCAGCAACTTCGCCCGCATGCGGGCCGGCACCGAAAACCGCGCCAGCAAGCTGTGGCTGTTCGCGCCGAAAGCCTAGCCCGTGGCCGCTGAAGGCACGCAGCGGCGCTTGGCCTTGGTGCAGGCGCTAAAGGATGGCGCTTGGCATAGCGGCGAGACCATCGCCGAAGCCATGGGCGTTTCGCGCACGGCGGTGTGGAAGC
>CAIOHZ010000155.1 GCA_903858165.1 uncultured Pseudomonadota bacterium
GAAGCCATCGCGGCCGGGGATGCCGCAAACAGCGCAGCCAAAACGGCTGCCGTGATGACGGGGAAGTTTCTATTTCGCATGGGAATATCTCCTTGTATCCACGAAACCGAGTTTCGGGAAAGTACTATCGGCTGATAGCCGAGCATGCGGAATTCGATTGTTTCTATCTGGACGATAGGCAACGCAAATGGGTCGCGGTCGCCGAAACCGGCAAGTCGCGAGCAAGCTCGCTTCCACAGGCGGTGGAAGTTCTACACCGGCAGCACGGGCTCTTCGGCACCCCAGCTGAGCACCACCCCGCAGCCGCGGGTTTCGTAGAGGTCGATACGGTCTACTTGCGGCAGCGTGCTGCCTACTTGCGTGCGTATCCAAGCCGCGAGGCTCGCAGCATCTGGCTGGAAAGTCGCCGGGTCCGTCCCCGCCAGTTCATGCAGCGGCCGGTGGTCCAGCGCGCGGAAGGTGGGGCCGAACAGCTCCTTCACATCGCCGAAGTCCATGGTCCAGCCCATCACGGTGTCGAGCGGCGCATTCAGGTGCAAGCGCAGCGTGTAGGTGTGGCCGTGAATGCGTCCACGCGGATCCCCTTCCGGCGCCTGCCGCAGCACCAGCGCGCTATCGAGCGTGGTTTCCTTCCAAATACGGAAGTTCTCACCGTCGTAGTTGGCGCCGCACTGTGCGGTCTCGTAGACCGTCACCCAGCGTAGTTCAGGCAGGCCCGGCTTCAAGCGGGTCCAAAGCCAAGCAGCAAACATCTCGCTGGTCGGAATCTCCAAGCCCGGAATGTCATTCAGACAGGCATGGTCCAACAGCGCGTGCAATGGCGCCCAGTGCTGGTCAACCAAGTCATAGTCGATGCCGAGAGCGCGTTCGCCCAACTCCTGCTGCACATGCAGGATGACTTCAAAGCCGTGGCCGTGCAGCCGCCCGCACTTGTGGCCCTGGGGAACATTCGGCAAGCGGTGCGCAGACTGCAACCGATAACGACGCCAGAGATGCGCCTGCTGGCGATGGTCGAGGTCCACGCCTTCATCGGGTGTGCTCTGAATACCGAAGGTGGTGGCCTCCGGCAGGTCCATGCGTTGGCGCAGCCACCGGGCGAGGTTCTCGTCCGTGGGGCAGGCCAGCACGGTATTCAGGTCGCGGTAATCCAGCGGCTCCAGCGCCGCCGCGAGACGCGAGCGAAGGTCGCCTACCTCACCGCCCGGAAACGACGCCCAGCCGGCCGGCAAAGGCGTGCGTACGCTCGCGAGAAAGCTGTGGCCATGAAGCCGCCGTGAACGGTGACCCTCCGGCAGGAGAGCCACTTGCCGCGCAGCCTCGAACGGGAGCGCGGCGGTGTGCAGGAGATAGGACATGGCGCCATTATCGCAGGGACGGCACCAGACGCCCAAAGCCGTCCTGCGTGGCCTTAACGGACGTTGTGCCTTTTCTATCAGCTGATCGTCGAGCCGATATCGACCACCATCGTCTCCGGACGAGTAGCGACGAATGACGGCCGCTGCTCCAGCACTTCCAGGAATTTGGTGATGGCGGGATAGCGCCCACGCCAAACCAACACGTCAATCGGCATTGTGAGCCCGGCCGAAACCGCAAATTCAAACAGCAGCAAGCTGGTGCCTACGGCTATGTCGCCTAGGTCGAAGCCGTTCAGGTCGTTTTGGACACGCGTGGAGTAATGCCGCTCCAGTGCGGCCAGCCCGCCATTGACCTTGCGGGTCTGCCGGGCTACCCAAGGAGCACTGGGCTCGGGGCGATGCATTTCGAAGATGAGGTTCTGGGCAATTTCCATCAGGCGCTCGCCGAGCAGCCGCCGCTGCATGGCTTCGAGACGCTGCTCCAGCTGCGCTGGAAGCAAGGCGGGCTGCGGATAGCGCTGCTCCAGCCAATCGACGATATAGGCCGAGTCGTAGATGTGTTCTCCAGCCTCCGTGACGAGAATGGGCAACTGCTCCAACGGACTGAACTCCGGCGTGCGAGTGCCCTCGCCCCAAGGCAAGTCGTAGTCCACTTCGTAAGGCAAACCCTTTTCAACAAGAACGATGGCCACTTTTCTGCCGAACGGACTGGGCCGTGCATTGACGAGCGTGAATGCCATCGTACTTAACTCCCCAATTTAAACTTGTAGCGAGCGCCCCGCAGCACCGTCCATGCCGAACACGGAAGCCGCAAAATCGGGCGTGTCCGAGTACAGGCAAAAGGCACTGTTCAGATTATTTGACACTAATGTCAAACAAAAAGATAGCCCAAGTTTAAATGGCTATTAGCGCAATAGCGCCTTCAGGTCCTTCAGCAGCAAGAACAGATGCAGCGGGTCGGTGGGACTCGGCTCAAATTCATAGCGAAGATAAAACCGCCGGGCTTCGTCGTCCTTGGCATGAACCAGCAGGGCGCGGATGCCAGCGATATCGGCAGCGGCAGCGGTTCGCAGCAGCGCGTCGCGCATTAGGGCAGTCCCGAGGCCACGCCCTTGATGGGGTAACGCCACCGCCAGTCGTGCCAGCAACATCACAGGAACGGGTTGCCGAGAGAGACCTTTCAATACACGACCCGTCGCTTTGGTAGGTGCAGCGGCGCCAACGGCAAGGCTATAGAACCCAGCGATTTCAGTACCGGCGAGCACGATATAGCTCTGCGAACTATTGGCGCGCTGCGCAGCCAGCGCAAAACGCTGTAGGTAGTTGTTCAGCCCCGCGTCGCCACAATCAAACCCGGCAACTGGGTCGGAGGGGGCGAGCTTCCGTACCGCCCCGTAATCGCTCGCCATCAGCCCAGCAGGCCGGGCTCATTCAATAGACGCTTCAACCGCGGACGGCGTTTTACAGGGGCCTCCAGCGCCGCCTGGAACGCTGCCCACTTGTCCGCGGGGAGATCGAAGCGCCGCCGTTCTTCAAGCAACTGGTTCGCGGCAGCGATGCCGGCATCGAGCACGAACTCGCTGACGCTCTTATGTGCGGCTGCCGCAGCATCGCTTAGCAGTTGTTTGACCGGAGCGCTAACGCGCACGTCGAGACGACCGGTTTTGGGAATCGCTGCGGACATGGGACCCTCCTTGGCACCAATTATACTGTCCGGACATTGTACTGACAAACGAATACCCGGAGTGTAGGAGCCAGATTACCTGCACGGAGGCCCTTCGGGAACTCCACATTTCCAGCGATAGCGCATGAAATGCAGCCCTAGGCCGTTGTCGACCCCGGCTGCCAATAAGCCATCCGCATCGGCAGCCCGCACTCGTCCGGAACACTCTCCTCGGGCAGGTAGTGCAACTCCGCGGCGTCAGCGCGCGCAGTAAGCAGCACCACCAGCGCGTCCAGCACGTCGTCTTCTTGCAGCACCGAACGCTTGAAGCTGCGCATCGCGTGGTCGCGTAGATTGGCTGCCTGCGGCAACCACTGTGAAAGCAACGCCAACCGCGCCTGCTTTCCCTCCGGCGTAGCCTTGCGGTGGGCCATGGGCTGGCCATTAGCTAACGCCCAGAAGCACACCTCGGGATGTGCTTCGAAGACCTTCTTTGCCAAAGCCGGGGTAGCCAACAACGCCCGGTCCACCTCCGCAATCTTCTGGCAAATGTTCCAGGCCTGGACGGAGAGGCTTGAACCCAACTCCCGCCGGTTCAAATCACGCGCTTCCCCAACGCTCAATGCATTCGCCGCTGCGCGGCACGGCGGCGAAAACACGCTGGACGCGCGGCGGCGCAATTTGTCGCGGGCAAGCTGTTCGCATTCCCGCTTGGGGTAGCCCGCGTGTGGCAGGCCGATAGGCATATCGACACCGACACGAACAGCGCCAGGGTAAGCGGCAAGAAGCCCACTGAAAGTAGCGTGTACTTCCACGCTAACCACAGTGCCCCGCTGCACCGCGGCGACCCAGCCTGCGCGACAACCGTCCACACCGATATACGTTGGCACTGTATTCACCGCTCTTCCCTCGCCTCCGCGGTTCAGCTAAGTTGCCCGACACCCCCCAAGGATAGACAAGGGTAGAAGCCATGCCACACCGTAACACCGCCACCCCGCGCCGGATGCCCGCCCTGGCTGCCATCGCGGCGCTGTCCGCCGCCGCCCTGCTGTCCGCCTGCGGCGGCAACGATGCGCAGCAAGAACAGGAGCAGGCGCAGGCCCAAGAGCCCGCCTTCACGCTCGCGGATCTCGAAGCCGCGAAACCCGTCGCCGTCACCCCAGAGCAAGTAGCGGAGACGTTCGCCCTCGGCAGCAAATCCACGGACCTGCAACGCGAGTTACTGGAGAAGGAAGTCTCTGGCCAAGTGGTTGAGTGGGACCTGCAGCTTTACGAGGTGAGCCTGGAAGAAGACGTTTACACCGTCAGCACGCAGCCGATTCCAGTCGCCGATAGCGACACCTTAAACCTCATCCGCATCATCGCCAACGTACGCGCACGCACTCCGGAAGAACATGCCTTCCTGCGGGCCGTGAAAACGGGCGACCCCATCCGCTTGCGTGGGCGCTTAACGGCCATTGCGCTGCGAACGGCGGTAGTGTTGGACCCGGCGGTGATAGTAAAGCCCGAAGAAGCGGCGAAGTAGCGAACGATTTCACGGACGCCAGAGTTCGCCGGAGCGAAACTAAACGTCCGCAATACGGGAGTAGTCCCGCCCCGGCGACAGGCACTACGACACACCATAGGCC
>CAIOHZ010000156.1 GCA_903858165.1 uncultured Pseudomonadota bacterium
ACTCGTCGCCGCAGTTGGCGCCAACGGGGTCATTGGCGTGGCGGGTGGTTTGCCGTGGCGCCTGCCTGCCGACTTGCAGCATTTCAAGGCCTTGACCTTGGGCAAGCCGATCCTGATGGGCCGGCGCACTTGGGACAGCCTAGGGCGGCCGTTACCTGGCCGGCGCAATCTGGTGGTGACTCGCCAAGCCGGTTTTGTGGCCGCGGGTGCAGAAGTGTTTGCTACGGTGGAGGCTGCACTAGTGGCCGCGGCGGGTCAGCCTGAAGTGATGGTGATCGGCGGCGGCGAACTCTATACGCAACTGCTGCCGCAGGCCACCGTGCTGGAGTTGACTGAGGTGGCGGCGACGCTGGAGGGCGATGCCTTCTTTCCCGCCTTCGACCCGGTCTTCTGGCCCGAGGTCTCCCGCGAGGCGCATGCTGCCGATGAACGGCATGCCTATGCCTACACTTTCGTGCGCCGCGTGCGGTTGGCCGGTGGCGGGAACCAAAATGCTCCGGCAGGGTCAATTCGCTAGCCATGTCACTGAAAGCCACCTTGCCGCTCTTCCTCGGTTTACTGCTGCTGCAGTCGGCCGTCGCGGCTGAGCCATTGCCGGGCTCGGTGGCCGATTCGGCACCCAATTCGGCGGCCAATTCTGGGGCCAATTCTGGTGCCTTGGGGCGGTGGAAGGAGCACGAACTCAGCTTCACGTACAGCGGCTTCACATCGAAGTATTCCTGCGATGGCTTGGCGGACAAGGTCCGCTTGCTGCTACGCATGCTAGGGGCGCGGTCCGACCTGAAAGTGGCTACCTATGGCTGCGGCGACCTTTACGGCGGCCCTACCGAATTCCCCCGCGTAAAACTGCGTTTCGCCACGTTGGAGCCCGCAGCGGATGGCGCTGCTGCATCGCCGGCAGAAAGCGCCGTGGCGCAAACAGCCGGCACGCCGCAGCCCTTTGGCCATGTCATCGGGCGCGAGGCGCCGCGCTTGCCGGTGCCGGGCATAGCGCTCGCACCCGAGGCCTCTGCGGTGGCTCCGCTGCCGGGCGAATGGCGCAAGCTGCGGTTTGACCGGGACCGTCCGCGGTCGCTGGAAATGGGCGATTGTGAACTGCTGGAGCAGTTTCGGGATCGTGTGCTGCCCTTGTTCGCCACGCGCACGATGGATGACCACACACGCTGCATTCCCTACCAACTCTCGGGAAGCAGCCTGTCACTGAGCTTCGAAGTGTTCGCTCCCCTACCAACGGCAGACACCGCGCGGGCGCGCAGCCGCTAGGTCACCTGCACCACTTCCCATTCTTCGGGGGGCAGGGTGTGAGTGTGTTCCAGTTTTACGGCAGTCAAGCGTCCGCCCCATACACAGCCGGTGTCCAAGCCCAGTGCCGTGGGCGAGCGCATCAGCCCCAGTGCTGACCAGTGCCCAAACACCACACGGTCCTTCGCCGCCCGTCGTTTCGGCACTGCAAACCAAGGCAAGGCGCCCTCCGGGGCGGTGTCCGGCGGACCTTTTAGTTTTGGCAGCAACTGGCCTTCGGCCGTGCAGTAACGCAGGCGCGTCAGGCAGTTCACGGTGAACCGCCAGCGGTCCGCGCCAGTCAGCGTTTCAGACCAAGTGTCCGGTTGGTCGCCATACATTTTGTTGAAGAAGCCCACCGGGTCGTTGCGCAAAGCAGTTTCCACTGTGCGCGCTTCGCGCTCGGCTGTGGCGATGGACCATTGCGGCGGCAAGCCGGCGTGGACCAAGGTCCAGTTGAGTTTGGGGTCGTGGTGCAGCAAGGGCCGCTCCAGTAACCAACCGAGCAGTTCGTCGCAGTCGTGCGCGGCGAGCAACTTGTCCAGCGTATCGCCCGGCCGCATACCGTTGCCGGAGTTCGGCGCCATCGCCAGAGCGAGCAAGTGCAGGTCGTGGTTGCCCAGAACGCTGGTGACGGCATCGCCAAGGCCGATGACCTCGCGCAGGGTGGCGGTGGAGTGAGGGCCGCGGTTCACCAAATCGCCAACGAGCCAGAGATGGTCGTGGGCAGGCGAGAAGTTGATCGCCTCGAGCAGGCGGACGAACGCGCCGTGGCAGCCTTGCAGGTCGCCGATAGCCCAAGTGGTCACGGGCTAGTGCAGCAACCCTGGCACGGCCAGGCGGAACGTGGGAATGGCCGCTTCGAATTGCTGACCGTCCGCGGCCCGCATGCGGTAGCTACCCTGCATAGTGCCCACGGGGGTATCCAGCACGGCGCCACTGCTGTAACGGAACCCTTGGCCCGGGTTGAGTAATGGCTGCTCGCCTACCACGCCATCGCCGCGCACTTCTTCCACCTTGCCGTTGGCATCGGTGATGATCCAGTGACGCGACATTAACTTGGCTGGCTGTTCCCCGTCATTGCGCAGGGTAATGGTGTAGCTGAAGGCATAGCGGCCGTCTTCGGGTGCTGACTGTTCCTTCAGGAACGCCGTGACGACTTCGATACGGATGGGCGGTGAGGTGGGCATGGTGGGAATATTTTGCTGGAGTGTTAGGAGTGCGTGTCAGGCGCGTCTGGCGCGTCTGGCGCTTCTGGCGCGGCTGGCGCGGCTGGCGCGTTAGACGCGTTAGCGCCGCGGCATTGTAGGGCCGCGCGTGCCAGAGCCGCGAATTCGGCGGGGGATAGAGTTTCGGCACGTCGTTGGGGGTCGATGTTAGCTAAACCGAAAGCCTCGGGAGGCACGGTGCCCTGTACCGAGTTGCGCAAGGTCTTGCGGCGCTGCGAGAAGGCCTTGACGACCAAATCGGCGAACAAGGCCGGGTCGGGGATCTCGAAGGGGGGTGTGGCGTGCGGCACGAGGCGCACGATGGAACTGTCTACCTTGGGCGGCGGGTTGAACGAGCGCGGGCCCACATCGAATAGTTTTTCCACGCGTACCTTGGCCGCCAGCATGACGGTGAGCCGCCCATAGTCTTTGCAGTTGGGCGCGGCCGCCATGCGGTCCACCACTTCTTTCTGCAGCATGAAGTGCATGTCGCGCACTGCACCGGCCGCAGAGAGAAAGTGGAACAGCAGCGGCGTGGAGATGTTGTAGGGCAGATTGCCCACCAGTCGCAGCGGTGCGCCGAGTTCCGTGGCGAGAATACCGAAGTCGTATGAGAGCGCGTCGCCTTGATGGACGATGAGTTCGCCGCGGCCCACACAGGCTGCCTCGAGGCGCGGGATGACATCGCGGTCCAGTTCCACCACATGCAGTCGCTCGCACTCCGCGAGCAAGGGCAGTGTGAGTGCACCGAGGCCTGGCCCTACTTCTACCAAGGGCTGCCCGGGCACCGGGTCGATGGCGTCGATGATATTGGCGATGACATTGGCATCGTGCAGGAAGTGCTGTCCGAAACGCTTGCGGGCGCGATGCGGTGCGAACTGACTCATGCAATCACCGCGGGGCCGGTCGAGGTAGAAACCATGCCGCCCATCGAGCTTCTTGTCTGGGTTTTTCCCCACGTATTGACCAAGGAGTTCGCTAACGCCACTGCGGCGGCCAGGCTACCCATGTCGGCCTTGCCGGTACCAGCAAGGTCCAGCGCCGTGCCGTGGTCTACCGAGGTACGGATCACAGGCAGCCCAAGGGTCACATTGACTCCCGCCCCAAAACCCACATGTTTCAGCACGGGAAGTCCTTGGTCATGGAACATGGCCAGTACAGCATCTGCTTGCGCCAAGGCCTTGGGTGTAAAAGCCGTGTCTGCTGGCAGTGGGCCGAAAGCATCGATGCCCGCTGCCCGGGCAGTGGCGATGGCCGGTGCAATGACGGCCGTATCTTCGTGCCCCAGATGCCCCCCTTCACCGGCATGCGGGTTCAACCCCAGCACGGCGATCCGCGGTTTGGCGATTCCGAAGCGGGTACGTAAGCTGCCATCGAGAATATGTAGTGTCTGCAACAAGCCTTTCTGCGTAATGGCATCCGGCACGGCGCGCAGCGGAAGATGCGTGGTGGCCAACGCCACCCGCAGGGTATCTGCCACGAGTAGCATCACCACCGGACAAGCGGTTCCAGTGGCATCGGCGAACAGCTCGGCAAAAAATTCAGTATGGCCCGTAAACGGAATGCCGGCGTCGGCGATGACCGACTTCTGCACCGGCGCCGTGACGATGGCCGCGACTTCGCCAGCCGCGGCTGCCAGCGCGGCAGCGCGCAGCATGGCGAGGACGGATGGCGCGTTGCGCGGGTCGAGCTGACCGGGAACCACGCGCGCCGCAACGGGGAAAGGCCAGCAGTAGACGACGGCCTGCGTGGCGCTTGCAGCTGCTGCGTTGTCAGCCGGCGGCGCTGCTTCCGCCGTTACTCTTGCGTTGGCCAAGGCAGCCGGCGTGGTGCAGCGCACCTCCACTGGCAGTCCAAGCAGGGCCGCGCGTTCGCGCAGGGTTTCCGGGCAGCCGGCAATCAGCAACGGGCGGGTGGGGCTGGCGCCAGTCAGCGCCAGCGCCAGACAGAGGTCCGGGCCTATTCCAGCGGGTTCACCCGCCGTCAGCAGGAGTGGGAGCACGCCGGGCTTTACAGGCGCGTCTCGACATAGGCCTCGTCGCGCAGGCGGCGCAACCAGAGTTCCACTTCCTCGTCCGCCTTGCCAGCGCGGAGTTGCTCAATGGCCTCACGGCGACGCTCTTCGTTGCTGGTGTCCTGCGTGCGACGGCCAAGCACCTGAATGATATGCCAGCCATACGGGCTCTGGAACGGCGGGCTGATCTCGTTGTCTTTCAGCTTCGCCATTTCGGTTTCAAACTCCGGCACGAACATGCCGGGGTTGGACCAGCCGAGGTCGCCGCCGTCCTTCGCTGAGCCCGGGTCTTCAGACACCGCGGAAGCGATGGCGGAGAAGTCGTCGCCGCCGAGAATCTTGCCGCGGATGTCCACCAGCTTGCCGCGCACGGTGGCGTCGTCCTGCAGTTCGTTGGTGCGGACGAGAATGTGCCGCGCGTTGGTCTGTTCCACCATCACGGGCTTATCGCCACCGCGGCTATCACCGAGGCGGATGATGTGGAAGCCCGAAGGCGTCCGCACGGGCTGAGCGATTTCACCGGCCTTCATGCCTGCTACGGCGTCCGCCATGAACTGCGGCAGTTCGCTGCCCTTGCGCCAGCCGAGGCTGCCACGTTCCAGTGCCGATTGCGCCTGCGAGTACTGCAGCGCCAATTGACCAAAATCTTCGCCCTTCACCGCGCGTTCATAGAGTTCGCCGGCTTTCTGTTCAGCGGCCGTCAGTTGTTGCGGCGTGGCGGCTTCCGGCAGCGCTACTAGAATATGCGCGACCTCGTATTCGGTGTTGCCGGCGGCGCCACCGGCCTGCTTCACCATGAACTGCTCGATTTCGCGTGGGCTGATGTAAATGCGGCCCATCACATCACGCTGACGCAGGAACTGCAGCATCATTTCGCGGCGTACTTGCGAGCGGTAAGTGGGGTAGTCGATGCCTTCTCCCGCCAAGGCTTCGGGCAACTTATCGAAATCAATTTTGTTCTGTTGCGCCACGTTGCGGAGCGCGTTGTTCAGCATTTCGTCGGAGACTTCGATGCCGAGGCGACCGGCGCGCTGTACCTGCACCTCCTGCATCACCAGACGTTCCAGCACTTGCTGCCGGAGTACTGAGGTGGGCGGAACCTGCTGGCCTTGGTCGCGCAGACGGCGGGAGATGGTGGCCATCTGCTCCTCGACCTGACTTTGCAGAACGATGCCGTCGTTGACGACGGCAGCGATGCGGTCGAGCAGCTCGCCACGGCCACCCAGGTCACGCGACTGTGCCAAAGCCTCGCCACCAGGCAGCAGGGCGAGCAGGACGAGCAGTGGGCGCAAGGACTTAGTCATGTTGGTTGTCCGTGTTGAATCGTTCAGGGGCGTGGGTCCGTGGCTTTATAGCCGCGGATGGAGCGTTCGAGGAAGGCCCCCGTGGGCACTCCGACACTGGAGAGGCCGTTCAGTTCAAGCTGCAGGCCGATGGCCGTGTCGCGTTCACCGGTGCGGGAACTGACATAGCGGCGTGCGACGACGCGCAGTTTCCAGCAGCAGTCTTTGAACTCGAGGCCCGCGAAACTTTCGATAGCGGTGCGGTCGCGCAGGGAATAGACCTGCCGCGCGAACACGTTCCAGCTGGAGCTGACCGGCCAAGCGGTGGAGAAGTCCAGTTGTTCCAAGCGGCCTTCGCGATAGCGGTAGGCCAAGTTGGCGATGCGCCCGCCATCGGCCCGGTATTGCAGGGCCAGTTCGCGGCGCACAGTCTTGCCAGCGGCCGGGTCCCACTGCACGCCGACATCGACGCTCCATTTGCCGAAGGCGGCCACGGAGAGCTCGCCGATGAGATCCGACGCACTGGCCCGCGGCGGTGGCTCGCCGGGCAGACCGATGCGCGGGGCCGCGAAGTAACGCACTTGCCCGAGCGTGGCCTGCAGCAATTGTCGGCCGGTGTCGTTGTCGATTAGGCGGGAAGTGATACCCAGCGCGACTTGGTTGGCGTCGGCCAAACGGTCACCGCCGACGTAGCGCTGCGGGTCGAACAGGCGCTCGAGGCGCAGGTCCGGCAGGCCGGTGTCGAACAGCGGGATGGCGTCTTGGTTGCGGTAGGGCACATAGGTGTAAAGCGCCCGCGGCTCGAGCGTTTGCACGCGGCCATTGCTGAGTTCGCGTTCGAAGACCAAGCCACTGTCAAGCGTGAAGGCAGGTGCCACACGCGAGGGCGAGCGGTCGGCGCCGCTGGTCACGCCCTTCAGGGAGTACTGCGTAGCGCGCAGGCCAATGGACGGCACGAGGAAGCGGCCTGCGGAGCGCAAAGGCATTTCGAGGGTGGGCTCGAGATCGAGGCGGCTGCCTTCGACACCGTTACGGCGCGCGAAATGCACGAACTCGCCGCGGAGTTGGTAGTCGAGCAGTGGCGTGCGCCAGCGCCCCTCCACCGTCAACTGCGGCACTCGCGAATACGGGCGCAGGGCTTCAGGCACGGTACGGTCGATGGTCTGGAAATCTTGGACGAGGCCGACGGCCTTCCAGTGCCGGTCGAGATAGGTGATGCGCACGCTACGTTCCACATAGCTGATGCTAGTGCCTTCGGTGCCGAGGCCAAAGTCTTCGAAATACCGCACATCGCTGGCATTGGCCGCGTCGATATCGAGGCGCAGGCGCGGTGTGAGGTCCTGCAGGTGCGTCAGATGCGCGTAGCTGCGGTCACGCCCGGCGAGGGAGTCGTGCGGTATCCATTCGCCCTCGAAGCTGCTGCGGAAGTGTTGCCCGAGGTAACGCAGTTCCGTGCCGAGTTGTGCGCCGCGGCGGGTGAATAGGCGCGGCGTGACGGTGGCGTCGTAGTTCGGCGCCAGATTGAAGTAGTACGGCGCCGCCAGTTCCAGACCACTCTTGTTCGAGTTGCCGAACTCGGGGAACAGCAAGCCGCTCTTGCGGGCATCACTTACCGGGAAGCTGATGAAGGGCGTGTACAGAATAGGCACGCCTTGGAAATCCAGCCGCACATTTCGACCGGTGCCCTGCTGGGCCGCTTGGTCGATGGTGATCTCGCCGGCTTTCAGTACCCAACTGTCGTTGCCTACCGGGCAGCCCGTGAAGCGTACTTGGCGCAGGGCGAGGTTGCCGGCGTTCGAGACCGCGATGGTCGTGGCATCGCCGCGCGCGGGGCGGGCCGGCAATTCGAACTTTGCATTACCGAAGCTGGCCCCGGTGGTGGGGTCCCAGACCGCCGTCTGACCCGACACCTTGAGGTTGGTGTCCGTGTATTCCACATTCCCGGACACGCTGAAGTCGCCGGACTTGGCGAGGTATTGCGCGTTTTCGGCGGTGAGGGTGCGCGTGCCTTGCTTCAGGTGGACCTTGCCTTTCAGCAGGGCGTCGCCCAACTTGCTCACCTCGGCGCCTTCGCTGGTCACTTCCACAGGGAGTTGCGCAGGGAGTTGCGCGGCCGCTGCGCTGACAGCGCCAACAGCCGCAGCGGCGGCGGCTGAACTGATTTGCGTGGATTGGCCGATGACTTGGCTAGCGGCCTGAGGGGCTTCAGGGGTCTGAGCGGTGTCCGCGGCCAACGCCATGCCGCCATTGCCACCGGCGACCACAAGCCACCCGGCCACCATGGGTAGGCGGCGGTGTTGGCGGGCGGGGCGGAGGGGATCGATTGGCAAACGGCGGCTTCCTGACTATCCGCCATTATAATCACCGGATGCTGCCACCCGATGCCGTTTCCCCACCTGCCGCCGACGAGCGGCTGACCCGCCTCCGCCAATGGCTGGAGTCTACCCTCGGTATGGCCGGCGCCGACTGCGCCCCGGCCTCTGCCGACGCCAGTTTTCGGCGTTATTTTCGGGTTTGGCACGGGGGGCACACCTATGTGGCCATGGACGCGCCGCCCGCCCGCGAGGACACCCGGCCCTTCGTGAAGGTGGCGGCCCTGTTGGCTGCGACGGGTGTGAATGTGCCGCGGGTCATCGCGGAACAACCCGAAGACGGCTTCCTGCTGCTGTCCGACCTCGGCACCACCCAGTATCAGCAGGTGCTCACCGGCGCCGACGAACGTACTCGGGACCGTCTCTACCGCGATGCTGCCGTGGCCTTGCTGCAATTGCAGGGCCGCGGTCAGGAAGCCTCGCTGCGGGTGCCGGCCTATTCGTTGGCCGCCCTCGACCGGGAAATGCAGTTGTTCCCGGAATGGTTCCTCGAGCGTCACCTCCACCTTGCCCTCACCGCGGTGGAGCGTGAAGCGCTGGAGTTAGTGTTCGCTCGCTTGGCTACGGCTGCGCTTGAGCAGACGCAAGTGTTGGTGCATCGTGACTACCATTCACGCAACCTCATGGTGTGCGAACCGGGCAACCCCGGCATTCTCGATTTTCAGGATGCGGTCCGCGGAGCCATTACTTACGACCTCGTGTCGCTCTACAAGGACTGCTATCTGCGTTGGCCGCGCGAGCAGGTGGTGACCTGGGTGGAGTTTTATCGCGCCGCGGCCGTAGATGCGCTGGTGTTGCCGGCCAATGTCGATAGCGCCACTTTCCTGCGCCACTTCGACCTGATGGGCGTGCAGCGCCACCTCAAGGTGCTCGGTATTTTCGCGCGCTTGTGGTGGCGCGATGGCAAGTCGACTTACCTGCACGACTTGCACCGCGTGCTGGATTACGTGCTGGAAGTGCTGCCGCGTTACCCGGAACTGCAACCCTTGCAGCCCTTGTTCGTGGAGCGTGTGTTGCCGGCTTTCGAAAGCGCACAGGCGCGCGCGCTGGCAGCGGCCCGCGCGTGACCCTTCGTCGCGCCATGGTGTTGGCTGCTGGCAAGGGCGAACGCATGCGACCGCTTACCTTGCATACGCCAAAGCCGCTGTTGCCGGTGGGCGGTCGTCCGCTTATCGAATGGCACTTGCTGAAGTTGGCAGCGGCGGGCATCACGGATGTGGTCATCAATACCAGTTGGCTGGGCGAGCAGTTACCGCAGCACTTGGGCACGGGTGAGCGCTTCGGGCTAGCGCTTTGCTATAGCGACGAAGGCCCCGAACCTCTCGAAACCGCAGGCGGCATTATTGCGGCGCTGCCTTGGCTGGCGCCTTCGGCCGGGCCTGTGCAGCCTTTCGCCGTGGTGAATGGCGATGTCTGGACCGATGCGCCCTTACCCCCGGCGGCACCCGCCGCCGGCGATTTGGCGCACCTGGTGTTGGTGAACAACCCGGCACAACACCCGCGCGGCGATTTCACTTTGGGCGCCCCTGTTGGGGACCTTGGCGCGGCAGCAGTATCGGCCCTGCGTCGCGCGGTACTACCGCGTGATGCTGGCGGCCAGACCTTCACGTTTTCCGGCCTTGCTACTTACCACCCCGCGTTCTTCGCCGGCTTGCCCGCCGGCAAACGGCCGCTGAAGCCCTTGCTTGACGCCTGTATTGCCGCGGGGCAAATGGCTGGTAGCCACTGGGCGGGCCGCTGGACGGATGTCGGGACGCCAGAGCGTTTGGCGGCGCTGGACGCTGAAATTGTTGCGCAGCGGCATGCCGACCATGGCGCGGCCCACGGGCGGTAGAATGTTCCACCAACCTCACTGCCGAGCCTTGCCGTAACGCCCATGACCGAATTCAAAGGAATACCGATAGCCACTGCCGCTTTGGCCACTCCGGCTGCCGCTGGCGTGCGCAGTGGCGAGAAATACCAGACGCCCCAAGGCTTCACCGCCATCCGCGATGGTATCAAGGTGCAGGGCGAAGCCACGCCTACGACTGTGGGCCTCAAGCCCAGTTGGCTGCGTGCCAAGTTGCCTGCCGGCGAGCGCTTCGATGAAGTCCGCGCCATCGTGCGCGAGCACCGCCTCGCTACCGTCTGCGAGGAAGCGAAGTGCCCGAACATCGGCGAATGCTGGAACCATGGCACCGCCACCATCATGTTGATGGGGGCGGTGTGTACGCGCGCTTGCCGCTTCTGCAGTGTCGACACCGGCAATCCGCGTGGATGGCTGGATGCGGAAGAACCGGAGAACACGGCGCGCACTGTGGAACTGATGAACCTGAAGTACGTGGTGCTCACTTCGGTGAACCGCGATGACCTGCCGGATGGCGGAGCGCGGCATTTCGCCGACACGGTGCGCGCCATTAAGCGCTTGCGTCCCGGCACGGCCGTGGAAGCGCTCACGCCCGACTTTCAAGGCGTGATGGCGGATGTGGAAGTGGTCGTCGATTCCGGCCTTGAAGTGTTCGCGCAGAACGTGGAAACCGTGCGCCGCCTAACGCACCCTGTGCGCGACCCACGGGCTGGCTATGAACGTACGCTGGCGGTATTGGCGCATGCCAAGCAGCACCGCGCCAGTGTGCTCACCAAAACCAGCCTGATGCTGGGCTTGGGCGAAACCGATGCGGAAGTGCTGGAAGCCATGCAGGATTGTCGCGCGGTGGGCGTCGACATTCTGACGCTGGGCCAGTACCTGCGCCCCACCGTGAACCATCTCGAAGTGCGCCGCTACGTGTCGCCAGCGGAATTCGCCGCTTATCGCGAGCAAGGCCTGGCGCTGGGTTTCCGTGAAGTCGTTGCTGGGCCATTGGTGCGTTCCAGTTACCGCGCCGACCGAGTGCTGGAGCAGAACAACTGCGGGCTGCCTGCCGGCAATGCTTGAAGCCCAGCCCACCGCGGTGTGGTGGGGGCGGGTGCCTTACGAACCCGCTTGGCGGCGTATGCAGGCCTTCACCGAAACGCGCACACCGGAAACGGGTGACCAACTCTGGTGCCTCGAGCATCCCCCCACGTTCACGCAAGGCATGGCGGGCAAGGCTGAACACGTGCTCGCTGCCGGGGACATTCCCGTGGTGGGTATCGATCGTGGCGGCCAAGTCACCTACCACGGGCCGGGGCAGTTGGTGGTTTATCCGCTGCTGGATTTGCGTCGCTTGGGGCTTGGCGTGCGCGACCTCGTGACTGCCATCGAGCAAGCCCTCATTGCTTACGTGGCGGGCTTCGGCATCGAAGCAGTGGCACGGCGTGATGCGCCTGGCGTTTATGTCGGCGCTGCCAAATTGGCAGCGCTGGGTCTACGTATTCGCCGCGGCTGCAGTTACCACGGGCTGGCACTGAACGTACAGATGGACCTTGCGCCTTACGCGCGCATCAACCCCTGTGGCTACGCCGGCCTTGCGGTGACGGAGTTGGCAGCGCTGTTGACGCCAACACCCTCCGTGCGCGAAGTGGCGATAGGACTGTTGCCGCATTTGTGGCGAGAACTGCGCTTGCCGGGTGTCTGCGCTGAACTGCGGGATGGCGATTTTGCCGCCGTTACCGGCTAGCTTTTGGTCGCCGTTACCGGCGAGGACGCTGCCGCTACAACTTGAACAGCACCACGCCCGTGGCGTGTAGTTCGGTGTACACCGCATGCAATTGGTCGTGGCTGACCACATCCACCACATAAGTGATGGCGAGATATTTGCCCGTACTGCTTGGGCGCACGCGAATCCTGTGCTCCGGCAATTCGCCCACGTGTTTTTCCACCGCGGCCTTGGTCACCAACGGGAAGACTTCGTCAGCCAGACCCATCACCTTTACATCCACCTCGCAGGGAAACTGCAGCAGCGTGGTGTCGACGGTGGGGAGGGGGACGAGCTTCATGGGTCAGGTTTCCTGATGGCTAGCTGGCTGGCTGGCCGAGCCTAGAGTGGGGCATCGACGGGGGCATCGAAGGGCACGTCGGCCCAGTGTTTGATGCGCGCCTGGAAGGCTCCATGCAAGCGCTGCCACACCGGGCCGGGTCGCCCGGCGGCGAGGTCGCTACCGACGGCGCGGCCGTCTACCTGCGTCACCGGTAGGGCGCCGCGCGTGGCGAAGCCCAACAGCACTTCGTCGGCTTCGTGCAGTTCTGTGGCGCGGATATCGCGGCGTTCCACGGCAATGCCGGCGGTCTTGGCGAGCGCGAAGAGGAAATCGCGCGTGGTGCCCGGCAGGATCTGCGGGCTGTCCGGCGGCGCAACGAGACGCCCTTGGTGGACAAGCATGACGGTCGTGCTGCTGCCTTCACGCAGCCAGCCATCGGCGACCAATACTGCTTCGAAGGCACCGGCGGACTGCGCACGGTCTTTGGCGAGCACATTGGCCAGCAGGGCCGTGCTCTTGATATCGCAGCGCCCCCAGCGTTCGTCGGGGAAAGTCGCGACGGCTACCCCTTCGTTAAGCGTCTTTGGGTCGAGCGGTGGCAAGGGCGTGGCGTAAGCGAACACGGTGGCTTTCGGCGTGGCCGGTGGCGCATGGTTGCGTCCCCATTCGGCGCCGCGCGATACCTGCAGGTAGAGGGTCGCGTCTTGCGCCTGATTGTGCGCCACGAGGCCGCGCAGCACTTGCGCCCATTGCGCACGGTCTAGGGGTGCCGCCAACCCTATCTCGCGCAGGCTGCGTTCGAGCCTGGCCATGTGCGGATGAAACAGGAACGGCCGGCCGGCATAGCACGGCAGCACCTCATAAACCGCATCGCCGAACAGGAAGCCGCGGTCCAGTGGGGAGATGCGCGCGTTCGCCAAGGGCTGGAACGTGCCGTCGAGCCAGCAGGTGGCATGCGGTGCAGTTAGGGCCATGGTTTAGTTCCAGAGCAGGCGGACGCTGTCCCACCCACGCCGCAGGAAATTGCCGGCCGGCACGGCGCGCAAGGCATGCAGCGTGGCCTGACCCACGGGCTGGCCATCGAGCGTGGCGGTAATGCGCCCCACTACCTGCGTGACAGCCAAGGGCGCGACCAAACTCGGTTGCAGTGCCACCATGACCTTCACGCGGACAAAGTCGCCGCGGGGCACGGTAACCCACAGGTCACGGCGAACGCCGAAGCCCGCTTGCTCGCCGGACTTGAAGACTTCAGCGGTGCGTACCGCCTTGCCAACGCTGTACAAGCGGCGCGATTCGAAGAACGAGAAGCCCCAGTTCAGCAGTGCCTGGCTTGCATCCTCGCGGGCCCGTGGACTTTCTGTACCGAGTACTACCGCGACCAAGCGCATGCCTTGGCGCTGCGCTGAGGAGGCGAGACAGTAGCCGGCGCTCTCGGTGTGGCCCGTCTTGATGCCATCGACACTCGCGTCGCGGCTCAACAGGCCATTGCGGTTCGGCTGCGTGATGCCGTTGAAAGTGAACTCGCGCATGGAGTAGTAGCGGTAGTCTTGCGGGAATTCGCGGATGACGGCGCTGGCCAGCGTGGCGAGGTCGCGTGCGGTGGTGTAGTGCTCTGCGCTGGGCAGGCCTGTGGCGTTTTCCCAGTGCGAGGCCAGCATGCCAAGGCGCTGCGCGTGCAGGTTCATGAGCTCTGCAAAACTTTGTTCGTTGCCGGCTACTGCTTCTGCCAGCGCTACCGCAGCGTCATTGCCACTCTGAATAACCATGCCCTTGATGAGGTCCTCGACCCGCACTTGCATGCCGGGCTCCACGAACATACGCGAACCTTCCTGCTTCCAAGCCGCCGGTGAAATGGTGAGCGTCTGGTCCAGCTTCAGTTTGTTGGCGCGTAGCGCATCGAATACCACGTAGGCGGTCATCAGTTTGGTGAGGCTAGCTGGCTCCAGACGTTGGGCTTCATTCATTGCGGCGACCACGACGCCACTATTCGGGTCCATGACGATGAAGCCCTTGGCGGCGATGGCCGGCGGCGGCGGGATGAGCGCGCTGGGGCCGGCCGCGGCGGCGCTTGGCATTAGCCACAGCGAGGCCACGGCGGCGACAAAAGTAGCGAGAATGCGAGGGCGGGGCGGAGCTAACATGGGGCGGGGAAACTCGGGGGAAGTAATGGTGGTTAGTGTAACGCCGTGGCTGTGGCTGTTCGCGGGCGCTTTCGGGCTGGGTTTGGTGTTCAATCTCACCCCTGGCGCCGTCTTTGCCGAAACCTTGCGGCGCGGCTTGCAAGAGGGCTACCACGCGGCACTCGCGGTGCAGTTCGGTTCGCTGGTGGGGGATGCCTCTTGGGCCATTCTCGGCCTGGCCGGGGTGGGCATGCTGCTGCAAGCACCTGCCATCCGGTTGCCGGTGACGTTGGCCAGCGGCCTATACCTGTGCTGGCTGGCTTGGTTGTCTTGGCAGGACGCGCGCGAGGCGCGCCGGGAGCAGCCACCGCCGGCCGCGGATCCGCGCGCGGCCATGCGCGGCGCGCTGGGGGCGGGCGTGGTGCTCTCCCTTACCAATCCGCAGAACTTGGCTTACTGGAGCGCCATGGGCGCGGCCCTTGGGGTGTTGGGCGTTACTGCGCCCACCGTCGCCGACTACGGGGTGTTCTTCGCGGGCTTCATGGCCAGCAGTGTCGCGTCGGCCTTCATTTCCGCTTGGTTCGTCGATGCTTTCCGGCGCCGGGCCGGAACCGGTTGGCGGGTAGCCATGTACCTAGCTTGCGGTTTGCTGCTGGGCTGGTTAGGCGTGGGCCTGCTGCAGGAAGCGTGGCGGGGTTGGCCGGTGACGGTCTGAGACCGCTGCGGGAATTGGCAGCCGGCCCCCCCATGGAACTGCGCGGCCGCCGGAACTGGAAGCCGGCCCCGGTGTCGATTTGCTATCCTGACGGGGCTCCGGGACTTCTCGGAGACTGCTCGTGTGGTTCCGGGGCGCCCGTCGTCGCCGGGGCCCCTGTCGCCAGAAAGGAAGCCGATGACCCTCTCTCCCAACGCCAGGGCTCTCGCCCGGCTCTGTGCCCGTTCCGCCCGCGTGTTTGGTGCGGGTATCGTGGTTGCTGCCACTTTGCTGGCTGGCTGCACGGGTGGCTCCTTCGGGGCCCCGAAGATTACCCAGCAGCCCAAGGACACCACCGCGTTCGCGACGCAGCGGGCGGTGTTCTCCATCGGCGCCGAGGGCGCCGCGCCGCTGTCGTTCCAGTGGAAGCGCAACGGCGTTGCCATCACCGGCGCCACGGAGCCGACGTACACCACCCCCGCGCTCACCGCAGCGGACAGCGGAGCCAAGTTCTCCATCACCATTACCAACGGGTCCGGTAGTGCCACCAGCACTGAAGCCACGCTCACGGTACAGGGCCCGCCCGCCATCACCACGCCGCCGGTAGCAGTGTCGGTGAACGTCGGTGCCACGGCGGCTTTCAGCGTCACGGCGACAGGCAACTCGCTCGCCTACCAGTGGCTGAAGGACGACGTCGTCATCAGTGGCGCCACCGGTGCCACGTACACCACTGCTGCCACAGTGGCGGCTGACGACGGTGCTTATTTCTCGGTGGCTGTTTCCAACGGCGCCGGCATCGTCATCAGCACGCCGGTGCTGCTCACGGTGGCCAGCGTGCCGGCAGTGACGAT
>CAIOHZ010000157.1 GCA_903858165.1 uncultured Pseudomonadota bacterium
CCGGCATCGCGCGTGATGCTGCCGGCCGTGGGTTGAAGGTGGTGTTGTGCGAACAGCACGACTTGGCGGCGCATACGTCTTCGGCCAGCACCAAGCTCATTCATGGCGGCCTGCGTTACGTGGAGTACTACGAGTTCGGACTGGTGCAGAAAGCGCTGGCGGAACGCGAAGTGTTGCTGACCGCCGCGCCGCATATTCTCTGGCCGTTGCGGTTTGTCATGCCGCACGAACCGCACCTGCGTCCGGCATGGATGATTCGTATTGGCCTGTTCCTTTACGACCACTTGGCACGACGCAAGCGCTTGCCGGGCTCGCGGGCAGTGAAGCTGGCGCGGCATGCGTCCGGCGAACCGCTGCAGCCGCAATTCAAGACGGGCTTCGTGTATTCCGATGTGTGGGTGGATGACGCGCGACTGGTCGTGCTGAACGCTGTCGATGCGGCGGCTCATGGCGCCACCGTGCTGACGCGCACCCGGTGCACGAAGTTGCAGCGGACGGGAAACGATACCGCTGCGCCGACGCGTGCTCCCGCCGCTGGCGCCTTGGCTTCGCGCTGGCAGGCCACTTTACTGTCCGCCGATGGCACCGAACGCACGGTGAACGCCGACGCGGTGGTGAACGCTGCCGGCCCATGGGCACAGCGCTTTGTGGAGCAAGCCTTCCACGCCGAGCCCGGTGCCTCCGTTCGCTTGGTGAAGGGCAGCCACATCATCGTGCCGAAGCTCTTCGACCACGACTACGCCTACATCTTCCAGAACAGCGACCGCCGCATCGTCTTCGCCATTCCTTACGAGCAGGACTTCACGCTCATCGGCACCACTGATGTCGACTACCGCGGCGACCCGGCGCAGGTGGCGATCGACGCCGACGAAGTGGCCTACCTGTGCGCTCTGGCCACGAAGTACTTCAAGCAGTCAGTATCGCCAGCGGAGGTGGTGCATACCTATTCCGGCGTGCGCCCGCTCATGGGCAGCGAGGAAGAAGAAGCCGCTGGCGTCACACGCGACTACCACCTCGTGCTCGATGCTGAAGGCGCGCCGCTGCTGAATGTCATCGGCGGGAAGATCACTACCTTCCGCAGACTGGCGGAAGATGCGCTGGAGAAGCTGGCGCCGTTCTTCCCTGCGGCTACCGGCCCCTGGACGCGCGAAGCCACGCTGCCCGGCGGCGATGTGCCCGGTGGAGATATTGACGCTTGGCGCGCCGCCTTGCGGTTGCAGTTTCCAAACCTGCCGGCCACGCTCACCGACCGTTGGGCCCGCTGCTATGGCACGCGTTTCCCCGCGGCACCGCCAGCCGCCGAAGGCGCTGGCGAGTATGGGCTGGGCGAAGAAGTACTACCGGGGCTTTATGCCGCGGAAGTTGAGTATTTGCGGCGTGAAGAGTGGGCGGTGACCGCCGAAGACATTCTGTGGCGTCGCACCAAGCTGGGCCTACATGTGCCGGCAGGTAGCGAAGAGCGGCTGCAAGCTTGGCTGGCGCGAAGTGGGGGGTAGGAATAGCGGGCTTGGAGTTAGCCGGCTTCTGCTTCCCAGTTCTCTATGCGAAGACCGGGCACACGC
>CAIOHZ010000158.1 GCA_903858165.1 uncultured Pseudomonadota bacterium
GCGATGGCTGCTCGGGGCACGGCGTATACCCCCACACTGCTAGCCGCCAAGTTAGCTAGCGAATCCGGTGCGCTGGGGCCGGTGGATTTCTTCAAGCCCGCCGTGGACAGCGTCCGCAACGCCCATGCGGCTGGTGTGCCGCTGCTCTTCGGTTCCGATGTGCCCGTTGTGCCTTTTGACGGCACCGCACAGGAATTTCTGCTGCTCGCTTCGGCCGGGCTAACGCCTGCCGAAGTGCTGGCCACCGCCACCACGAATGCCGCCAAGGCACTGGGCATGGAAGCACAGCTGGGCACAGTGGCTGTTGGCAAGTTGGCGGATATGGTGGCGTTCGGCGCCAACCCACTCAGCGACCTGAAAGTGCTGGCCTCACCCGTGTTCGTGATGCAAGACGGCAAGGTCGTCCGCAACGACGCCGTCAAGCACTAAGGCTTCCAACCGCCGCTGATGCCAGCAGCGGTCACCCCAGCTGCCGGCCAGTGCCCAGGCGCGCTTCACGTAGAAGTGCAGGTCCACTTCCCAGCTGTACCCCCTGGCGCCGTGTAGCTGAATGCCTTTGCGGCCCGCCATCTCGGCGGCCTCCATCGCCATCAGCTTCGCACCGGAAACCGCAGCGTTTAAGCGAGCGAGCAAAGCTCCAGTCGAGGCCGACGCATTGCCATATGTGCCGGCTTCACCAACGGCGCTGCTAGTACCGTCGTCACCGCTCACACCCGCCGCGAACTCCGCCAACCGCGCGGCCGCCGCGTAAACCACGGGGCGCGCGTATTCCAGCTGCACTTGAACATCGGCCATGTGGTGCTTCAGCGCTTGGTAGCTGCCGATGGCCTTGCCGAACTGCTGGCGCGTGCTGGCGTAGTCCACAGCAATGCGCACCATGCGCTCCGCCAAGCCCAAGGCTTGTGCTGCGTTCACCACGGCCCCGCGCGCGAAAGCCAGTTCACGCAGTGCCGCACCTTCCAGCGCGCTAGCAATCAAGGTCGCCTTGGTGGGCGTCCACTCTACGGTCGCCAGTGAACGCAGACGGTCGACAGACGCCTGGCGGTGCAGCGTTACCGCCTTGCGTTCCACCAAGTGCACTTCATCGCCGTGGAACAACACCAAAGCATCCGCTGCTGCAGCGCCCAACACCGTGGCGTTCAGCGGGTGGCCCACGGCCAAACGCACTTCGCCGAAAGCGGCACGCACCAGCCATTCCTGCGCAAGCGGGGCACTGCAGGCCGCCAGCAAGGGCACCGCAATGCCCGCATGTTCCACGAGGTTTTCCGGCAGCGCTGCGCGGCCGGCTTCTTCGGCCACCAGCACGAAGTCGATATCGGCGAGGCCCATACCGCCCGCGGCTTCCGGCGCCAGCATGCCGGGCAAGCCCAGTTCCACCAGCCGCTCCCAACGCGCGGGGTCATCGCCACCAGCCGCGGGGCCTTCCGCGAGTTCCGGCGCACCAGCAGCAGCACGCAGCACGGCGGGTGCGGCCACGTCGTCCAGCAACTCGCGCACGGCGGTGGCCATCATCCGCTGCTCTTCGGTGAAGGTGAAATCCATGGCCCTTACCTCGGCATGCCGAGCACGCGCTCGGCAATGATGTTGCGCTGAATCTCGTTGGTGCCGGCGTAGATGGGCCCGCTCTGCGCGAAGATCCAGCCTTCCAGCCAGTCGCCTACGCCCTGCGCAGCCGGAGCCACTGGCAACAGTTCCGCGCGCGCGCCGAGCAAGCTCATGGCCGCGGCGTGCATGGAAAGGTCGAGCTCGGACCAGAAGATCTTGTTGAGGCTGGCTTCAGCACCAATGTGTCCACCTGCCATCAAGCGCGTGGCCGTGGCATAAGTATTGAGCGTATAGGCCTCGGCATGGAGCCATGCTTTGGTGACTGCAGCGCGCACGCTGCCATCGGCGCGGTCCGCGTTCTGGCGGTACAGCTCTACCAAGCGGCGCGCAGTCGCCTGAAAGCGCGCCGGGCTGCGCAGCATCAGCCCACGTTCGAAGCCTGCCGTGGCCATGGCGATGTTCCAGCCTTGGCCTTCCCCGCCCAGCCGGTTACCGACGGGCACACGCGCTTCTTCGAAGAAGATTTCGGCAAAGCCGGTCTGGCCATGCATCTGCGGAATGCCGCGTACACGCACGCCGGGGTGCTTCAGTGGCACCAGAATGAAGCTCAGTCCCTTGTGCTTGTCGCTGGCCGGGTCC
>CAIOHZ010000159.1 GCA_903858165.1 uncultured Pseudomonadota bacterium
CGCCACGCTCGGCGGCGCCGTCTGGGCGCTGGTGCACCGCGTACCGCGTCTATGGCATGTACGGGAGATCGTGGTGACGCCGCGCGTGGCTACCCACGCGTTTCCTTGGATGCTGCAACTCATCGGCGGGTGGTGCGTGTGCAACTCCCACGCCACCCGCAACTGGATCGTGCACCACCGGCCAATGCTTGGCGGAAACAGCTCCGTGATATGGAACGGGCTGGAAAGGCTAGTGCCGCCGTCGCCTGAGGCAGTGGCCGCGTTTCGCCGCAAGCTAGGGGTATTGCCTGGCGAGACCCTGGTGACCCTGGTCGGCCGCATCAATCGCTGGAAGGGCCAGGGACTCCTCATCGAGGCCGCAGCCCTGATCCGATCGCGCGGCGTGCAAGGCGTACGCTACCTGATGGTGGGTGACGTGGCCGATGGACAAACCCACTTTCGTTAAGCCATGCTCGCCCAGATTCAGGCGGCCGGTCTAGGGGCCGAGGTCCTTTGGCACGGATTCATGCCCGAGGTGGATGTGGCCTGGGCCGCATCCGACATCGCCGTCGTACCCTCGACCGAACCGGAGCCTTTCGGCCGCGTGGCCATTGAGGCAATGGCCTATGGGTTGCCCGTCATCGCTGCGGCCCACGGTGGACTGGTCGAGATCGTAGAGCCCGGGAAAACCGGCGTACTGGTAAAGCCCGGTAGCGTGGAAGAACTGGCCGGCGCGATTATTCGACTGGTGCAGGAACCGGGCCTCAGGCGGTCCCTCGGCGACGCTGGTCGGGTCCGTCAGGCCGCGGTTTTCAGCCAGGAAGAGCATGACCACAAGTTGGTCGGATTAATCAAACAACTAGCACAGCAATAGGCATGTTGCCATGCATTACTTATCCATAAGGCTTGCGCCATGACATCCGGTAGTGGCAATTCGTTGGGATCGAAGCGCTTGCGTTTAGCCGTAGTCGGCTTGGGAAAGATGGGGCTTTCCCATCTGGCCGTGGTGCGAACGCACCCCGATGTGGAACTGGTGGCCGCGTGCGACGCGACGGCCTACCTGACCGACGTGATCGCCAAGAACGCCGAGTTGAAATGCTACACCGACTACGACGCGCTGCTGGCGCAGGAGCAGATCGACGCCGTATTGATAGCCACACCATCGAAGCTGCATGCGTCCATGGTGCAAAAGGCGCTCGACCGCGGCTTGCATGTGTTCTGCGAAAAGCCCTTTGTGCTCGAACTGGCGGACGGCAACCGCCTGCACGCGCTGGCGCAGAGCAAGCGTCTGGTCACCCAAGTGGGATATCACTACCGCTTTGTAGGCGCCTTTCAGGAGGCGGCGCGTATCGTGGGATCCGGCGCCTTGGGCACAGTACACCACGTGCGCGCCGAAGCCTATGGCCCCGTAGTGCTGCGCCCGCAGGGTATGACCTGGCGCTCGTCCAAGGGCCAGGGCGGCGGCGCCCTATACGACTACGCCTGCCATGCCATTGACCTGGTCAACTTTGTCACCGGCATGCCGAGTTCGGTGTCGGGCGTCGTGCGCCACAGCGTGTATTCGCGGGATGTAGAGGACGAAATTTACTGCACCATGCATTACGACGGCGGGGCCAGCGGCCAGTTGAGCGTCAACTGGAGCGACGAGAGTTTTCGCAAAATGTCGACACGGCTATCGGTGTGGGGAACCAATGGCCGGGTGGTGGCCGACCGCCAGGAGTGCCAGATCTACCTGCGTGAACCGCACGCCGCACTGCCCGACGTGCAGGTGGGCTGGAATGTGCGGTACACCACCGACCTGACCGATCCGGTGTGGTTTTACCTTCGGGGCGAAGAGTATTCGGCGCAGATCGACTACTTTGTTCAAAGCATCCTGACAAAGCGCCTGAACGGCCACAACGCATTCGGCACGGCCCTGGAGACTGACCGGATGGTGGCCATGATTTTGGCCGGTGGCACCGCGGCGGCACCGATCCCCGCGCACCGCCCAGGCCTGCTGGCGCGCCTGATGGGCGCATGACTCATAAACAACGGGGCGACGATCTCATGGACAGAGTTCTTTTCGGCGACAACCAGTTTTTTGGCGTGAACCACATGTCGGAGGA
>CAIOHZ010000160.1 GCA_903858165.1 uncultured Pseudomonadota bacterium
AAGCTTGGCTGGACGCCACAGACCCACTTTGCGGAACTGGTCAGCGAGATGGTGCGCGAAGACCTCAAAAGCGCCGAGCGCGACGAGCTGGTGAAAAAGCACGGCTTTCAGGCCTACGACTTCAACGAGTAGCCCCGAGTCGCAAACACCATGGACAAAAACGACAAGATCTACGTGGCGGGCCACCGGGGGCTGGTGGGAGGCGCTATCACCCGCAACCTGCAGGCGCGTGGCTACCATAACCTGCTTGTGCGAACGCACGCCGAGCTCGACCTGTGCGACCAACAGGCTACCGAGACCTTCTTCGCCCAGCAAAAGCCCGACCATGTATTCCTCGCCGCGGCAAGGGTCGGCGGCATACTGGCCAACAACGACTTTCCCGCCGAATTCATCCGCGACAACCTGGCGGTGCAGACCAACGTCATCCACGCTGCCTATCGCAGCGATGTGCAGCGACTGCTGTTCCTGGGCTCCAGCTGTATCTACCCAAAGCGCTGCCCACAACCGATGCAGGAGGACTACCTGCTGAGTGGGCCGCTGGAACCTACCAATCGGCCTTACGCGCTGGCCAAGATCGCCGGCATCGAAATGTGCTGGAGCTATAACCGCCAATATGGCACCCGCTACCTTGCTGCGATGCCGACCAACCTATACGGTCCGGGCGACAATTACCACCCCCAAAACAGCCATGTGATCCCGGCGCTGCTGCGAAAGTTCCACCAGGCCAAACAAGCGAAATCCACGGAGGTCGTTGTCTGGGGAACCGGAACGCCGCGACGCGAATTCATGTACAGCGAAGACATGGCAGACGCCTGCGTGCACTTGATGAACCTGCCCCAGGCGCAGTACCAGTTGCTGCTGGGGAGCGACGAACTCAAGACCGGCCGCTTCGAACCCCCCATCGTGAACATCGGCGTGGGCGCTGACGTGACGATCCGCGAACTGGCGCAGACGGTACAGGATGTGGTGAGCTTTGATGGCGCCATCGTGTTCGACTCCAGCAAGCCAGACGGAACCCCGCGCAAGCTGCTGCACACCGGGCGGCTCAACGCGCAGGGCTGGAGCGCGCGAACGCCGCTGCCGATTGGACTCGCCAAAGCCTACGACGACTTCCTCAGGAGTCCGGCCCAGTCTTCATAGTCCCGGTAGCCCGTGAAGCCGATCAAGTTCAAGAACGCCTCCCTACCTTTTTGGCACGTTTCATGGAAATGATGCGGCTAACTTTCTCTTGGCGCCTGCATCTCCTGCGCCGCGGCGAACCTAGAACCTACGGGCCGTTGCGTCTGCCTAGTGGGGAGCCCGATGCGAAGCGGTCAGCGCGACTCTAGCGGATAGCCTTCCTCGTCACGATTGGCATCGTCGAGCCTATCTGGCGCTATGTTCGGACACCGTTCTAGCCAGGACACTGCATTTTTTCAGTTGCGTCTCGCAGGGAAAATAGCGGTCTTTATATTCGGCTCCCCGCGCAGTCCCTCGCCAGCAGTCGACTAGAGCTCCTGCGGACTTAGGCCATGCTTTCTAGACATCGCCCTATTGAGGCACGTTCGGGCTAAACCCGACAAGCGCTTGCCGTGGCCCCCGGGTTGACACGGCGCAGCGGCGGCAGTCCTAAAAGTAGGACTATTGACGCATCTTAAATTTCTTAGCGGACAACGTTCTTCTTAGATTGGCCGGTTAAGCGCCAAATAGTTGCTACCTAAAGCCATCGAAGCATGCTGCGTTGTCCCTTGGTAAAAAATGTTTTTAATGGAAAGTCTGACGTGTCATCAGGAAGTCGATCATGGCGAACATAGTCAGCATGGATGAGGCAGGGAAGCT
>CAIOHZ010000161.1 GCA_903858165.1 uncultured Pseudomonadota bacterium
CCGCTGCCGATACGGCTGCCATGAGCCCGATGGTCGCCACCGAGATGATGACGATACTGGCGATCAGTTCTATGAAAGTGAGTCCGCGCTGGGATCCGGGGCCTCTCACTGGACGAAGCCCGTTTCGGCGTTGACCGTGATGGTGTCGGTGCCGATGGCAAGCGACAGCGCTGAGTCAAGCAACGCTCCCGAGCTCGCATCGCGGGGCTTGCCCAGGCTGTCGAAATAAATGCTTGCGGTGCTTATGGAGACGTTCACGGGCACGCTGGCTGTGAAACTCCCTCCGCCAGGGCGTGTCAGGGTGACCAGCGATCCGCTGTGGTCATTGCAGTTCGAGCCCCCCGACCAGCGCTGCAGCACGAAGTCGCTCGATCCCAGTGACACCCGGATATCGCAGCCCGAAGCCATGGCCACGGCCTGCGCATGGCGCAGTCCCGAGCGCACCTCGCCGGCAAAGCCGGCGATCTTGAAGCTGTCGTTGGAGAAAAACCTGGGGCTGGCCACGGCGGCGAGGATGCCTGCAATCACCATCACGGTGACCAGTTCTACCAGAGTGAAGCCGCCGTCGCTGCGCGCGCCACCCGAGAAGCCGCGGCACAGTTCGAAACGAACCTGCGCTGCCAACGGCGTGGGGTGTCGTTTGGAGGTGTGCCTATCAGCACCCGCCGGTGGTGGTGGCAACGCTTGGCGCGGCCGTGAGAGAGGCCGCCGGGGTATACGTGACCTTGCAACTGGCAGCGGTGGGTGCCCCGGTGAAGGTGAATACGTAAGTCGCACTGGCCACCGCGCCCGTGAACCCCGTGATGTCCTGCAGGGTTGCTTCTATACCTGTCGACAAGGCAGAGGGGTAGCTGAAGGTCATGGCTACTGTTGCCCCTTCCATAGTGACGGAGGCATTGCTCGCCGCGCCGTTGGCGAGCCAGATTGCGTGTGCCAGAGCCGCACCGCTGCGGACGCTGCCCGCTAGTGCATTGACGGCGGAGACACGTGCCTGCGTCTCCAGACCGGAGAACCGCGGGACCGCGAAGGCGGCGAGTACGCCGAGGATCACGATCACGGTGATGAGTTCGATCAGGGTAAAACCGGATTGACGTTGCACGCAGAAACCCTCGTCGTTGTTCAAGAGGCCATGGCCGATACTAGCACGGCATCCCGCAATTGCCTCGGGACGCGGATATTTTTCCCGCCGCCGCGGCACGCACGCCGCTCAGCCCCCTGTCTTCACCAGTGCCAGATCCCACAAGGGCAGGAAGACGCCCAAGGCAAAGATCAGCACAAAACCCGCCAGCACCGCGATCAGGATGGGCTCGATCGCCTGACTCAGGTTCTTGACGTCGTAGTCCACTTCCCGCTCGTAGAAACCTGCGACCTCGGTCAGCAGGGTGTCGATGGCCCCGGCTTCCTCCCCCACCGCCAGCATTTGCAGTACCAGCGGCGTGAACATGCCAGTGGCCGTAGCAGTGCGGGTAAGAGACTCGCCGCGCTCGACGCCCGTGCGGATATTGCGGATGCGTTCGCCGATGTACTCGTTGTCCACTGCCTGCGCCATGATCG
>CAIOHZ010000162.1 GCA_903858165.1 uncultured Pseudomonadota bacterium
ACGTGCGCCTGGCGGAGGCGCCGTCGTACGGCTTGCCAGCCCTGTACCATGACAAGGAAAGCCGCGGCGCGCTGGCTTACCTCGCCCTCGCCGGCGAGATGATCCGCCGCGACGAAGAAGCAGCGGCCGGCGAGCCCGCCGAAGCGGAAGCAGCAGACTAATGGCAATGAAGAAAGGCGGTCTCGGCCGCGGTTTGGAAGCGCTGCTCGGCAGCACCACAGCCAAGCAAGTGGCGGCGGGTGCGCAGGCGCGCGCCCAGCAGGCCCCCGCGCCCACAGCTCCCGCGGCGCGCCCGGTGGCCCCGGGTGCTGTGGCGCCGCCGCCAGGCGAAGAACTCGCCTACCTGCCGGTGGGCTCCCTGCAGCGCGGGCAGTACCAGCCCCGCGCGGACATGCGCGAAGACTCGCTGCAGGACCTAGCCGAAAGCATCAAGGCGCAAGGCCTGGTGCAGCCCATCGTAGTGCGGCCGGTGGCTGTGGCCCGCGGCGAAGCCGCCCGCTACGAAATTATTGCGGGTGAACGCCGCTGGCGCGCTGCGCAGCTGGCCGGCCTCACGCAAGTGCCTGTTTTCATTCGCCAAGTGGCGGACCGCGCCGCGGTGGCGATGGCGCTCATCGAGAACATTCAGCGCGAAAACCTGAACCCCTTGGAAGAGGCCCGCGCGCTGCAGCGGCTTATCCTCGAGTTCGAGGTGACGCACGAAGAGGCCGCGCAAGCTGTCGGCCGTTCGCGTGCTGGCGTGTCGAACCTGCTGCGTTTGCTGGAATTGCCGGAAGCGGTCCGTGCGCTGGTGGAAGGCCGGCAACTGGACATGGGCCATGCCCGTGCCTTGTTGGGCCTGCCCGATGCCAGCCGGCAGCAAGCGCTGGCCGAGCAGGCGGTGGCGGGCAAGTGGAGCGTGCGCGAAACGGAAGCCCGCGTGCGTGCCGCGACGACCCACACGCCGCCGCAGCCCCCGAAGCCCGTCGACCCGGACCTGCGCCGGCTGGAAACGGACCTCTCGGACCGCCTCGGCGCCCGCGTGCAAATCCGTCAGGGGACCAAGGGGCACGGCCAGCTGGTCATCGACTACACCAGCCTCGATGTACTGGACGGCATTCTGGCGCACCTGCGCGGCGGCAACGACTACTGAAGCCGCCCGCTGCCTGTCGCGCGCAGGCAGAACGCTGACGCTTCTGACGGTTGAAGCACTGCAAAAATCCCCCTATACTGCGCGGGCTCGAAGTAGGCCGTTGCCTGCGCCGGGCACCACGTTGTACGAGAGGGCCACTGGGCACACCCCACACGGGTAGTCGGTGGTTCTTTTTTTGTGGCCCCCACCCCGCCAGGAGCGCAAATGCACCCGCAAATGCACGCTTCGAGGCGAATGGTGTTGGCTTACGCAACGTGGCAGGCGGTGGCTGGTGCTTTGGTGGCACTGGTGCTGGTCTGGTTCGCGCCGCCCCACGGTGGCCTTGGCGGTGCCTTCGCGGCACTGGCGGGGGCAGCAGTGGTGGCCAGCGGTACGGTGGTGTTCGGTTGGCGCCTGTTTCGCCCCGGCATCGCTCCGGTGCCGCAGCTGGCGCGGGCTTGGTACTCCGCCGAAGTATTGAAATGGCTTTGGGTCGGCTGCGGTTTGTGGCTGGCTCTAGGGAAGGTGGCGTTGGCCCCCTTACCGGTGCTGTTGGGCGTCATCGCCGCGCAGATCGGGTTTTGGGTTGGGTTGGCTAGGGTCAAGTGAGGCGCTGATGGCGACCGAAGAAACTGGCGGCGGAATGACCGGCTACATCAAGCATCACCTCCATCACATGGAAGTAAATGGCTTGCATGTGGACAGCATCGCCGTGAAGGTGGCGCTGGCGCTGTTTTTCGTGGTGCTGTTCCTGCGTGTCGCGCGTCGTGCCACGGCCGGCGTGCCGGGCAAGCTGCAGTGCTTCATCGAAATGCTCGTGGAATTCGTGGACCAAATGGTCAAGGAAACTTTCCACGGTCGCGGCCGGCTGGTGGCGCCGCTCGCGCTCACCATTTTCTGCCTCGTGTTTATGATGAACTTCATGGACATGCTCCCGGTGGACCTGCTCCCGGGTGCATACCAGGCGCTCAGCGCCCACCCGCACGAGGCCTACCTGCGTGTGGTGCCCACCGCGGACTTGAACACCACGCTCGGCATGGCGTTCACCGTGTTCCTGCTCATCCAGTACTACGGCATCAAGCACAAAGGCTTGGCCACGTTCTTCGGCGAGTTCCTCACCGCTCCCTTCCATGCGGAAGGCGTGGTCGGCAAGATCGCCTGCGCCGTGCCCAACCTGCTGCTGCGCCTGATTGAAGAAGCCGTCCGCCCTGTGTCGCTCAGCCTCCGGTTGTTCGGCAACATGTACGGCGGCGAGCTCATCTTCATCCTCATTGCGTGCATGACTTTGGGCGCCAGCCTGTCGTCCGGCCTCACCTACGTCATGATGCCCGTCCAGTTTGTGGCGGACTTCATTTGGACCGCTTTCCATGTGCTGGTCATCACGCTGCAGGCATTCATCTTCATGATGCTTACCATCGTGTACCTCAGCATGGCGGCCGAGCACCACTAAGCGTTTGTTTTACTGTTTCCTTTTCCAGACTACTGATTCAACGGAGTAGACCATGGCTATTGAAAACGTCGTCCAGGTTGCGGATGTGATGGGCATGACCGTCATCGCAGCCGGCCTGCTGATTGGCCTCGGCGCCCTGGGCACCGCCATCGGCTTCGCCCTGCTGGGTGGCAAGTTCCTCGAGGGCGCCAGCCGCCAGCCGGAACTCGCCCCGATGCTGCAGACCAAGATGTTCTTGGTCGCCGGCCTGCTCGACGCGGTGCCCATCATCGGCGTCGCCATCGCGCTGCTGCTGATCTTCGCGAACCCGTTCATCAGCCAGTTGATCGGCTAATAAACCCCCACGCGGGTTTGTTCCTGGCGGGTAAGTCGGCCTTTATCGGGCCGTTCCCCGCCGCGAACCGGGACGATCGCAGCAAGCCCAGCTTGTCGCGCTTCGTCGCCCACGTCAGGAGCTTTCAGGCATGAATATCGGCATTACGCTGGTCATCCAGGGTCTCGCGTTCTTCGCGGTGGCCTGGCTCGTCATGACGTTCGGTTGGCCGAACATCATGAGCGCCATCGAGGAACGGCAGAAGAAGATCGCCGACGGCCTCGCCGCCGCCGATCGTGGCCAGAAGGACCTCGACGACGCCAAGGCTCAGGCCGCGGAGATCGTCAAGGAAGCGCGTGTGAAGGCGGCCCAGGTCATCGACCAGGCCAACCGTCGCTCGAACGCGCTGGTCGACGAGGCCAAGGGCACCGCCTCCGCTGAAGCGGACCGTGTGGTGGCCGCTGCCCGCGACACTATCGCCATCGACTCGGCCCGCGCCCGCGGCGAGCTGCGCACTGAAGTGGCCGCTTTGGCCGTTCAGGGTGCCAGTCAGTTGCTTGGACGCGAAGTGAACGCGGCCGCCCACGCCGACCTGCTCGAGCGCCTCGCGGCGCAGATCGAGCAGGGCGCAGTGGCCAAGTAAGGCACCGGGGAAACGTCTCATGGCGGAAAAAGCCACCATCGCCCGTCCCTACGCCCGCGCGGCATTCGAGCACGCCCATTCCCGTGGCCGGTTGGCCGCGTGGTCGGACCTGCTCGGTATCGCAGCGGCCGTGGTCGCGGACGATCGCGTGAAGGCGCTCACCCAGAACCCCACCGTGGCCTCCGGCCAAGTGGCGGAACTGGTTGCTGGCATTGCCGGCGAGCGTTGCGACGCGGAAGGCCGCAACTTCCTGCTGGTGCTGGCGGCAAACCGCCGGCTCGGGCTGCTGCCGCAGATCATCGAGATCTACGAGCAGCTGCGCAGCGAAGTGGAAAACACCCTGGACGTTCAGGTCACCACCGCCTACGCGTTCAACGATGCGCAGCGCGCGCGGCTTTCCGCCGCGTTGTCGCGTCGCTTTGGTCGCGAAGTCCGTCTCCACGAAACCGTGGATGCGGGTTTGGTCGGCGGCGCGGTGGTCCGTGCTGGCGACATGGTCATTGATGGCTCGCTGAAGGGCCGCCTGGAGCAGTTGGCAGCGCAGATCGCGGGTTAACCCCGATCGCCAGCCGCGCCCAGGGCGTTACC
>CAIOHZ010000163.1 GCA_903858165.1 uncultured Pseudomonadota bacterium
CAAGGGTATGGCTGTTCGCCATTTAAAGTGGTACGCGAGCTGGGTTCAGAACGTCGTGAGACAGTTCGGTCCCTATCTTCCGTGGGCGCTCGAGAATTGAGGGTGAGTTGCTCCTAGTACGAGAGGACCGGAGTGAACGTACCTCTGGTGTTCCGGTTGTCACCACAGTGGCATTGCCGGGTAGCTATGTACGGACGGGATAACCGCTGAAAGCATCTAAGCGGGAAGCCCCCCCCAAGATTAGTTCTCGCTGGGTACTTGATACCCCTGAAGGGCCGTCGGAGACTACGACGTTGATAGGCTGGGTGTGGAAGCGCAGTAATGCGTGCAGCTAACCAGTACTAATTGCCCGTGAGGCTTGACCATATAACCCCAAGCAGTCTGGCCACCTTTGTGTGCGCTAAGATGCTGGGCATGTGCTAAGTCACTTGCAAATGCGAACATCAGTCGCCTGTGTTGCGACGTCATCACGATCAATCGGTTGAAGCTCGAGCTTCGTCAGCGAAGCTCCCGCTAAAACCTCCAGAATTCCCTGGTGATTATTGCGAGCGGGAACCACCCGATCCCTTTCCGAACTCGGAAGTGAAAACGTTCTGCGCCGATGGTAGTGTGGCCGTAGGCCATGTGAGAGTAGGTCATTGCCAGGGTCCCAATTCAGAACCCCGTCCAGCATTAGCTGGGCGGGGTTTTGTCTTTCTGGCGTCAGCAAATAGGTGTTTCTGGCCGGTTTCTGGCCGGTCTCTGCGGTTCTTGCTTGCCTCTTTGCGGCTAAGGCACCAACATCTCTCGATGTGGTCCCAGCATTTCCTTACTGCGATGGTGGCTGTCTTAGGCTTGGCCACCGGCGTAGCGGCTGAAGCTGCACAATCTGCTGCCGCTGCATCGCAGTTCACGGCCTCCACCCCCCTCGATTGGGCCCGCGCCACGCCCGATGCCGTCCTTACTGCGGCGGCGCAACTCACCATCCAAGACAGCTTGCCGGCCGCAGCTCTGCTGTCACGCGCCACGGCCGCCCGTAATGCCGTTCGTTCCAGCGATTCCACCCGCCGCAGCGCTGCCGAGAGCGTTCTTTGCCGTGCCTACTACCGCCTGAAAAGCCGCAAGGAGGCTGTGGAGGCCTGCGGTTGGGCTGTTAGCCTGGCGCGCGCCGCGAATTCACCGCGCGCTTTGGCCATTGCGCTACGCATGTCGGCGTTGCTGTCTATTGAAGCCGCGGACCCTGCCACCGCCTCGGCCTTGCTGCGCGAAGGCAAACTCGCCGCCGAGAAGGCTAATGACGCCGCGATGGTGGCGGCCACAGTCAATACGCTAGGCATCGCCGCCGAAACGGCCGGCATTACTACCGAAGCCACACGCCACTACGCTGAGGCCTTCAAGCTGGCCACAAACGCACGCGAGCCGGGCGTGGCCGCCCTAGCCGCCACGAACCTTGGCATGTTGCACATAGCGAACCGGCAGCCGGGCGCCGCCTTGCTGCGCGCGCTTTCCGGGCTGCCGCTCGCGAAGGCCGCGCAGAACACGCAGATAGCGTTCGTGTTGCATGCCATCGAGGCGCAAAGCTTGGTGCAGCTGGGGCGCGCCAAAGAGGCGCAGGCCTTGCTGGAACGAATAATGCCGGGGGCTGCCAACGCAGACGCGCGCGTGCTGGGCCACTTGTACGTGGCGCTGGCGGAAACGCAGCTGGCCCTGCAAGACAACGCGGCGGCCTTGGTGTCTGCCCGGCACGGGGTGGAGCTGGTACACAACTCCGCGGTTCGCCGCGCGTTTGCGGAACTAACGCTAGCCGATGCCTTGGTGGCTAACGGCAAGACCAATGACGCGCTGGCGGTGCTGAAGAACATCGACGCCAGCAACAATACCTTGGCGGGTGCCCGGGCGGATGCTTTCGCCCGCACCGGAGACTTGCTGCTGAAACGCGGCGAAGTGAAGGAAGGCGCGCGGTTTCTGCACCTGGCCTTGGAAGCGCACACGCGGCTACAGGCAGACCAAGCGCGTGAACAACTGGCGTTCTTAAGCACGCAACTGGACGCTGACCGACGCGAGCGCGAGATGGCTAGCCTCCGCGACCGCGAAGCCGCAGTAGAAGCCAAAAGCCGGCAGATGACCACGCAACGCAACGCGGCCATCTTGGTCGCCTTGCTGGCACTGTTGGCTGGGTTCGGTTGGTGGCGTTCGCGCCGCTTCGAACGGCAGCGCGCCAAGCTGGCCGTGGAACTGGCCAACCAACAGCAAGCGCTGCAAGTGCAAACCACCAAGCAAGCCGCGCTGGAACGCGAACTGGACCACAAGCGCCGGCTGGAAGCGCTCGGCCGCCTGACCGCGGGCGTTTCGCAGGACTTCAACACGCTTATCAACATGGTGCAGCAAGCCACCATCCGTTTGCGAAACCGCGCAAGCGTGGCGGCGGACCCCATTGCGGCGGCGCTGGTGGACGAAGTAGGCGAAGCAGCGCGCACAGGCGCGGACCTGACCTACCAGCTCATGTCGTTCGGCCGACGCCAGAACCTGAACCCGGTACGCATAGAGTTCGGGCCGTTCCTGGAAGCGAACGTGGCCCTGCTGGAAAACGCGGCCGGCGAGGCGCAGCTGGAACTGGCGGTGGCCCCCGGGGTTCCGGCGCTGTTGGCGGACCACTCGGGGCTGGTTACGGCATTGATCAATTTGGTCGCGAACGCGCGGCATGCAGTGGAGGCGCGGGGCAAAGGTAGTGCTAGCAACGCTGCAACTACGGGCAGCGCCGCCCCTGCCGGCGATGGTCTTACTGGTAATACCGCCATTGGCCACATCCGCATTGCCGCCCACGCCGTGGAAGTGGTGGGTGCGGACGAACACTGGCCGCTGCTGCCCCCGGGCACGTATGTGGCGGTAGCCGTGGAGGACAACGGCTGCGGCATGTCCGCGGGCGTGTTGGCACAAGCGGTGGAGCCGTTCTTCACCACGCGCTTGCCTGGCGAAGGCAGCGGCCTGGGCCTGAGCATGGTGCAAGGGTTCGCGCGGCAAACGGGCGGAGACCTGCGCCTGCAAAGCGAAGCTGGCAAGGGCACCACCGTCACTCTTTTGCTTCCCTCCATAAACTCTATACTGGCGCCATGCTCGAACTAGCACTGAAATGGCTAATGGCCTACCTGCTCGGCTCGCTCATGGGCGCGCTGCTGATTG
>CAIOHZ010000164.1 GCA_903858165.1 uncultured Pseudomonadota bacterium
CACCTCGAGGCTGTCACGAACCAAGGCCGAAGAATCGTGCTCGGGCCAACGACGATCAATGAGGGCATCCGCATGGCCAAGCGCGTGCCACAAGGCATGCGTGGCATGCGGCACCACGGGCGACAGTACCGTGACGACAATCTCCAGCGCTTCCTGCGCCACCGCACGGCCCTGCGGCGTGGCATCGTCGAACTTCGCCAGCGCGTTCATGAATTCCATGACGGCAGCGATGGCGGTATTGAACACGCGCCGACGCCCGAGGTCGTCTGTCACTTTCACCAGTAACTGGTGCGCCAACCGACGCATCTCGCGCTGGGCTGGCGTGAGCGCCGCCACGTCGAGGGACGCAAGCACCGTCCCTGCTACGGCCGCGGCATGGACGGCCACCGCGCGCCACAAACGCTTCATGAAACGGTAGGCGCCTTCCACGCCTTCATCCGACCACTCAAGCGTCTGCTCGGGAGGCGCGGCGA
Organism: uncultured Pseudomonadota bacterium; assembly: GCA_903858165.1. Classification (GTDB taxonomy): domain Bacteria; phylum Pseudomonadota; class Gammaproteobacteria; order Steroidobacterales; family Steroidobacteraceae; genus CAIOHZ01. The sequence goes on from CAIOHZ010000164.1 coordinate 474, forward strand.
ACATCATGAACAAGCGCGCCGTATCGGCCCCGTACTCGTTCACTAGCGCCTGCGGATCAACGCCGTTATTCTTACTCTTCGACATCGTGCCGATGCCACCGGATTCCACCGACTGCCCATCCTTGCGCAAGATCGCCCCGGTGCGGGCGCCCTTGTCATCCACCGTGACATCGACGTCCGCCGGGTTGAAGTACTGCACACGACCTGTTGCCGGCTTGCGGAAGAAAATCTCGTTCAGCACCATGCCCTGCGTCAGCAGGTTCGAGAACGGCTCGTCCACTGTGGTGAGCCCCAGATCACGCATCACCTTCGTCCAGAAGCGCGAATACAACAGGTGCAGGATAGCGTGCTCGATACCACCGATATACTGGTCCACCGGCAGCCAATAGGCGGCGCGCTCATCGACCATAGCACCGTGGTTGTCGGCACTGGTATAGCGGAAGAAATACCAAGACGAGTCCACAAAGGTATCCATGGTGTCCGTCTCACGGCGCGCCGGCGCGCCACACTTCGGGCATGAGCAGTGCAGGAAGCTGTCCAACTTGCCGAGTGGGTTGCCGCTGCCATCCGGCACCAACCCTTCGGGAAGCGTAACGGGGAGTTGGTCGTCCGGCACGGGCACCGCACCGCAAGTGCCGCAATGGATGAGCGGGATGGGGCAGCCCCAATAGCGCTGGCGCGAGATGCCCCAGTCGCGCAGGCGCCAATTCACCTGCTTCTCACCATAACCGCGCTCGCCCAAGTCCGCAGCAATGGCATCGATGGCAGCATCGAAGCCTAGGCCATCGTACTTGCCGCTGTTCACGCAAACGCCGTCGTCGCCGTACCAAGACTGCCAAGCTTCATTCGAATAAGCCTGTCCGCCTACATCCACCACTTGCCGGATGGGCAGCGAATACTTCAGCGCGAAGGCGAAATCGCGTTCGTCATGGGCCGGGACGCCCATGACAGCGCCTTCGCCGTAGCCCATGAGCACGTAGTTGCCGACCCACACGGGCAACGGCTCACCCGTCAACGGGTGCTTGACCGAAAGCCCCGTGGCGATGCCCTTCTTTTCCATCTGGGCGATGTCGGCTTCCATGACACTGCCACGACGGCATTCGTCGACGAACGCCGCAACAGTTGCGTCCTTCGCCGCGGCCTTGGTCGCGAGCGGATGTTCTGCGGCGACCGCCAGGAACGTCACGCCCATCAGCGTATCGGCACGCGTGGTGAAAACCCGCAGTAAGCCTGGTTCGCCATCGATATGGTACGGAAAGGCCAAGTTCACGCCCATGCTGCGACCAATCCAGTTCGCTTGCATCGTGCGTACGCGTTCCGGCCAGCCCGGCAAGCCATCCAGTGCGGTCAGCAGTTCTTCGGCGTAGCGCGTGATGTTCAGGTAGTACATCGGGATTTCGCGCTTTTCAACAGGCGCCCCCGTACGCCAGCCACGGCCGTCAATCACCTGCTCGTTGGCGAGCACGGTGTTATCGATGGGGTCCCAGTTCACCGTGCCCGTGCGCTGGTAGGCAATGCCCTTCTCGAGCATCCGCAGGAAGAGCCACTGGTTCCAACGATAGTAGTCGGGGCGGCAGGTGGCCACCTCGCGGTCCCAGTCAATGCCAAAACCTAACGACTGCAGTTGACGCTTCATGTAGGCGATGTTGTCGTAGGTCCACTGCGCCGGCGGCACCTGGTTTTGCATGGCGGCGTTTTCCGCCGGCAGACCGAACGCGTCCCAGCCCATGGGCTGCAGCACGTTGCGGCCTTGCATGCGCATGAAACGGCTGATGACATCGCCAATGGTGTAATTGCGCACGTGGCCCATGTGCAGACGCCCACTCGGGTAGGGGAACATGCACAGGCAGTAGTATTTCTCCCGCGTGGGGTCTTCTACGGCACGGAAAGTGCCGTTCTCATCCCACCAACGCTGGGCAGCCGCTTCGATGGCAGCGGGCGCGTAAATCTCTTCAATAGCCACGGGAAACCTGCAAGAACAATGCCGCCCCCTCGGGCCGGTAAGCCCCTATGTTACCGCAGCGCCTTACGCCACCACGGAACAGTTTATTGCAGTGCAGGATAAGCGTAGGCTAGTCGTTCGTTTTCACTTGGTCACCCCCATGTCCCACTCCCCCTCTGCCGCGCGCCACGCCGGCGCCATCACCGCTCTGACCTTGTTACTGGGAGCCTGCGGCGCTGGAGCACCGCCACCGCCGAAGCCGCCCGAGGTCGAGGTGGCCGCCGCCCTCGCACGAGAAGTGAATGACTGGGACGAATTCACCGGCCGACTGGTGGCCGTGGACTCGGTACAGGTGCGCCCACAGGTGACGGGGACCATCGAGCAGGTAGCGTTCGAGGACGGGCGCTATGTCAAAAAAGGCGACCTACTGTTTCGTCTCGACGACCGCGTGTTCCGCGCCGCGCTGGAACGCGCTCAGGCCGAGCAGGCGTCAGCCCATAGCCGGGTAACGCTCGCTCGCGAAGAACTCGTCCGTGCCGACCGTCTGCTGGCCGCCAACGCCGTTTCCCGCGAAGAGCGCGCCGCGCGCGCAGCAGCCCTGCAGCAGGCGGAGGCCGCCGAACAAATGGGTGCCGCCGCCGTGAGCACAGCGCGCACCAACCTCGCCTACACGCGTATCGCAGCGCCTATCAGCGGCCGGGTCGGCAAGGCAGAAATTACCGTGGGCAATCTCGTCACCGCTGGCAGCAGCGCTCCGGTGCTCACCACCCTCGTCTCCGTCGACCCCATCTATGCCGAGTTCGAGGGCGATGAGCACGTGTATCTGAAGTACATCGAAATGTCGCGGCTCGGCGAGCGGCCGAGCAGTCGCGATGCGGCCAACCCCGTGTTCCTGGCGCTGGCCGGAGAGCAGGGCTACCCGCACGAAGGCCGCATGGTATTCGTCGACAACCAACTCGATCCGCACACCGGCACCATCCGCGCGCGCGCCGTCTTCTCGAATAAAGACCGGCGGTTCACGCCGGGGCTATTCGCCCGCCTGAAGCTGATCGGCAGTGGGCGCCATATGGCGGTACTGGTCGACGACCAAGCGATCGGCACCGACCAGAGTCAGAAGTTCGTGCTCGTGGTTGGCAAGGACGGCAAGGCTGCCTATCGCGTGGTGAAACCCGGCAGGCTGGTGAATGGCATGCGCACCATCACGGAAGGGCTTGTCGCCGGCGAAGTCATCGTGGTCAACGGCCTGCAACGGCTCCGCCCTGGCATGCCGCTGGTCCCAGTGACCGTGGCGATGGACCGTAACGTCCAGGCCAACGAGACCCTGCCCTTGTACGATCCCGAGACCGGCCGCAAGGTCCGCGCGACGGAGCGCTGACCCATGCGCTTCGCCCGACACTTCATCGACCGGCCCGTGCTGGCCGGCGTGCTTTCGCTGGCCATCCTGCTAACTGGCCTGGTGTCCATGCGCCTGCTGCCGGTCGCCATGTTCCCGGAAGTGGTTCCGCCCACCATCATCGTTTCCGCGAGTTACCCGGGTGCCAACCCGAAAGTGGTCGCCGAAACCGTGGCTTCGCCACTGGAACAGGAGATCAACGGCATCGAGGGCGTGCTCTACATGTCTTCGAGCTCGGGCTCCGACGGCACGCTGCAGTTAGGCGTCACTTTCGAGATCGGCACGGATGTCGACAAAGCACAGATGCTGGTGCAAAACCGCGTATCGCAAGCTTTACCGCGATTGCCCGAAGAAG
>CAIOHZ010000165.1 GCA_903858165.1 uncultured Pseudomonadota bacterium
CTCTTCGGCCGCCTGACGCTTCACAGTCGCCTGCAGCCAGAAGCCTGCCACCACGGCCATGAACACCGGCAGGGTGTCCGGCGTGCGCCCGGTGAGCGTGGTTTGCGCCACTTCAGTGCACAACACCAAAACCGTGACGCCAGTAGCAGCCTGCCAAGGCTGCACGCGACGGCTGTACCACACCATGATGAGCGCGGCAGTCCAGAAGCCATACTCGGCCACGGCACGCATGTTCGTCACCGGGTTGAAGGTGTCGAGGAGTGCGTGGAACGGCACCACATTGAACGAGTTGCTGGCAGCGAAATCGAAAGGACGCAACGCGTCCACCAAGAATGCCGCAGTGACCAGCACGCGCAGCGCGCGCTGGTGCAGGTCTTCGTTGTTCTGCCACACGTAGAACCCGCACCATGCCAGCGCCAGACCAATCCATTCGCCGAGATCGGACTGCACGGTTTCAATGGTGAGCTGTGCGCCAACGATGAACACACCCAGAGCCGCGTAAACCGACAGCGGATGAATACGCATGAAGCCCATGCGGCGGATGGCCGAGAACACGGCCGCGTAGCCCGCGGTGTAGAACAACACTCGGCGCCAGGAAGGGGCATCGGCAGCCAGCATGTCACGCAGGTTCACCGCCCAGTCGTGGAGGTGCACCGAAGGCGCAAACGGGATGAGCCGCGCCACCAGCCACAACACCACCACATAGCCGCCGAAGCGCGCCGTAGTACGGGCGTTCCAGCGCGGCTGCGCGATGTAACGCGCAAGCGGCACGCCAGCAATGGCGCCCGTCAGGTTGGCGATGACGTCCATTCCCGAAGAAACACGACCGGCGATGACCTGCTGGACGGCTTCAAAACCGATAGAGAGTACCGCCGCTCCGGCGGCCGCGAGGATGACCGCGAGCAGGAACGAAAACCGACCGCGGGCAGCCCAACCGACGGCGGCGCCCCACGGCAGGAACAGCACCACGTTGGCGACGATGTCGCCGGGGGTGAAGTCTGCAAAGCTGATGCCGCCGATACTGGCAGCTGCCAATGACCCCGTCAGAACGAACGGGAAAAGGCAAAGGTAGGCGATGAGCAGCGCACTGACCCCAAGCACGGTAAGCGCGCTAGAAGTGGTGGGTGGCTGAGAAGATTCGGCAGCGGTTGACGCATGAACGTCGGAGGCGATAGCGGACACGACAGTTCCCTCTGTGGGTTTTTCGGACCCTCAGTAGAACCCTAGTTCGCGTAATATTCTTTGTACCAGTTCACAAATTGGGCAATACCCTCTTCCACCGGAGTGGCTGGGGTATAACCCACGTCCTGCTGGAGCGCCTCGATGTTCGCCCAAGTAGCAGGCACATCGCCCACCTGCAATGGCAGGAAGTTCTTTTCGGCCTTCCGGCCGAGACAGGCTTCCAGTACCTCGATATAGCGCATGAGCTCCACCGGCTGGTTGTTGCCGATGTTATAGAGCCGGTACGGCGCGTTGCTGCTGGCCGGGTCCGGCGTGTCGCTGTTCCAGGTGGCATCCGCCGTCGGGGGGCGGTCCGAGGCGCGCACCACGCCTTCCACGATATCCGCAACAAAGGTGAAATCGCGCTTGTGCTGGCCGTGGTTGAACACGTCGATGGGCTTGCCTTCGAGGATGTTCTTGGTGAACAGGAACAGCGCCATGTCCGGGCGGCCCCAAGGCCCATACACCGTGAAAAAGCGCAGACCCGTGGTGGGCAAGCCGTAGAGGTGCGAATAGGTGTGCGCCATCAGCTCCGTCGCCTTCTTGGTGGCGGCGTAGAAGCTAAGCGGGTGGTCTACATTCTGGTGGACGCTGAACGGCATGGCGGTGTTGGCGCCATAAACGCTACTGGTGGAGGCATAGACGAGATGCTGCACGCCATGATGGCGGCAGCCTTCCAGAATATTAGCGGTGCCCACCACGTTGCTGTCCACATAGGCCAGCGGGTTCTGCAAGCTGTAGCGCACGCCGGCCTGCGCACCCAAATGGATAACGCGGTCGAAACGCTCTTTGGCGAACAGCGCGGGAATACCTTCGCGGTCCGCCAAGTCCAGCTTCACGAACCGGAACCCCGGCAGCGCCGCGAGGCGCGCCAGCCGCGCCTCTTTCAGGCTCGGGTCGTAGTAATCGTTCAGGTTGTCGAGGCCCACCACTTCGTCGCCGCGCGCGAGCAAGCGATGGCTAGTGTGGGACCCGATAAACCCGGCCGCACCGGTGACAAGATATTTCATGAAGCTTCCGGGGGCTTTAGACGGCCCCTTACAGGCGACCGTCCGTCTCGTTGGCAGGCAACAACTGCTTGATGTCGTAGAGCACGTGGTTCTTCTTGCCCAACTTGTGCAAGGCCACCGCGCCCATTTCCTTGAACTCATTATGCGCCACGGCGAGCACGATGGCGTCGTACTTAGCGCCCTTCGGCACGGTCTTGGATGGCTTCAACCCGTATTCGTGCTGCGCCTCGGCAGGGCTGGCCCAAGGGTCGACCACGTCCACGTTGGCGCCGTAACGCTGCAGTTCGCGCACCACGTCCACCACCTTCGTGTTGCGCACGTCGGGGCAGTTCTCCTTAAACGTAAGGCCCAGCACCAGCACGCGCGAGCCATCCACGTGGATGCGCTTGCGGGTCATGAGCTTGATGACCTCGCCCGCCACATACAGCGGCATGTTGTCGTTCAGACGGCGCCCCGCGAGGATCATTTCCGGGTGGTAGCCAATTTCCTGCGCCTTGTGCGTCAGGTAGTACGGGTCCACGCCGATGCAGTGGCCACCCACCAGGCCCGGACGGAACGGCAAGAAGTTCCACTTCGTACCGGCCGCCAGCAGCACCTCTTCGGTGTTGATGTCGAGGCGGTTGAAGATGAGCGCCAGTTCGTTGATGAGCGCGATGTTCACATCGCGCTGGGTGTTTTCGATCACCTTGGCGGCTTCGGCCACTTTGATACTGCTGGCTTTGTGAGTGCCGGCAGTAATGATTTGGTGATAGATTTGATCGATAAGATCCGCCACTGCGGGTGTGGAGCCAGAAGTAACTTTTTGGATATCAGGC
>CAIOHZ010000166.1 GCA_903858165.1 uncultured Pseudomonadota bacterium
ACCAATGAGCACAGCAGAACTCGCCGACCAATGCGCGGCCCGCGGTGGTGGGGCTTCTTGCCGTTGCCGCTCGGGCATAAGCTGACCCCGCTAGGATTGGACACTCTACGCGCCATCTGCTACATATCGTCGGCAGATATCGGCAAAAGCCGACGATTCGTAACATGACGATTCACCGCGACAACCCCACGACCAGAACCGTGCTCGACCTCGTCGCAGCAAAGGGCGTCTTGCGCCCTGCGGATCTGCAAGGTCTTGGCATTGCACGGACGGTCCTTCAGCGCCTGGAACAGCAAGGTCGCCTGACCAAGCTGGGCCGCGGCCTGTACGCCGTTGCTGGTGCCGACCTGGGCGAAAGCGCAACGCTTGCTGCCGCCAGTCGCCGTGTACCTGGCGGCGTCATCTGCCTGCTGTCCGCGCTGCGCTTCCACGAGATGACCACAGAGAATCCATCGGAAATCTGGCTGGCGATCGACCGCAAGGCGCGCCGTCCGCTCATCGCCGGAATCCCGCTGCGCATCGTTCGCTTCAGCGCGGCGCTACTCCGTGAAGGAACCGAGTTGCACGTCATCGACGGCGTCGACGTCCGCGTCACCAATCCGGCGCGCACCGTGGCCGACTGCTTCAAGTACCGCAGCAAGATCGGCATCGACGTGGCTCTAGCGGCGCTGCAAAGCTACGTTCGAGACCGCAAGGGAACCGCGGATGACCTATGGCGCGCAGCCGTCCACTGCCGCGTTGCCAACGTGATGCGACCGTATTTGGAGTCGGTGTCATGACCAGCGAACTGCCAGTGAACATTGCTGCTTCCATCCACGGTCGACTGCGTGCCCGGGCGAAGCGGACCGGCGCTGACTTCCACGCGGAATTGGTTCGGTATTGCAACGAGCGTCTGCTGGCGCGCATAGCGGCGTCAGAGTATGCAGCGACGTTCGTGCTGAAAGGCGCGACACTCTTCGCCCTATCGGCACCTACGCCATATGCTGACCGTGGCCGACCCGTTTGCGGTGTGGATTCGCTAGGTGGCGGTGCGTGTCCGCGCACCCAGCTTCACCTCGGCCTAAGCCGGCCCACCACCTGCCACAAACCCCCGCACATTCTGCGCCTTCCAGCGCAGGCCAGGATGCTCAGCAATCACCTTCTGCTCGTCGGCATCCGCTGTCAGCAGCTCCGGGCGGATCTCCCCTTCGCCGTTCAAGGCCTCAAGAAAGGCAAGCTCTTCGCCCGTCAGCGGCAGCACCGCCGCCAACAGCTGCCGCGTTTCGTTCACCAATTCAACCGTCCAAGCCGCCACATCGTGCCGCGCCGGACGCACGGTCTGCCGCAACATGGGCACCAGCTGGGTGTCTACGTCAGCGGCCGTCGTGGTCACCGCGGCCACCGAAACCGTGCGCCAGTCCACGCGATTGGTGCCGCCGTATACCACAAAGCCCAAGCGCAGCCGCCGCGTGTCCAGTGTGCCGCGTCGCAGCAGTTCGCGTGCGTCGAAGAGGTCGCGACTCGCACTACGCGCCATCAGGGCAGCCAACTTGCCTGCCGCCAGCTCATGTTCGTCGAGTACCGCAATAGCCTTCGCTGCATCGCCTCCAAACGCGTACGAGTCCCGCCGCGTTATCGGCCAAAGCGGCGTGCGGAGCATGAAGTTCAGGTCGACCTCTATTGTGCCCGTGCGCCCCAATGCTGAGGTGTATGCCAGCCGCCACTTGCCGCCGGCATGGTCGCTCGGCACGCGCTTGACCGTCAGGCCTGCCCTGCCAAAAACCTGGGCAAGCGCCTGCTCCACACGCGGTCGTTCTACCAGCATCGTCTCTCGGTCCGCAGCGCCCACGTAGTTCAGGTCGATATCTACCGATAGTCGTGGCAGATCAAACACAAATAAGTTCAAAGCCGTGCCGCCCTTGAGTGCCAGTCGGCTCGCCAAGAACGGATGCGCGCGTATCCCTTGGAGCAATTGCAGAAGCACCTGCACTTTCTCAAATGACTCGACTGGATAGCCGGCCTCTGCCGCCGTGCGGCCCAGTTGATCACGCGAGAGCATCGCCCGCCTCCTCGTGCTCCGGCTCTTGCCAGGCCCGCCGCAACACCGCCTCTGGCACAATCAGATTCCACGGCTTGACCAGCCGGCCAGGAACGCGTCGACCGTCTAGATACCTGTGCTGTTTCGGCGCGTGAGCCGCCAGTAACGCCAGGCAATCGTCGTGTACAAAAAGTTCTTCGCGGTGCTGCTCCAAGTACAGCCCCACCCGCGCACAGGTAAGCGCTGAGCGCAGCGCCAGAGCGTGATGGACCACTGCGTCGAGGTCAAAGTACTCGACCAACTCCAGCGACCTCCACACCTCTTCCCAGCCCCCGCCCAGGTCAGGCGCATCGAGCACGTCGACCATGGTGCGCTCTAGCGTCGTGACCCGCACATCGCCGCCGGCATGGCGCTCGACCGCGATGCCGCCGCCCAAGTCGGGCAGCTCGCGCAGTGGGGCGGGGTGGGCCACTCGCAGGTAGTCATTGCCTTGAAAGTGCACCAACCGCATGGTGTTGCGCGTCATGACCGAGATGCGCTGCCACAGAGAGTACGACTTGCCCCGCAACTGGAGCGCCGCATGGAAGGCGACGGTGGCATCGGGCGCCAAGCGGCTCGCTATCAGATAGGGATCGGGCTGAAACGTCGTCGCCACTTGCCCAACCGGAACGCTGGCATACAGCCCCCTACGGACATGGAGGATCCGGCCTGACGCCACGTGCGTGGCCAGCAGGCTTTCCACCGTCCGCGGGCTGCGTGCCGGGCCCTGGCCGGTGCTGCCAGCGAATTCGGCGGTGGTAAACACCGGGTGGGTGGCGAAGAAGTCGGTTGCGCGCATGGTTGCTAAGATCCCTCAGAACACTGGTGCAGGATACGGGTTTCGCGCGATGTCGGCAACTGCGGGTTTGCGGTGCTTGCCAACATGCAGCAATACCCGTGTATTTCACCCGTGGTTTGCGAGATCCTAGCAACCGCGCTGCGCCAACTGCCCGCCGTCAAGCCTCCTTGACCCGAGCAACCCGCTTGTCCCACCACCACAGCGGTCCCACCCGCCATCACCCCC
>CAIOHZ010000167.1 GCA_903858165.1 uncultured Pseudomonadota bacterium
GGCTACGCACCCGCCATCGAATCCGGAACACTAGAGCCCTTCGACGTCATCCACTGGCATAACGGCGTGCGGCACCCTGCCTTCGCTCTGCGCATCGATGTGCTGCCGGATGGTATCGGCGAGCAAGCCTTCGGCCTCATGAGTGGATTCAGCGGACTGCAGGCCCGCGACTCCGGCGTCGAAAACCTCGACCACGTCGATCTGACCACCGTCGGCCTCTACGGAGACTTCCATGTGGGTGCAGCGCGCTGGCTCGGCTCCGTCTATCGCATACGAACCCGCTTCGACTACGGCCAACATGTGGATGCCGAGTACGCCACTTCCTGGTTCTTGCACGGCGAATACCGCTTGCGCGAAGACTGGATGGGCTATGTGCGGCACGAGTCGACCCTAGGGACGGATGACAGCCGCTATTTCGCCACCTTCCCCGACTTCGTGAATGAACGCAACGTGGTGGGTTTGCGCTACGAATCCGGCAGCAACCACGCGCTCACGCTGGAAACTGGTGGCGCCCGGTCTGGCAACGACCGCTACCTGGAACTGCGCCTGCAATGGAGCGCGGTGTTCCACTGATGCGTCGACTGCTCGCACTCCTGCTGCTGCTGACCACGGTTTCCGCCGACGCGCGGGACTTGGTGCTGGTCGTGCGCAGCGACAGTCCGGTGACGGAGATGGACTCTCTCACCGTACGCAAACTGTTCATGGGCTTCACCGTCACCGCCGAGAGCCAGCAACTTTATGCCGTTCGTCTGGTGGGTGAGGATACTCTCGAAAGTGCCTTCCTGCAAAGCGTCATCGGGATGTCGGCGGCGCAGTACGAGCGCCGTCTACTCCTCATGGCGGTTAAGCAGGGACGCGCCCCCCCCACCGTCACCGACAGCCCTGCCCAAGTCATCGACACCCTACGCGAGGACCGCCGGGCGGTCGGCTGCCTGTGGGCCGACCAGATTGCCGGCCGCAGCGACTTGCGTACCGTTAGGTTGTTATGGCGCGGCTGACCGACACTCTCGGTGGACGGGTTCTGATCGGCGTCCTCGCCGTCCATTTCCTGCTATTACCCCCCTTGTTTTTCGGTCTCCTGAAGATTGTCGAGGAGGGCGAAGGCCGCGTCTTCATCAACGAAGTGGGTTCCTATGCCAACTTCATTGGCGACGAACTGGAGCGCAACGGCGCCGACATGGATAGCAACGAGCGCCAGAGCATACTGGACGGCATCGTGCTTTCGGGCCACGCACTCTATGCGGAAATCGAGGGCGAGACCAAAACCGTTAGCCGTGCCGTCGAGAACGATGACGTGACCTTTCGTGGTGATGACTTCGCTATCCGTTCCGGCAACGACGAGGTCTACTACCTTTCAAAATCCCTGCGCATCGGTGGGCGCACCGAGACACTGCGTCTTGGCTTCGACGAACGTTCAGTTCTGGAAGCTGCAGAAAATGCCCGTATTCGCATCTGGTACGTACTAGCGGCCTATTTAACAGTCTCCACACTCGGCGCCGTGCTCTTGGTTCGCCGCCTGACGCGTCCTCTGATCGAGTTACGCGACGCGTCACGAAGGGTGTCCGGGGGGGCTTTCGACCAGCCATTGGCGACCAGCAGTACCCTGCACGAAGTACGTGAACTGGCGCAGGACCTGGAGTTCATGCGTGACCGCCTAGCCACGGCGAACATCCAACTGCTGCGCGAGATTGCCGAACGCGAATCCAGCGAGCAGACGCGCTTGAAACTCGAGCAGCAACTGCGTCAACAGCAAAAGCTGCGCGAACTAGGCACTTTGGCGGGTGGTATCGCCCACGAGTTTAACAACGTACTGGTGCCCATCCTCCTCTACACGGAATCGGCCATCGACGAACTACCCGAAGACAGCCCCGTCCGCGAGGACCTACAGGCGGCATACCAGTCCGCGCAACGGGCGCGAGCGGTGGTGCGGCAAATTCTCATGTTCGCCAGACATATGGACGATGGCGAACGCGAAACCATCGATTTGCGAGCTGCCGTGGGCGATACCGTCGGCCTGTTGCGGGCCTTGATGCCTGCGCAACTGGAGGTCGTTGAAGATTATGGAAGCTGCAAACTTCCCATCATGGGCAACGCAGCCTTGTTGGGGCAGGTCGTCATGAACCTCTGCACCAACGCCCGTCAGGCCATGCGCGAGCGCGGCGGCACCCTGCTCATACGCACATGGGTAGGCCCAGGACCCAACGGGCTCGAGCGGGCGAATCTCTCGGTCTCCGATGAAGGCCATGGCATGACGACTGAGGTAGCGGCACGTATTTTTGAACCTTTCTTCACCACACGCCCCGTCGGTGAGGGAACAGGTCTCGGTTTACCCGTAGTTCACGGTATCATCGAGTCGCTACGGGGTACCATTACGGTGGAAAGCACCGCCGGGGTAGGCAGCACGTTCATCGTGCGCTTTCCTTTGGCAGACGATTCTGCAACGGCAACCCCGTCGCAGCAAGGAGTAGGACCATGAGCCGCATTCTCATCATTGACGACGAACCCAGCGTGCGCCGTGCACTACGACGCATCCTCGAGAAGTTCGGCCACGAGATTACGGAAGCCGGCGACGGAGCGGCGGGTGTAGCTGCTTGCGCCTTGAACGTGCCCGACCTCATCATCACGGACATCATCATGCCGAAGATGAACGGTATCGATGCAGTGACCGCCATTCGGCAAGCCAATCCCGGAGTGCGTATTCTCGCCATTTCGGGTGGCGGCAACTTCGAGCCACAGGCCTACAAGCCGGAAGCCATCACCACCAGTGCGTATTTGGCAGCAGCCGAACGCTCTGGGGCAGACGCGGTAATGACCAAGCCCTTCGATCGCTCGCAGCTCATGGAAA
>CAIOHZ010000168.1 GCA_903858165.1 uncultured Pseudomonadota bacterium
GTCCTTGCGTGGCGAGCCAACCACACAGCGAAGGCGTGGGGCGCAGCTGCCAGAGAATTTCAAATCCACTCGCCGTGCAGGCCGCTCCAGTGGTTCACGGCGGGCGCACCAGCGTCGAGCGTGTAGCGCCCGAACTTGCCGTCGGCAAAGAGCAGCGGCGAAGCCGTACTGCGCGCCACGGCGAGCACTTCGCCGACGATGATGGTGTGGTCACCGCCTGCATGCAGCGCATGCACACGGCAATCCAGCCGTGCCCGGGCGCCATGCAAGCGCGGCGGCTCGGGGTTCATGCGCCAGGCCGCATCCACGTCGAACTTGTCCTTGCCGGAGCGGGCAAAGTGCATGGCGAGGTCGCGCTGGCCATCCGCCAAAATATTGATGGCGAACGGCGCACCCAGCGCGAAGGCCGCCATGCTCGGGCTGGTATTCGCCAGCGACCACAGCACCAGCGGCGGCGCGAGCGATACCGAAGCAAAGGAGTTGGCGGTGACACCCACTGGTTCGCCATCCGGCCGCACAGCCGTAACCACCGTGACGCCGGTGGCAAAGGCACCGAAGGCGTCCCGCAGGGCGCGCGGGGAGAGAGCTGGCGGTTCGGCGCCGGCGGGAACCAGAGGGTCGGCCACGGCAGTGGCCTCAGACGACCTTCGCAGGGTGCGGGATGCGCGGCGGGCCGAGCATTTCGCGATACGACGGCGGCTGGCGACCACCCTCGTCCTGTATACCGTATTCCACGGCCAACTCCGCTGTCACACAGGTCTGGCCATTCTTCTTCGCCAGCTGCGGGTCCCGCGCGAGCGCCTCAATGACACGACCATTGAACTGCGGCGTCTCCGCCACCTTCATGAATTCGCTGTACTGGTCCGGGCGTTCACGCACGGCGATAGCGGTGCGCTCGGTAATCTGCGGGCCGAGCCACAGCGACACCGCGGCGCAACCCGTGCCTTCGAAGTCCACGCCCATATCGGCGGCGAATTTGTCGAGGCCGGACTTCTGCGCGCCGTACGCCGGCCCATGCATGTAGCAACTGGAGCCGAACGACGACACGAAACTGATGAGGCCACTGCCCTGCGGCACCATCATGCGCGCCGCATGCCAGCTAGCCACATAGGCAGAACGCAAACCGACATCGAGGATGCGGACCAACTCCAGCGGCTTCTCCCAGAAGCCACCCGGGTCGATGAGGTTGTCGTGGATGAAGGTGGCGTTGTTCACGAGGATGTCGAGGCGCCCGGAGTCGCGGGCCACGCGCTCGAACAACGCAGCCACTTGGGCCTCGTCGTCGTGGTCGCAGGCAACAGCGATGCCGCACCCACCCAGCCGCGTGATTTCTGCGGCGGTCTCGTGGATGGTGCCTGGAAGCGCCTCGCCTTTGCTGCTGCCAAGACTGTGGTCTGTGGAACGGCCCGTCACATAGACGGTCAAGCCCATCTGTCCCAACCCCAAGGCCACGCCCTTGCCGGCACCACGGCTCGCGCCGGTGACCACGGCAATGCGGTTCAAATTGTCTGCGCCCATCGTTGTCCCCTCTCGCGATATTTTCAGTTGCGGTTGGCGTTATCTACCAAGTATTGGAAGACCGGCCGTTCGCCACCACCATGCACTTCCAACGTGGCGCCACTCACGTAGGCCGCAAACGGCGACGCCAAGTAAAGACAGGCGGCGGCAATGTCCTGCGGCTTGCCCATGCGCCCCAGCGGTAGCATGGCGTCAATACGCTTTACGCCTTCCGGGCCGCCATAGAAATCGTCGAGGTTGTCGGCCGCCATAAGCCCAACGATGATAGCGTTCACGCGTACCGCCGGACCCCATTCCATGGCCAGCGAACGCGATAGGCTGAGCAAGCCCGCTTTGGCAGCCCCATAAGCCGCGCTGCCCGGGGCCGGGCGTGCGCCGGCAACGCTCGAAATATTCACGATGGCGCCACTGCCCTGCGTCTGCATCTGCCGATTGGCGGCCTGCGCGCAGTAAAGGGGCGCCAGCAAATTCAACTGAACGATGCGCTCTGCCAACCGCGCCGGCACCGTGGCCGCGTCGTGCGGCGGTGCACCGCCTGCGTTGTTGATGAGCACATCGAGCCGCCCGTGTTTGGCGGCAATGCTGTCGAAGCAGGCATCGACCGCCACTGGGTCACGGACGTCACAGGCAACGAATTCTGCTTCGTGCCCCCCCGCCACTGGCAGACTGTCAGGAGGCCGGCGACCACAAGTGACTACCGTGGCGCCTGCCGCCAAAAAAGCCTCGGTAATGCCCTTGCCGATGCCCTTAGCACCCCCGGTGACAACCACCACGCGACCAGCGAAATCGAAGCTTGGCGACATTTTTTGAGTCTCGCATAATGCGTAAAAATTTGCTAGGTTTGGTACGAATCAAGCAGTTGAACCGCAGAAGTGTTGCCGAAGCACGGGTTTTAAGGGGCCTTCATTGATGACTGACGCAACAGCGCCCGTGCCGGATGCAGTGCTGCGAGAGACCACGGCGCCGGGTGTGCTGCGCGCGGCTGCAGCGACTTGGCCCACCCGTTCAGCCCTCGAAGCCGCTACCCGCCACTGGACCTTCGCTGAACTGTGGACGGACGTGCAGGCAACGGCAAGGGCTTTTCATGCCCTCGGCCTCACCGCCGGTGAGCGCATCGCCATTTGGGCCCCCAACCAACCTGAATGGATTTTCGCCGCGCTCGGCGCGCAATGCTTGGGTGCGGCCTTGGTGCCCTTGAACACCCGCCTGAAAGGACGGGAAGCGGCGGATATTCTGCGCCGCAGCCGCGTGCGGGTACTGGTTACCGTGGAGCCGTTTCTCGGCACCGACTATCCGGCTTTGCTGGCGGGCGAAGCCCTACCGGACCTGCGGCAGATGGTTCGGTTGCCCGTCCCCGAAGGACACGCCACCAGCACGCCAGCGCCATTGACCGCCAACCTGCCACCCCTGTTGGATTGGAACACTTTTTTAGCGAGCGGCGCTGGTGTGGCACCGAGCATCGTCGACGCAGCGATGGATGCCATCGACGCCAGTGACGTGGCGGACATCTTGTTTACGTCGGGTACCACCGGCTCGCCGAAGGGGGTGGTCTGCACCCACGGCCAGAACACCCGCTCGTTCCGCGCGTGGGCGACAGCCGTGGACCTGCGCCCCGGGGACCGTTACCTCATCGTCAACCCGTTCTTCCATGCCTTTGGCTACAAGAGCGGCTGGCTAGTTTGCCTGCTGCAAGGGGCCACCGCCTTGCCCATGGCGGTGTTCGATGCTGGCGAGGTCATGCGGCGCATCGTGGCGGATCGCATCACGGTACTGCCGGGTCCACCCACTATCTTCCAGTCACTGCTCGCGCACCCAGACCGCTCGCACTACGACTTGTCCTCGCTGCGCGTGGCAGTGACAGGTGCCGCCAGCGTGCCGCCGGTGCTTATCCAGCGCATGCGCGACGAACTCGGCTTCAGTACCGTGCTCACCGGCTACGGCCTGACGGAATCCACCGGCCTCGTGTCCATGTGCCGCATCGGCGACAGCGTGGAGAGGGTAGCCACCACTTGCGGTGTCCCTATCCCCGGCGTCGAAGTGCGGTTGGTCGCCGCCGATGGCGGCGATGCGCTACCCGATGCCCCCGGTGAACTGTGGGTGCGTGGCTTCAACGTCATGCAAGGCTATCTGGACGACGCAGCAGCCACGGCTGAAGCCATAGATGCCGATGGCTGGCTGCACACCGGCGATATCGCCGTGCGGGATGCTGCAGGCTATCTACGCATCACAGATCGCATGAAAGACATGTACATCTGCGGCGGCTTCAACTGCTACCCGGCCGAGATTGAACGATTGATGAGTACCCACCCGGCGATGGCGCAGGTCGCGGTATTCGGCGTTCCCGATGAGCGACTCGGTGAGGTGGGCCGCGCCGTGGTGGTGCTACGCCCCAGCACGCATTGCACCGCCCCCGAACTCATCGCGTGGTGCCGCGCCGAGATGGCCAACTACAAAGTGCCTCGCGAAGTACTGTTCGTGGACAGCCTGCCGGTGAATGCCGCCGGCAAAGTGACCAAATTCCAGCTCAAGGCCTGGCAGGCCGAGGAACACTCATGAAGCCCGGTGACAAGCATTGGTATTCCGCGGTCGAAGCGCCGCTGACGGTGACCGGCCCTGAAGCGGTCGAGTGGAACGACGAAGCCGACGTGGTGGTGGTCGGGCTCGGGGGTGCCGGTGTTTCCGCCGCACTCGATAGCCTGGAGAGGGGCTTCAGCGTGGTAGCGCTCGACCGCCAGCTGGGTGGCGGTGCCACGGAAGCCAGCGGCGGCGTGTTCTATGCCGGCGGCGGCACCAGCATCCAGCGCGCTGCGGGCGAAGAAGACACCGTGGAAGCCATGTTCCGCTACCTGCAACTGGAAACGCAGGGCGTGGTGAGCGATGCCACGCTACGTCGCTTTTGCGAGGAAAGCGTCGGGCACACCGACTGGCTACTGCAGCACGGCGTGAAGTTTCATCCCACCGCCTACAAGCGCAAGACTTCCTACCCGGGCTTGGACTACTTCCTTTACCACTCGGACAACACCTTGTTGCCAGCGAGCCGTGCCGTGGCGAAGCCCGCGGCACGCGGCCATCGTGGCGACCCGGGCTACCGCAACCGTACCGCCGTCAACATGGGCGGCGCCATCTTCTGGCCCCTGCGCGATGCCGCGCTGCGCGCTGGCCTGAAGCTGCACCGCAAGACCGAAGTGCGGCAACTCGTGGTGGACGCGGCAGGCCATGTGCTGGGCGTGAAAGTGCTGCAATTGCCGGAAGGCTCCGCTGGCTGGCAAGAGCATGAGCAGTGCCTCGCGAAAGCCAAGAAGCTGCTCACCATTTACCCGTTCATGCTGCCGGGTGCGCGCTATTTCCAGAAGAAGGCCTTCGCTTGGTACGGCCGTGCGGCGAAGGTGGAGGCCACGCAACGCGTGGTGAGGTTCGTGCGCGCCAAGCGCGGCGTCGTACTCTCTGCCGGCGGCTTCGTTTACAACCGCGCTATGCTGCAGCATCACTGCCCGAAATACGCCGCCGGCGTGCCGCTAGGCACCGCAGGAGACGATGGCACCGGCATTCGTTTGGGTGAGAGCGTCGGTGGCCACACCGACCGCATGGACCGCGGCACAGCGTGGCGGTTCATCAATCCGCCTGAGGCCTGGGCCCATGGGCTCATCGTCAACCGCAGTGGCGAACGCATAGTCAACGAAATGAGCTATGGCGCCACCATTGGCGCTGCCATGTGCGAAGAGCACGGCGGCAAGGCCTGGCTGGTGCTGGACCGCAAGCTGGTGCGGCAGGCCTGGAAGCAGAGCATTCCATGGCAGGTGCTGCAATTCCAATGGCAGCTGTCTTGGCTGAACCAACTATTCGGGCTGAAGAAAGCCCATAACGCTGGTGAGCTGTCCGCGCTCATCGGTTGCTCGTCGGCCACGCTGGAAGCTACTCTCGCAGCGAGCGCAGCAGCGAAGCGCGGTGAACAGCCCGACGCCTTCGGTCGCGATGTGGAAGATATCCACGACCTCGAGTCGCCGTATTACCTGATGGATATTTCGCTGGATGCGAAGCTGTTACCGTGTACGGTGTTGACGATGGGTGGACTGGTGGTCGACGAAGCCACCGGCGCCGTGGTTCGCGAAGATGGCACAGCCATAGGCGGGCTCTATGCTGCGGGGCGCACTGCCGTAGGCGTGCCTTCACATCTGTACATGAGTGGCTTATCGATTGCCGACGGCGTCTTCTCAGGACGACGCGCCGCGAAGGCTATCGCCGAAGGCTAAGCGACAACCCTCGTACGAGATTGCGCCGCCAAACCCGCGCCACCGGCGACCACTATTAGGCTGTTGGCCAAGCCCACTGATTTGCGCTGGCCCCAAGCGTAGAAGGCATTGCCGACCGCGGCCATGAGACACAGCAGTAGGGGAATCAGTGCCTTCATCGCTTCGCCCGGATACCAAGCGATGCCAAGACGAGAAACAGCGCGCCGACACCGACGGCATTCACCAAGGCCTGGCCATAACCCAGCCGGCTCACGTCGATGAAAAAATATGGATACACGCCAACGACCTCGCCACGCACCATGAGGTAGCCGAGATAGGTGGAGGGGTACACCAGCATCTGCGGCAAGTGCACCCATTGCAGGTGACCATGGGGCACGGCGCGCCACCAGAAGACCACGAACGCGGGCGGAATGAGGTAGTGCAGGAAGCGGTCTACCACCCACTGCAATCCTTCCGGGTGGTACTGGTGCCGTAGCAACAGGAAGTACACGCTGCCCACGATGACGATGGACACCATGGCGCCGGTGACTACCCAGGGCTGGCGCCACCAAGCCCAGCGGGCTGCCAGTGGCTCCGGCAAGGCATAAGCTGTAGCCACCAGCGCGCAGAAAGCATTAGTGGTCAGCGTGAAGTACCCAAAGTACATGACCACTCCCCACCAGAACCCATGGCCTTCAGCTATCTGGTGCGTAGTAGTCAGGTAGAACTGCAGCAGCAGCACGGTCCAGCCAACGATGGCTAGCCCTGTAGCGAAGCGGCGCACGTAATTTTCCATCGGCTCCCCAGAAAGCAAGGCGAGGCGCCACCACCCATACCGGCAGCAGCTACCTCGGCAGCAGCTTACTCCAGCAGGCCTAAGGCGTGGCGAACGGCTAGCCAACCGAACGTCATGCCGGGGCCTAGCGTTGCGCCAGCAGCCGGGTAACTCCGCCCCATGGGAGAGGCAGCACAGTTACCAGCAGCATAGAGACCCTCGATGACACTGCCGTCCTCGTGTAGCACGCGTGCATGCACGTCCGTAAGCATGCCTCCCTTCGTACCGATGTCGCAGGGCAGAATGGGCACCGCGTAGAATGGGCCCTTCTCCAGCGGCGCCAAACACGGGTTTGGCTGCACCGCATCGTCGCCATAGTAGCGGTCATACGCACTTTCACCACGCGCAAACTCCGTGTCCTTGCCAGCGCGGGCATCGGCATTGAACTTCACCACCGTGGCTGCAAACACCACGGCATCTACGCCGAGCAGTTGGCCCAGTTCCTCCAGCGTGTCTGCGCGCTTCAGCAGCACGCGCATCGTTGGCTTGACGCCGCGGTCGAACGAAGGCGGCCCGGGAAACAACGGGCCCAGCGCATACTTGCCGCGGAATTTCGCATCAAACACGAACCAAGTCGGCGCCGTGCCGCCCTGCGCAGCACGCTCGGCCATGACGCCGCCCGTAACATGGTACGAAGCCGCCTCGTTACAGAAACGACGACCGGATTGGTCGACCATCATCGAGCCGGGCAAAGAGCGTTCGACGAACATCGGGCGCGCACGGTCTTCGTCGGCTAATTTGTAGCCCGGCGCCCACCAAGCGGCATCCAGCAAGTGCATCTTTGCGCCGAGGCGCATGGCAGCAGCGATGGGCTCGCCTGTATTGAAAGGGTTGCCACCAGTCCAGTCGGTGCTGGTTGGCTTGGGCAGATGAGCGCTGCGCATTTCAGCGTTGCGCTCGAAGCCCCCAGAGGCGACCACCACACCCCGCGTGGCCCGAACTACCTGCCGGTAGCCGCCACTCTCCACCTCCACACCCACCACACGCCCATTCTCGAGCACGTAGTCCACCAAGCTAGTGGAAAGCCGCACTGGA
>CAIOHZ010000169.1 GCA_903858165.1 uncultured Pseudomonadota bacterium
CGACCACGCAGACGGCCAGGGCCTACGTTGGGCGTTGGAGCAGTTCCTCTGGCTGTACGGCGAGCAAGACCACTTCCGCCGCGCGCAGCAGAACGCCATGGCGCAAGACTTCTCGTGGGAGCGTCAGGCCGGGCACTACGAACAGTTATTCAGCCAATTGGCAGAGCGTTAAAAGCGGAACGAACCTACTTGGTCGAAGTCCAGTGAGCGCATCAAGGGCAAGTCGATGCTCACCGTGCCCTTCAACCGGTATTCCAGTTCGCGGCCCTTGGCGCGTTCGCGACGGGAAAGCACCGCGGCCACGGCACCGGCCAAGTTCGCATCCAGCGTCATGTCGAACTCGGCTTCGCCGCGCGCGGGCACGGTAAAGGCACGGGTGCTTTCGCCCTTCCCGAAGGCCTTGCCATCAATCTCCACCGTGTAGTGCAACCCGTTCACTGGCAGCGCGCGGTCGTTGGGGTTTAGTACCTTCAGCCGCACATTGAAGCGCTGACTAAGCAAATTGCCATCGGCCAGTTTCAGGCTCACCAGTTCGAGCGTGGGCTTCTCGAACTTCGGCACCAGCGAACAGCCGCCGAGCAACAAGGCGCCAAGCAAGCCTGCAGCAAGCACGCGCCAAGCATGGCGGCGGGGCATGGTTTCAGAAACATGGGTGAACATTGCATCACTCCCTGACAGCGACTTCAGGCGCGGGCGGCAACATGGATGCCAGCGCCTCTACTTCACCCGGAACCGGTTCGTCTAGCAAGCGATAAAGATGGCGCAGGTGCGCCAGAAACAAGGCACCAAACGCCGCACGAGCCAGCGCCGGGCGCTCTTCGCCCAGCCACCACGGGAAATCCGCCGCTTCGCAGGCGGCCAATTGCAGTTCGGCACGGGCCTGTTCGGCGTCGTCGAGCGCGCCTTCCACCACGGCTTGGTCGAAGGCCGCTTTTGCGCCACACAGGGCACGCCAGGCGCTTTGCCGTTCCGGCCCGCGAGCCCAGGAGGCAAAGCCACCCGACTCCCAACTGCCGGGTACCAGCTGCGAGAGCTCCGCCTGACAATCGGGTTCGGCGAGCACAGCAGAGAAGGTGGTGAGCTCCACGTCTTCGCGTTCCGCCAAGCGCGCGAGCAAGTGGCTCACCAACGCGAAGCCGCCATCGGGCCAGTCCGCGCGGTCGCCACCCAACACCACCGCCACCACAGCGTTCGGGTCATCAGCGTGTTCACGGGCTACGCGAGCCAGATGCTCTACGAAGTTGGTAGCTGCGCGCGCTGCGTCCCAACCGGCGTAGTGCGTGGCCAGCGAACTAAGCGCCGAATGCCGCGCGAACACCACACCCGGAACGCCAGCGACGCGCCAAGCACGGGCAGGAATGCGCGACGAGAAGACCGCTCCGGCAGCGCCCGCCTTCAGGCTGTCGCGAATGACCTCTTCACCGGTGAGCGTCCACGCTTGCCCAAAGCCACCGAGCGCAGCGAGCGACTTCGCACATACCGCGCCACCGGGCAGCCAACCGCCGCGAGCGCGAACGCCGAATGATTCCACGAATGCCTGCTGCGCGCGCGCCAAGTGCCACTTCGCACGTCCCGGGCCACCCGGGTAGAGGTCCGGCAGTTCCGCCACGCTGCCCAGCATGGCCGGCAACAAAGGGTGCCCCCAAGGCGAAGCCGACAATTCAATACGCCCACTGCCCAGCAAGCGCCGCCAACGCGGCACCAAGCCGACGACGACGTCCGTGACCACTTCCAGCAGAAGACGCAAATCTTCTTCGCCAAAGCGCGCAGGCACGACGGGGCCCTGCGACAAGCCATGCGCAATAAGGCCTGCCACGCGTTCATCCGCTTGTGCGCTTTCACCGCACCACGCTAAATGGTGCCAAGCAGCCAAGTCGCGCAAAAACCCCGGCGATAACCAATGGCTGGTGCCATTGGCAAGCGCTTGCCGCGCCATCTCGAGCAAACGCTGGTACGGCGGAAAGCGATTGGCAATGCGCGGCGGTGCACTGTCGAGCACCGCACGCAACAAGGGCGGCCATGCGGCGCTATCGAGTGGGCGCCCAGCGGGAGTGAGCAATGCGAGGACCGGGTCCTGCGGGGGCGGCCCACCGCGCAAAGCGCGCGACAACGCAGCCCCATAGTCGTCCAACTGTTCCAGCAATACGGGCGAGAGGTTCAGCACCGCCGTGCCGGAAGTGGAAATCTCCAAGTGATGGGTGAGGTCCGCGTATTCCTGCAGTGCATGCAGGTAGGCCCACGGCAATACCTGCCGGCCACTGCCCGCATCGCGGTACAGGGGCTGGTGCAAATGGGTGCAAAGGACTACCCGCAGGCGGGTGCGCGTGGCAGTGGCGCTCACTGCTGGGGGGACGCCATCACGCGTCACGCAGCATGTCGGCGGTAACCAGCACCACACCGCGCTCGGTAACACGGAACCGCTGTGCATCCAGCTCACGGTCAAGGCCAATGCGCATGCCATCGGGCAGCGCTACACCTTCGTCGATGATGGCGTTGCGCACCACGCAGCCGCGGCCAATCTCCACATGCGGCAGGATGACGGAGCGGTCGACCACCGCGCCTTCATGCACACGCACGTCGCTGAAAAGCATGGAGCGTGTGACCTGCGCACCGGTGATGATGCAGCCGCCGGAGATCATGCTGTTTTCAATGAGCCCACGCGCGCCTTCCGGCGTCGAGGTGAACTTCGCGGGCGGCTGCTGCACCTGGTAAGTCCAGATGGGCCACTGCTCGTCGTAGATATTCAGTTCAGGGTCGACGTCGACGAGTTCGACGTTCGCGTCGTAGTAGGCATCCAGCGTTCCCACATCGCGCCAGTAAGACTGCGCGCGCGTCTTCACGTCCTGGAACGGGTAAGCAAACACCTGCAAGTTATCGATGGCCCCGGGAATGATGTTCTTGCCGAAGTCGTGCTGGGAATTCGCGTTCGCGGCATCTTCGGTGAGCATGCGCTCCAGCAGCGAAGCGTTGAACACGTAGATGCCCATGGAAGCGAGCGCAGTGCCTTCGCGGCCGGGGATAGGGTCCGGGTTGGCAGGCTTCTCCGCGAACTTCACTACCTTGTTCCATTCGGTAACGGTAAGCACCCCGAACTCGCGCGCGTCTTGCACAGGCACTTCCACGACACCAATGGTGATGTCCGCGTTCTTTTCCACGTGGTAAGCGATGAGCGGGCCGTAGTCCATCTTGTAGATGTGGTCGCCGGCCAACACCAACACGTGCTTCGGGCGCGTGGTGCGAATGTAGTCGAGGTTCTGGTAGACGCAGTCCGCAGTGCCGCGGTACCACTGTTCGCCCACCTGCTGCTGCGCTGGCACCACGTCGACGAATTCGCCGAACTCGCCGCGCAAGTAACCCCAGCCGCGGTTCACGTGCTGGATGAGCGACTGCGCTTTGTACTGCGTCATGACGGCGATTTGCCGAATGCCGCTGTTCACGCAGTTGGAGAGGACGAAATCGATAATGCGGAACTTGCCGCCGAAGGGGGCTGCCGGTTTGCAACGACCGGAAGTGAGTTCCCGCAAACGCTCGCCACGACCGCCCGCCATGATGATGGCCATGGTCCCGCTGGTTAAGCGGCTGACATAACGGCCAGAGTTCAATCGGGCGGCAGGTTTAATCATCTAGCGGCTCCTCGTCTCCCCGGGTGGAATAGTAAAAGAGTTTTGGGAAAGCGTCCCGTCCTTGCACCAATGGCGTGCAATCGATTGCGAAATACCTAGTGTTAACTCTTGACTAGTGTTTGATTAATAGTACTATTCACTTAACGCACTAGTTCACCGAAGAAAACCACCATGACGGAACCCCCTGAAGAAGCCACGGATCCGGGTATTGGCCCCGGCACGGGCCCGGGTACAGACCGCGGAGCCGAGGCCCCCGTCGACCCCGAAGCCTTGGAGCGCAAGTTCCAGCGTGAACTGAACGCCGGGCTCGTGTCGCTGGTGTTGCTGTCCGTGCTCGAACAGGCCGGCGGCGAACTTTACGGCTACCAAATCGCCAAGCAGCTCCAGCAAGACGGCGGCCGCGTGGCGCTCATCAAGCAAGGCGCGCTGTACCCGGTGCTCCGCACGCTCAGCGCCAATGGCCTGTTGGCCAGCCGCGTCGAGCCGTCGCTTTCCGGGCCGCCGCGCCGCTATTACCAGATCACCCCGGCGGGCCGCGAAGTGCTCGCCCGTTGGGGCAGCATTTGGCGCGACACCCGCGATTTCGTCGACCGCTTCGCCGGGGGCGCCGCCGTATCAGGCACTTCGCAGGCCGGTAGCGCAAAGACGACCGAAACCACCCCTCTTTAACTCCTGCGACCCTCCAAGGACGTTCGCCATGACCGCACAAACCGCTCCCCGCTCCATCGACCAATACCTGCGCCAGCTACGCGAAGCGCTGGCCGGCGAAGACAACGCGCTGGTGCAAGACGCGCTCTACGATGCCGAGGAATACCTCCGCGCCGAACTCGCCGCCGCGCGCACGTTGACGCCGCCGCAATCCGAGGCCGACGTGCTCGAGCGCATCGCCAGCACCTACGGCGCGCCCGAAGAAGTGGCCGCGGCTTATCGCACCACCGAAGCGAAAGTGACTGCTGCGCTGCGCCTGCCGCCGCCAGTGCCGAAGCAAACGGCGCTGGGCCGCTTCTTCAACGTGTATAGCGACTCGCACACCTGGGGCGCGCTGTTCTATCTGCTGCTGGCCATGTTCACCGGCATCTTCTACTTCACGACAGCTGTCGTCGGCCTGTCGCTGTCGGCGGGTTTGGCCATCCTCATCATCGGTGTACCGTTCTTCCTGCTGTTCATCGGCTTCACCCGCGTACTGTCGCTGGCCGAAGGGCGACTGGTGGAAGGCTTACTCGGCGTTCGCATGCCGCGCCGTCCGCTGACGCCTACGCCCGGCACCTGGTGGGAGCGCATCAAGGACATGCTCGGCGACTGGCGCACCTGGACCACGCTTATCTACATGGGCGTACAACTGCCGCTGGGCATCTTCTACTTCACCTTTACCGTCGTCGGCCTCGCCTTCAGCCTAGCGCTGCTGGGCCTGCCGTTCGGCGCGCTGTTCAACCACGGCGAAATGGTGTTCGGCAATATCAACGGCGTGAAGCTCACCGCGGATTTCCACGGCGTGGAGTTCGTGGTGGTGCCACTGCTCGGCGTGTTGCTGCTCACCACGCTCATGCATGCGGTGCGCGGCTTAGGGCAATTGCATGGCAAGCTGGCCAAGGCACTGCTGGTGTCGCACACGGGCGATTGAGACTGTCCGCGACTTTTCGGCGAATGCACCTCAATTCCTGGTGGCATTGTTGCTTCTGGACCGCGCGGCGATAGACTTCGCTGCATGGTTACCGACGTGCGATGGAAACAGCGCTTCGACAATTTCGACCGAGCCTTCGCCTTGCTGCGCGAAGCGCTCGCGAGCGGTGGCGCCCAACTGAATCAGCTGGAGCGCGAAGGCACTATCCACCGCTTCGAGTACACCTTCGAACTTTCCTGGAAAGCGATGAAGGACTACCTCGAGGCGGCAGGTGTTGCCATGCCCACGCTTACGCCGTGCGCCATCATTGAAGCCGCGCTAGCAGCAGGCGTTATCCGCGAAGGGCACGTTTGGACGGATATGCTTCGTCAACGCAACCTGCTCGCCCACACCTACAACCTGCGCCACTCCGACGACGCCTTGGCCGCCATCGAAACGCGCTACTTGGCGGAGATGGCGCAACTGCATGCCTGGCTTGCCGGGAAACTGCAGGAATGAACGCCACGCGCATACCCTGCTTGCCGCCCGAAGACCTCCGCCAAGTGGTGGCCATCTTCGGCCGGCACCCAGCTATAGTCGCCGTAAAGCTGTTCGGGTCGCGCGCGAAGGGCACCCACCGCCCCTATTCCGACGTAGACCTCGCCATCTTCGGGCCGCTGGGCCCACTGGAAGGCGAGGCCATCGCACTGGACCTTGAAGACCTGTTGCTGCCCTACAAGTTCGATGTCGTGCCCATGGCCCACTTGGAGCACGCCGCACTACGCGAGCATATCGAGCGCGTGGGCATCGTTATTTTCGGCGCCTCGTAGCCTCTCGCAGTATTATTCGGGCATGAACATCTTTCGCCGCACTACTGCCTTGCTGGCCACCCTGTTCTGTCTGGCCTTCGCTTTGGCGGGCACGCAGAACGCCAACGCTGGCACCACACGCGTCAGCGCCGAAGACCTCGCCCGTCTCCCCAAGGCGCCTTTGGTCATTGAAAGCGCCGGGAAGCGTCTGCCCTTCGAGGTGTGGGTAGCCTCCACACCTGAACGGCGCGAGCAAGGCCTCATGTTCGTTAATGCACTGCCGGAAAAAGGCGGCATGCTGTTTTTGTTTCCGGTACCGATGAGCGCCGCGTTCTGGATGAGGAACACCTTCATCCCGCTGGACCTGTTGTTCGTACGCCAGAATGGCACCGTTGCGCGTATCGCCGAAAATGCGCGTCCGCACGACCTCTCGCCCATTCCTTCCGGCGAGCCTGTGCTTGCGGTGCTGGAACTGGCGGGCGGCACCGTCGCCAAACTGGGCCTGCGCGCCGGAGACCGCGTGGTGAGTACTGCACTGCGGGCGGCTGAACGATGAGCCGCGTACGTTGGTGCCTTGTTGGAGCGAGCTGGCTCGCGACGCTTGGCCTGCACGCGCCCGCCGCAGCCGCACCCGCCGGCCTCGACCCGCAAATTCAGGCCATCACCGAACAAGCACGCAGCGCCTTTTTGGCCACGCAATCCTTCAAGCGGCTGAACCTAGCCGTATGGGTGCAAGCGGCCCCCGGGCAACCGTGGCGCGGCGGCGAAGTAGACGCTACAGCACAGGTCTACCCAGCCAGCATAGTGAAGCTGCCCTTCGCCATCGACAGCGTCGTGGCTTGCGTGGAGCGCGGTGCAGCACCCGACTGCCAACGCGAAGACCTCGTGCCGATGCTCGTGGATTCAGACAACGTGGCTACGGGACGCTTGGTGGATGCACTCACCGGTACCATCGACCATCACGAAGGCCCCATTGCCCCGGACGTGCAGGCGGTTGCGGCGCCTGCCGATGAACCCACGCGCAACGCTGCCTACGCCAACTGGCTCGCGGCCCGCCTGCACACTGAACAGCGGCTGCAAAGCTGGGGGCTACTGGGCGGCATGCGCTTGTTCAGCAAGACTTACCCAACGAATTCCGGCGACGATCCCGCCGGCTTCGAAAAGCGCGCGCGCCAAGAACTGGGGCGCAACACTATGTCGGCGCACGACACCGCCGCGCTAATGCGCGCTTTGGTGGACGGCGAAATAGACAGCCGCAGTGGCGCACCCGTGTTCGCTACGCTGCGTCCTTATCTGGCACGTACGCGCTTCAGCCTGCAGTCGACGCTGGCCTCGGGCGCGCCGCCCAACACGCGCATCATCGGCAAGATTGGCACCGCGTTCGACACCCTCGAAGAAGTAGCGTTGCTCGACTGGCCAGACAGCCCCCAGAAGCCGCGCGTGCTGATCGCAGCGTTCAGCGATGGCTTCGACCAAGCCACACCCGAGCCTTTCGACGGCTGGCGCCTCGCTGACCTGACTACCGAAATACTGACGCGCCTGAAGCTGATGTCACCGCTCCCATGGCAGGCACCGCAAACACAGCGCAAAGCCTTGGCGCTGTGGCAATTGCCCGCAGCGAAAACTGCACGGCAGATGGAAGTGCAGTATCGCTTCGGCACCGGACAAACCGGCATACGGCGCGTTCAGTTACGTTGCACACCGGGTTGCGGTACGAGCAGCATGACGTGGAACTGGCCCGCTGCACGCGTCGCCGCGCGCCCGTTGCTGCTGGGGACCGTCGATGTTCCGGCAGGTGCGAAGCTGGAAGTGGAAGCGGAACTGGAAAGTGCCACGGCCACGCCGGGCGAGGTGCTGTGGCTGACGCTACCCGCGCCTACCGCAGCCACTGCCTCGCCGCAATAAAGGCATGAACCCACCGCCTTCACCCGTGGTGCTGGAATATCTGGACCTGGACACGCCGACATTAGCGCTGCCTACCAGCAGCCTCGACAGCGAAGAGCGCAAACGCGCAGCACGCTTCCATTTCGACGAAGACCGCCGCCGCTTCATTCACGGCCGCGCATGGCTGCGCTTGCGGGTGGCGGAACTACTGGGCATGGAACCTGCGGCCGTGGCCTTCACTACCGTCGGCGAGCGCGGCAAGCCCGCTGTCGCCGGCACACTCCGCACCTTCAACCTCAGCCACAGCGCGCACCACGGCTTGCTGGCGGTGCATGCGGGCGGACTGCCGCTGGGCGTGGACGTTGAACTCGCGCGGCCGTTCGAGCGCGCGGCGCGCATTGCCGCGCGACACTTCAACGCGGCGGAGGCAGCGGCCGTAGCAGCCGCCCCTGAAGGCCCGGAACGCGAAGCGGTGTTCTTTCGCACCTGGACACGCAAAGAGGCCTACCTGAAGCTGACTGGCCTAGGGCTACCGGGCGGACTGGCGTGCGTGGAAACGGGAACGGAGGCCGCAGCGCGTTCGCTGCGGGTGCCAGCCGAGCATGGCTTGGCCAGCGCTTGGGTGACGAGCTTGGAACTACCCGCCAGCGTCCCGACGGGGCTGCTGGCGGCACTGGCCGCGCCGTGCGCGGTACCAGTGGACTGGCGACGCGGTTAGCGCCGCCAGCCGGCGCGGGATCAATTACCGTTGTTCAGGGTGGCGGAAGCATTGATGCCGCCACGCTCCTGCTGCTGGCGCACCCAGTCACCCGAGGCATTCTGCGAATCCGGCGTAGAGCAGACCTTGCGGGTCCGAAGGTTAGAACCGGTGACCCGTTCATTACGACAGACCAACTTAGCGGCGGCCTGAGCGGTAGCTTCAGACACCACGACCTTCTGCTGGGAAGGGTCGGCAGCGGCAGCCGGCGCGACCGTCGGTGCAGCCCCAGCAGCCGGCGCTGCCGGGGCGGCAGGGGGCACGGGGGGCGCGGTGGTGGGTTCCACAGCCAACGCCGACAGGGAGGCAAGCGACAGCACGAGGGCGCTGAGGCCCGAACGGGCAGTGACGATAGCCATAGGTAACTCCTTAAATCCAATACGGAAAGCCTAGCACGGGAGCGCGCACGGGAAGGGGAGCGCTGCCCTGCCGGAGGCGAATTTGATGCACAATCCCGTTCCGACATGAGCACCACACCCACCCCTGCTACCGCCCCCACGTCCGCCCCCACGTCCGCCCCCATGTCCGCCCCCATGTCCGCCTCGAGCGCTCCGGTCACCGGTCTCGCCAACACGACGCAGGACACCTCGGCGGAGGCCCTTTGGGATTCGGCTCAAGCGCTGACGCTGGCGGGACACGGGGAAGCCGCCGTGGAGCCGTTGCGTCGCCTGGTGGCGCTAGACCCCAACCATGCCGCGGCCTGGCAGGAACTGACTTGGCACCTCACGGCCATGGGGGACCTGGATGGTGCCCGCCGCACGCAAGCCCAGGCTTTGCGGCTGCAAGCGACCGACCTGCCCCTGCAACGGGCCGCCGCCACGCTCTGCGCGGAGCGAGTGCCCGAAGCCGAGTTCCTGCTGCGCGAATACCGCCGCACCCACCCGGACGACGCCTTGGTGCACCGCTTACTTGGCGAGGCCGCTTTCTGGCGCCGCAAGGACACGGAAGCCATCCCGTTGTTGGCGCGTGCGCTGGAACTGGCGCCCGATGACCAAAGCGCCCGCTTCAC
>CAIOHZ010000170.1 GCA_903858165.1 uncultured Pseudomonadota bacterium
GAGCTTCACCTTCAGCAAGCTCTGGCGCGTGGCAGCAGCCGCCTTGCGTGCCATCTCTTCCGGCTCGGGCTCGAGGCCAATGGTGAACACTGTCTCGAGCGCCTTCGGCGTGACGCCGGTGAGTTCCCAGATGGAACGCCCGCTGGCTTTGGCTTCCAAATCCCAGAGCGCGCAGTCGATGGCGTTGCGCGCACCGCCCGGCGGCAGCAGGCCTTGCAGCGTGGCGCGGTCGATACCCGCAGCCAAAGCTGCGCCCAGCGTTTCCACTTGCGCGAGCATGGTCTCGGCGGTTTCGTCGAGGTAGTAAACGCCAAGCGCTTCACCGCGACCATAAGCGGTTCCCTCCGCCAACTCCACCACGATGGAATCGAAGGTATTCCATACCTTACCGGTAATGCGGAAGGGCCGAATGGCCGGCCAGCTCTCAATGTGCGCGCTCCACTTCATTGCGGAAACTCCTGTAGCAAGCGGTCAACGATGGGGCCCACGCCTTCGACTAGCGGATCCACGCAAGGCAGGCCGCTGGCGGCGGAATACGCTGCCAGTACGGCGGCGCGCTCCGCAGCGGGCACCTTCGATGTATTCAACGAGATGCCAACGCACCGCACAGCAGGGTTCGTGAGCGAGCCGAGCAGCACCGCGCGGTCAATGAGCTGCTGAATGCTCGGCAGCGGAAAGCCATCCCAGCCGTCTACTTCATGACGGCCCACTTCATGGCAAGCGACGATGGCGTCCGGCTGCGTGCCTACCAGCAAGCCTACCGTCACCTGCAAATAGCCCGGGTGAAACAGCGCGCCCTGCCCTTCCACCATATCCCAATGGTCGGCGCTGTTATCGGGCGACAGCATTTCAGCAGCGCCCGTGAGGAAGTCTGCCACGACCGCATCCAGCGGCAGGCCACGGCCGGCAATCATGATGCCGGTCTGGCCAGTGGCGCGGAAATCACTCTTCAAGCCGCGGCGCTGCATTTCAGCATCGAGCGCCAAGGCGGTGTATTTCTTGCCGCAGGCGCAGTCCGTGCCGACGGTGAGCAGCCGCATGCCGGTGCGCTTGCGCCCACTGCCTACCGGCAAGCCCGGCGGCGGCACGCGCACATCGATCAGCCGAACGCCGCCCTTTTCGGCCGCAGCCGCCAAGCCCGGCAGACTACCGAGCCGGACATGCAGTCCGGCCACCACGTCCAAACCCAGTGCCGCGGCATCGCAAAGCGCCGGCACCCAGTTGTCGGGAACCCGGCCCCCCACGGCCGCAGAACCGATGACGAGGCTGCGTGCACCCGCCGCTTTGGCTTCAGCCAGCGAATACTTCGGGATGCCGGCATCCACGCGGCACCCCGGGAGCGATACTTGGCCGATGCAGTCGGCCGGGCGCCACTGCGCCAGTCCGAGACCGGTCTTGGCAAAAGTGGGGTCTTGGGCGTCGCCGAAAAAAACCACGAACGGCGCGTCGAAATGAATTATATTTTCCATTTTAGAAAAATACCGGATATCACCCCTCCGAAGCAAGCGTGGAACGCCAACGGGCGAACACCGCCCTGTCGACGGAGCCGCTTGCAGTTGTCACCAACGTCCTCAGGGAGTTCTCATGAATCGTCGTGAATTGCTCGGTCTCGGCGTCAAACTCGGCGTACTCGCCTCAACCACCGTGCTCCCCATCCAGGAAGCGCTCGCGGCCAGTCCCAGCCGCTACGCTGCGGCTTTCGCGCTGCTCGACCGCTACGTGGAGCAATACCTGCGCGACATGAATGCCCCGGGCCTCACGCTGGCATTGGCCGACGACAGTGGAATTCAGCGGGTTTGCGCTTACGGCATGGAAGACCTGGAGCGCCGCATCCCGCTCAACCCGGACCGCCTGTTCCACATCGGCTCCATCAGCAAGTCGTTCCTCGGCTTGTGTCTCGTGCAATTGCAAGACGAGGGAAAGCTGGATTTCCACAAACCTATCCGCGACTACCTGCCGTGGCTGCGGTTCGATGACGCGAACACCCCTGACGCCAAGCCCATTACCACGCACCATCTGCTGACTCACGGTGGCGCCTTGCCCGACGGGGCTCTGTTCCCGCCCGACCCCAGTTTCCGCCATCGCGCCACGGCAGCACCAGGCACTTTTTTCCATTACTGCAACATGGGTTACGAGGCATTGGGCCTACTGCTCGCGCACCTCGATGGCGGCAGCGTGGCGGAGTCCTTCCGCAAGCGGCTGTTGGTGCCGCTCGGCATGAATGCGAGCGAACCGGTCATTACGCTCGATGCCGCAGAGCGCATCGCCACCAGCTATCAGGCGCGGCGTAACGACCGCCCCTTCCCGCGGCAAGGTGCACTACACCGCAGCCCACTCATCAACATGAAAGCTGCCTCCGGCTGCGTGGCCGCACCGGCCCGCGACATGGGCGCCTATCTCACCATGCTCATCCGGCGCGGCGAAGGACCCAACGGGCGCGTGGTCTCGCCGGCAGGCTTCGATGGCTTCATGGGTCGCCATCAGGCGGCCGAGCACTTCGGCCCGGGTACTGCCTATGGCTATGGCATCGCCGTGGACCTGCTCGATGGACACACGCGTTTGCGCCACACGGGTGGCATGGTGTCGTTCGCTTCCGCGCTCGAAGTAGACATGGATGCGCGCTGCGGCGTATTTGCTTCCATCAATGCCATGCAGGGCTATCGCCCGAGGCCCGTGGCGGAATATGCGCTGAAGTTGATGCGCGCCGTCCGCGAAGGCAAACCGCTGCCACCCGTCCCCGCGGCGGATCCGTCTTGGCGTGTGCCGTCCGCGGCGGACTATGCCGGGCGCTTTACCGCGAACGACGGCCGCGTGCTGGAGTTCGCCGCGCAAGGCGAGCGCTTGTTCCTACTGCGCGGCACCGAGCGCATTGCGGTAGAACTGCTGGCACCAGACGTATTCACGGTAGCTCACGCCGATTTCGCGCACTTCCCGCTGGTCTTCACGCGCGCCGGAAAAGAGGGCAAGGGTGCGGTAGTTGAAGCCGCCTGGGGCGACGACTGGTACGCAGGCGCGGCTTACACCGGCCCGCGCAGTTTCCCGCTACCTGCAGCATGGCAGCAATACACGGGCGAATACCGCACTGAAGACCCTTGGCTTGGCAGCCTGCGTATCAGCGCCCGCCAAGGGAAACTCTGGCTGAATGGCGTCACACCGCTCGAAGCCAGCGGGGATGGCCGCTTCTTCC
>CAIOHZ010000171.1 GCA_903858165.1 uncultured Pseudomonadota bacterium
GAGCTTCACCTTCAGCAAGCTCTGGCGCGTGGCAGCAGCCGCCTTGCGTGCCATCTCTTCCGGCTCGGGCTCGAGGCCAATGGTGAACACTGTCTCGAGCGCCTTCGGCGTGACGCCGGTGAGTTCCCAGATGGAACGCCCACTGGTCTTGGCTTCCAAGTCCCACAAGGCGCAGTCGATAGCGTTACGCGCACCTCCCGGTGGCAGCAGGCTCTGCAGTGCCGCGCGATCGATGCCCCTAGTCAGAGCATCGCTCAGCGTTTCCACTTGCGCGAGCATGGTCTCGGCCGTTTCATCGAGGTAGTAGACGCCGAGCGCCTCGCCGCGCCCATAAGCGCCACCTTCGGC
This sequence comes from uncultured Pseudomonadota bacterium, assembly GCA_903858165.1. Lineage (GTDB taxonomy): Bacteria > Pseudomonadota > Gammaproteobacteria > Steroidobacterales > Steroidobacteraceae > CAIOHZ01. The sequence goes on from CAIOHZ010000171.1 coordinate 349, forward strand.
CAACTCCACCACGATGGAATCGAAGGTGTTCCAAACCTTGCCGGTAATACGAAACGGCCGAATGGCCGGCCAGCTTTCAATGTGTGCGCTCCACTTCACTGCGGGAACTCCTGTAACAAGCGATCGACGATGGGGCCCACGCCTTCGACTAGCGGATCCACGCAAGGCAAGCCGCTAGCCGCAGCGTAAGCCGCCAGTATCGCTGCCCGCTCTGCGGCCGGCACCTTCGAGGTATTCAGTGAAATGCCGACGCAGCGCACTACTGGGTTGGTGAGCGAACCCAGCGTGACGGCACGGTCGATAAGCTGCTGAATGCTCGGCAGCGGGAAGCCGTCCCAGCCGTCCACTTCGTGGCGACCCACTTCATGACACGCGACGATGGCATCAGGCTGTGTGCCGACCAGCAAGCCCACCGTCACCTGCAGGTAGCCGGGGTGAAACAGTGCGCCCTGCCCTTCCACCATGTCCCAGTGGTCGGCGCTGTTGTCTGGTGACAGCATCTCAGCAGCGCCGGTAAGGAAATCTGCCACGACCGCATCCAGCGGCAGGCCACGGCCGGCAATCATGATGCCGGTCTGGCCCGTAGCGCGGAAATCACTCTTCAAGCCACGGCGCTGCATTTCAGCGTCGAGCGCCAAGGCGGTGTATTTCTTGCCGCAGGCGCAGTCCGTGCCAACAGTGAGCAGCCGCATGCCGGTGCGCTTGCGCCCACTACCCACCGGCAAGCCCGGCGGCGGCACGCGCACATCGATCAGCCGAACGCCGCCCTTTTCGGCTGCAGCCGCCAAGCCCGGCAGACTACCGAGCCGGACATGCAGCCCGGCCACCACGTCCAAACCCAGTGCCGCAGCTTCGCAAAGCGCCGGCACCCAGTTGTCGGGAACCCGGCCACCCACGGCCGCAGAACCGATGACGAGGCTGCGAGCACCAGCCGCCTTGGCTTCAGCCAGCGAATACTTCGGGACGCCCGCATCCACGCCGCAGCCTGGCAGTGCCACTTGCCCGATGCAGTCAGCCGGGCGCCACTGCGCCAGACCCAGACCGGTCTTGGCGAAAGTGGGGTCTTTGGCGTCGCCGAAAAAAACCACGAACGGCGCTTCGAAATGAATGATATTTTCCATTTTGGAAATTTACCGACAGTCGTCACCTTAATCAAGCGTGGAACGCTGGGGGCACTCAGCGGCGGCGCTAGAGGTAGCGCGCGTATGCTGCAGATAACGCAACACAAAACCCATGAGGTCCCCGCATGAACCGTCGTGAATTACTCGGCCTGGGCGTGAAGCTCGGGGTTCTCGCCTCCGCCACCGGGTTGCCGTTGCAGGAAACCCGTGCCGCCAGTGCCAGCCGGTACTCTGCCGCTTTCACCCTGCTCGATCGCTATGTGGAGCAATACCTGCGCGACATGAATGCGCCAGGGCTCACGTTGGTGTTGGCCGATGAAAGTGGAATTCAGCGGGTTTGCGCTTACGGCATGGAAGACCTCGAGCGCCGCATCCCGCTCAACCCGGATCGCCTGTTCCATATCGGCTCCATCAGCAAGTCTTTCCTGGGCTTGTGCCTCGTGCAGTTGCAGGAGGAGGGAAAGCTCGATTTCCACAAGCCCATCCGCGACTACCTGCCGTGGCTGCGATTCGACGACGCCAATACCCCCGATGCCAAGCCCATCACCACGCACCACCTGCTGACTCACGGTGGCGCGTTGCCGGACGGGGCTCTGTTCCCGCCCGACCCCAGTTTCCGCCATCGCGCCACGGCGGCGCCCGGCACTTTTTTCCATTACTGCAACATGGGTTACGAGGCCCTGGGCCTGCTGCTCGCGCACCTCGATGGCGGCAGCGTGGCGGAGTCCTTCCGCAAGCGGCTGTTGGTGCCGCTCGGCATGCAGGCGAGCGAACCGGTCATTACGCTCGATGCCGCAGAGCGCATCGCCACCAGCTATCAGGCGCGGCGTAACGACCGCCCCTTCCCGCGGCAAGGCGCGCTGCATCGTAGCCCGGCCATCAACATGAAAGGTGCCTCTGGTTGCGTGGCCGCCCCGGCCCGCGACATGGGCGCCTACCTCACCATGCTCATCCGGCGCGGCGAAGGGCCCAACGGGCGCGTGGTCTCGCCGGCAGGCTTCGATGGCTTCATGGGTCGCCATCAGGCAGCCGAGCACTTCGGCCCGGGTACTGCCTATGGCTATGGCATCGCCGTGGACCTACTCGATGGGCACACGCGTTTGCGCCACACGGGTGGCATGGTGTCGTTCGCTTCCGCGCTCGAAGTAGACATGGAGGCCCGCTGCGGCGTGTTTGCCTCCATCAATGCCATGCAGGGCTATCGACCGCGGCCCGTGGCGGAATACGCGCTGAAGCTCATGCGCGCGGTGCGTGAAGGCAAGCCACTGCCACCAGTACCCGCCGCAGACCCGGCATGGCGTGTGCCGGCTGCCGCTGACTACGCCGGACGCTTTACCGCGAACGACGGCCGCGTGCTGGAGTTCGCCGCGCAAGGCGAGCGCTTGTTCCTGCTGCGCGGCACCGAGCGTATTGCGATGGAACTACTGGCGCCAGACGTATTCACGGTAGCTCATGCCGATTTCGCGCACTTCCCCGTGGTCTTCACGCGCACCGGAAAAGACGGCAAGGGTGCAGTGCTCCAAGCCGCTTGGGGCGACGACTGGTACGCAGGTACCACTTACACCGGCCCGCGCAGTTTCCCGCTATCTGCAGCATGGCAGCAATACACGGGCGAATACCGCACTGAAGACCCTTGGCTTGGCAGCCTGCGTATCAGCGCCCGCCAAGGGAAACTCTGGCTGAATGGCGTCACACCGCTCGAAGCCAGCGGGGATGGCCGCTTCTTCC
>CAIOHZ010000172.1 GCA_903858165.1 uncultured Pseudomonadota bacterium
ACCTTGAACAAGCGATAGGCCAAAGCCAGTAGCGCGAACGACACCACGAACCACAAGACGCGGTTCCACAACATGACTCCTTCGAGCGGTATGAGCCGTGTGTTGCGGTCGGCGGCCGTCCAGTACTTGGTGAGCTGCGACATGGCACCGAGGCCGAAGGGATCGATCATCGCTACCAGTGTTTCGTTCCCTGGCTGGTCCAGCGAACCGGTGGCGACGAAGAACAGCACCAGAAAGACGATGACGCCCACATAGGTAGTGAGCATGGAGCGTGTAGCGGTAGCCAGGGCGAAAAAGCCTGCTCCCATCACGAACAGGGTCGGCACGCACAACAGGAACAGCGTGTAGACGTACATTCCAAGGCGCACGGGCCCCAGGGTTTCCGGGTCCACCCATGGCATGGCAGCGCCGACGAGATTGCCGAGTGGCACGGCCATGAACAACAGCACAGCGGCACCGAAGGCGCCCACGAAGCGCCCGAACAAGTAGTCGAACTTGCTGACGCGCGTGGAATGAATGAGCGCGGCGAAGCGCGTCTCGTCATCGCGCACCACGACGTTGGCGACGAACGCCACCAAGATGAACAGCGCAAAGACGCACATGATCATCATGGCTTGCGTCACTGCGTACGGTGAATTGACGAGGACGTTGCCTCCTTCGCCAATGTTCACGGTGTCCGAGGCGGCCGCACCGAAGGTGAAGAGAAAGAACAGGAAACTGGTGACAGCAAAAGCTGGACCGGAGGCCTGGTAACGGAATTCGAACGCCGCGATGCGGCCGAACATGCCTTTCGTTCCCATATTAGTAGCCTCAGGCGGCACGGCGCTGGGCGGACAGCGTGCTGAAGTACACGTCTTCCAAGCCGGCCGCGGCTGGCTCGAACCCTTCACCCGGCGACTGGTCCGCCACGACGTGAATCAGCGTCTTGCCGCCCAGCAAACGCGTGGAGATGACCTGAAACGCGGCTTGGTGTTCAGCCAGTTGCGCTTTGCTGATGCTCTTGCGCCAGATGCGGCCTTCGACACCCGCGATGAGTTCATGGGGTGCGCCCGTGCCGACAATGCGACCGCCAGCAAGGATGGCCATGCGCGGGCACAGGTCTTTCACGTCATCGACGATATGCGTGGACAAGATGACCACCACGTTCTCGCCAATTTCCGACAGCAGGTTCAGGAAGCGGTTGCGCTCTTCCGGGTCCAGGCCGGCGGTGGGCTCGTCGACGATGACCAGCTCCGGGTTGCCAAGCAGCGCTTGCGCGATGCCGAAGCGCTGACGCATGCCACCGGAGAAGCCGGCGAGCGCTTTTTTGCGCACATCCCAGAGGTTCACTTGCTGCAGCAGCCCCTCCACGGCGGCCTTGCGTTCGCCGCGGACGGTCAGCCCTTTCAGCACCGCCAAGTGGTCGAGCATGTCGTAGGCGCTAACGCGTGGGTAGACGCCGAAGTCTTGCGGCAGGTAGCCAAGCCGGGCGCGCAGTTCGCCGGGGGAAGCGAGGACATCCAAGCTGCCGAAGCGAATCTGCCCGGAAGTCGGAACCTGCAATGTGGCGAGGCAGCGCATCAACGAGGACTTGCCGGCGCCGTTGGGGCCCAGGAGCCCGAACATGCCCCGGGGAATCTCCAGCGTGACGCCATCCAGAGCGCGGGTGCCGTTGGGGTAGACATGGGTGAGCTGTTCGATGTGCAGCATGGCGAAAAGTCCTTTCGGACCGGCCCGGGTCACCGCAGCGCGCCCCTGGCAGGCGTACCGCCGTGACACCCTGCCAATCCTTGGTATTGGTGTTGTAGTTGAGTATAACACCTCGAGATAACTGGTCTGCAAGCGCTCCAGTCAACCGGGTGAAGGTAAGCTAGTGACCTGATGGTTATTTTTCGGACCGTTTGAAGTTTGGCAAGATGGCTCCCGGGACAGGAGGGAGTCATGAAGAAGGCGCGATTTACGGAAGAGCAGATGGTGAAGATTCTGCGCGAGGCAGACGATTCACCGGTGGCCGCCGTGGCCAAGAAGCATGGGGTCAGTGACCAGACGATCTACCTCTGGCGCCGCCGTTTCGGGCAACTCGAGACGATGGACGTCCGCCGCCTGAAGGCCCTCGAAGTCGAGAACGCCCGCCTGAAGAAGATCGTGGCGGAACGGGATCTCGAGATCGAGGTGATGAAGGAGGTCGCTGCAAAAAAATGGTAAGCGCGTCCGTCCGGCGGCAACAAGTGGCGTTCGTCCAGCGCCGCGGTATGTCGCTTCGCAGGGCGTGCGCGCGGCTTCAGGTTCCGCGGTCGACGATTGGCTACGAGTCGCGTCTTGCCAAAAAAGACGCTCCAGTGCTCGAAGCTATGCATGAACTGGCGGGGCAATATCCCCGGTACGGTTATCGCCGTATCCAGGTCTTTCTGGAGCGTCGTGGCATCAAGATTGGTGTCGACCGCACCCACCGCCTGTGGCGCCTTGCAAAGCTTCAGGTGCCGCGTAAAAGGCCTCGGCGC
>CAIOHZ010000173.1 GCA_903858165.1 uncultured Pseudomonadota bacterium
GTTTTTTCCAGCCACGGAGAACAACTGGCTGAGGTCGGGAGCGTGGACTTTGGGCATCGTCATGGTCATCTCCTCAAGGGAAAAACGGGGAGCACTCTCGGGCAAAACGGGGACAGACAGCGTCGGCGCGGCATCCTTCAGGGGCCGCGACGAGAATATGCAGCGTCCCAGCGGCGCTGTCACCGGCACGGGGCCGCCGACGGCGACAAATTAACCGTCAATCAGCCCGCAATACCAGTGGTAGATTTTTTATACCATGGGTATATTGTGGGCATCATGGAAAAACAGCCGCGTTCTCAGCCCCTGTTCACCACCCGCTCCGGCATTCCGCTGAAGGCCAGCTATGGCCCGGATGACGTGCCGGTGGCGCATCGTGCGGTCATGGGCTCGCGGCCCGGTGACGCTCCCTTTCACCGCGGCTGCTTCCCGCAAGGCTACCGTACCAAGCCTTGGCGCATTTTCCAGTTGTCGGGCTTCGGTAAACCCGAGGACGAAAACGAGCGCATCAAGTTCCTCCTGAAGAACGGCGAGACCGGCTTCTTGATGGAACACGACCGCAACACCGCAGACCACCTCTACAACGTCGACCACCCCGAAGTGGTAGCGCGGCGCGAAGACGTCGGCATGACGGGCGCCGTCATGCAGAGCGTGCGCGACGTGGCCATCTGCCTCGATGGCCTGCCCATCGAAAGCACCTACGGCCACGCCGGTGGTGCCGTGGTGCAGCATGCCCCGTTCGCCCTCGCCGCCTACTGGACGGTCGCCAAGCGCCGCGGCATCGCGCTGAAGGACTTGGGCGGCACGGGGCAGAGCGATTTCTTCCTCACGTATCTTGGCTGCGTGACCAAGCAGCAGATTCCCACGGCTCCGGGCCTGCGCCTGAACGCGGACATCATCGAATTCTGCGGCGAGCACTTGCCGAAGTGGGTGCCGGTGTCCATTGCCGGCTACAACGGCGGCGACACGGGGCTGAATGCCTGGCAAGAGCTCGGCGCCGTCATGGCCAATGCCATCGAATATCTCGACGAGATCAAGCGCCGCGGCCGCATGGACTTGACCACCGCGGCCTATCGCTGCGGCGGCATCAATTTCCGCACGACGATGGAAATTTTCGAGGACGCCGCCAAGCTGCGCGCCGCCCGCAAGATGTGGCACCACCTGCTGTCCACGCGCTATGGCATCACGGACGAACGCGCGCTGCGTATGCGTATCCACATCGTTACCAGCGGTGCGGCCATGACCTACCAGCAGCCGTTCAACAACATCGTGCGTGGTACGCTCATGGCGCTGTCCGCCGTGCTCGGTGGCACACAGTCTTTGGGCGTCTCGGGTTACGACGAAGCCATCTCCATTCCCAGCGAACACGCCCACCAGATGTCGGTGCGCATTCAGCAGGTGTTGGCGCATGAAACCAACCTGCATGCCGTAGCGGACCCGCTCGGTGGTTCGTACTACATCGAAGCGATGACGGCCGAACTGGAACAACGCGGCTGGGAATTCTGCGAACAGATTCAGCAGCGCGGCGGTTTCCTCGCCACCCTCGATACCGGTTGGCTCCACCAGCAAGCACGCGACAACCAGGTCGGCTGGTTCCAGCAGGAAATGGACGGTACGCGCACCGTTGTCGGCGTCACCGATTTCAAGGACGACGTGGGCACTTACGAAGTCGAAGGCTTCGAAGGCGTCAACGACGCTTACGATGTAGCCCGCGAACGCCTCGATGCCGTGAAGCGCGAACGCCATGAACGTGGCGCCACCGCGGCACTGCATGCTTTGGAAGCGGCTTGCCGCGGCACGCAGAACCTCATGCCCGCCATGATGGATGCGCTCGATGCCGAAGTAACGCTCGGTGAAATCGGCAGCGTTTACCGCGAAGTCTGGGGCGACTGGCAGACGCCGGAGGTGGTATGAGCGAGTCCGCACCCATGGACGGCTTGTTGGACGATGGTCCTGCCCCGCCGGCGCACGCTCCCCGTATCCTGTTGGTGAAGACTGCGCTCGACGGTCACTGGCGCGGCATCTCCGTGGTGGCGCGTGCGCTGCGCGATGGTGGCTTTCACGTCATTCTCGGCGGCATGATCACCGGCGCCGAAATTGTGCGCGCTGCCATCGACGAAGACGTCGACTTGGTGGGCCTCAATATCGGTGGCCA
>CAIOHZ010000174.1 GCA_903858165.1 uncultured Pseudomonadota bacterium
ACACCCTCCCCAAATACCACCCCACCGTTGCCCTTAACCCCTCTTCCAAGCTCACTTCCGGTTGCCACCCCAGTTCCTGCCGCAGCTTGAGGGTGTCCAGCGCATAGCGGCGGTCGTGGCCGGGGCGGTCGGGCACGTGCGTCACCTGCTGCAGGTAGCTACCGCCATCCGCGCGCGGACGCAGTTCGTCCAGCAGCCGGCACACCGTGTGCACCACTTCCAGGTTGGTGGGCTGGTTGCCGGCGGCTCTGGTGACGAGGATCGATGCCCTCATCCCCTCCACCGCGTGCTGAAGCCCAGCGTGCGCAGCATCGTGACGGTGTTGCAGCACGGGACACCGAGATCGGCGCAGACATCCGGGATTCGTCGGTTCTGGCGCTTGTGCTTGCGCCCAGAGACTTCCATCGTGACGATGCAGCGCCTTCCGGGTTGCGCCAACCCGTACGCGATCAGAAAGGGATCTCGGCCGATGGCCTCAAGTTCGTCTTCCGTCAGGTCCGGAGCGTATTGGTCGACCACGCGCTGCACCAGTCCGCGTTGAACTTCTTCCTCGAGCAGAATAGCGGAGCGATTTTCTTCGTCCTGCAACCACCCGTAGAGCAAATCCACTTCAGCGTCGGTACCGCCATCACGCACCTCTTCGAAGGTCTCGATAGGCATTTTTATTTCGCCCATTCGCCCCTTGTGTGCAAGCCACTCCCAGAACTCCGGCACGGCATCTACCGAATAATAGGTGTTGCTCGCAGTGATGAGTACGTTGGCATCCAGCAGGTACAACATCTTCTCAAACGCCATGCACCAACCGCGAGGTGGCACCGCTCAACAAGGTGTGGACGTTGCGCGGCTTTACCCCAAGTACCTTGCCGGCACGGGTAGGCGTCAGCAGGCCTTCGTTCACGCTCCGGGCGACAAGGTCCAGCAAAGCCGCGCCAAGGCGATGGCGACGAACCACATAGTAATTCGGGCCGCCCTCCGCCTGCCGCATCTGCTCGCGCTTCGTCTCGCGGCCGCGCGCCCACTCTGCAGCAAAAGCTTCGTCAATTTCCCGCCATAGCCGTTCGCCCAGCAGCCCCGCCCGGAACAGGCGATACGCCACCAGCGAGCGGCCGACCAACCGCCCTTGGGCAAACTCCGTAATCTGCAGGGCGATAGCGGTGCGCTCGCGACTGCCGATAGAGAACGAAGCCAACTCTGCCCGGGGGAGCAGGAACTCGCTGGCAACGTCGTTGCAGAATTTCTCCGTCGCACCCTCGAAGTGCTGCCCGCTGACACCGCTGGCCCCTAGCCAAAGGTGCACCACCTCGTGCAGAAGCGTAAACGACCAAGCGGACTTTGCATCCTGATCGTTAATCACCACGAATGGCGCCACGGCATCTGCCAGTGCGAAGCCCCGAAAAGCATCGACATCCACTACGGAATGGTGGCTGCCCAGATTGCCGATGAGGAGGACGTAAATGCCGGCCGCCTCGACGCGTTCCCGCAAGTAGGCGAACCCGGCCTCCACCGAACCTGCGGAACGGAACACATTCAACTCGAGGGCCAAGGTGCGGCGGATGGAATCCAGCACCGTGCTGGCGCCATCGTCGGGCGACATGGAACCAATGAAGGGAAGTGCCTGTGCGTCATCCTCGTCCTCGCGAACGGCCCGCACCAACGCCTGGCGCGCACGGATGTCACGAACAAGCGCCGCCACCAGTGGTTCCCCACTGGTATGCCGCTCCCGCACGGTACGGAAATCTTCACCGCGGTGACCGCACGCCGGCGGCGCGTCCAGGAAAAATACCAGCAGGGAACGGCGATAGACCTTGGCCATCTTCAGCAGTACGGGGCGGGAGACTTCGCCTTCCGTTGTCTCCAAGGCATGCAGCCGGCCACCGCCCGCCATACCGTGAGCGGCATTCAGGCCAATCTTGGTTGCGGCTTCTTCGAGCGACAACTCGGCGCTTTCACGCGCCCAGCGGAGCACAGATGGATTCACAACTGGCATGACAGCGGATACCTCAGAACCGAGGGGAGCATTTTGCGCGTGGGTAGGGCCAAAAACGAGAGCCATTCATACCGCGTTTCGCTGGAAACCCACCGTTCCGCGCGCCAGAAACGCAAAAAGGCCCCGTTCAGGGGCCTTTTTCGATGGTGAGAGACAGCTTGCCCGCGACCGGCGAGCGCAAAGCGCGAGCCGGGAGCCGCTCGCCGAAGCCCGCTCCCGCCCCCCTACACCCTCCCCAAATACCACCCCACCGTCTCCCGCAACCCC
>CAIOHZ010000175.1 GCA_903858165.1 uncultured Pseudomonadota bacterium
CACTGTGTGGCATACTCAAATTTCAGACAAGAAAAAAGCCCAAGCGATTCAATCACTTGGGCTTATATAGTGGCGGAGCGGACGGGACTCGAACCCGCGACCCCCGGCGTGACAGGCCGGTATTCTAACCGACTGAACTACCGCTCCGCGTGCCCCCACCACTTCGTTCAGTTGAAGTGGAGTTGGTAGGTGCTGAGGGGATCGAACCCCCGACCTTCGCCGTGTAAAGGCGTCGCTCTCCCAGCTGAGCTAAGCACCCCCAGTGGGAGCCCGGAACTATACGCAGCGAATACCCTTTCAGCAAGTCCTGAGTAAAGGTTTTTCCCGGCTCCACGGGCATCTTGTGAAAGGGAGCTTGCTCTAGAGAGCCGGCGGCGAGCCCACTCCCACGGGCCCGCAGATCTAGTGCGCCCGCACACCTTTGCGCTTCGGTGCCACCTTGGCCGCCTTCACTACCGCCTTGGCAGAGCCCTTGGCGGCCTTGGCACCCTTAGCCGCCTTGACGCCCTTGGCTAGCGCCGGCAACGCCGCTGGCGCGTCGCCACGGCGGTCTGCCGCCTTCGGCAACGGCGAGCGCAGCAACGCAATCTCAAGGACCTCGTCTATCCACTTCACGGTACGAATGTCGAGCTTGCCCTTGATGTTGTCCGGGATATCGGCCAAGTCTTTTTCGTTGTCGTGCGGAATAAGCACAGTGGTGATGCCGCCGCGGTGTGCCGCCAGCAGCTTCTCCTTGAGACCACCGATAGGCAGTACTTCACCGCGCAGCGTAATTTCGCCCGTCATGGCCACATCGGAGCGCACCGGAATCTTGGTGAGCGCGGACACTAGCGCAGTGCACATACCGATGCCGGCGCTAGGGCCGTCCTTCGGTGTGGCACCTTCAGGCACGTGCACGTGCACGTCGTTCTTCTGGTTGAACTCGATGTCGATGCCGAGCACCTCGGCACGGCTACGCACCACGGTCATCGCGGCCTGGATGGATTCCTGCATGACGCTGCCGAGCTGGCCGGTGTACGTCAGCTTACCCTTGCCGCCGACCACGGCGGCTTCAATGCTGAGCAGTTCGCCGCCTACTTCCGTCCACGCCAAGCCAGTCACTTGGCCCACGCGGCTTTCTTCCTCGGCCTTGCCGTAACGGAAACGACGCACGCCGAGATACTTCGGGATGTTGTCTTCCACCACGGCAATGGGCTTGTCGCCCGGGCTGAGCAGCAACTGCTTCACCGTCTTGCGGCAAATCTTCGACATCTCGCGCTCGAGGTTGCGCACGCCAGCTTCACGCGTGTAGTGGCGAATGATGTCGGTGATGCCGCTGTCCGCTACTTGCAGCTCGTCGTCCTTTACGCCGTTCACCTTCATCTGCTTGGGCAGCAGATAGCGGCGCGCAATGGCGAGCTTCTCGTCTTCGGTGTAGCCCGGCAGACGAATCACTTCCATGCGGTCCAGCAAGGGCGCAGGTATGTTCAGGCTGTTCGCCGTGCACACGAACATGACCTCAGAGAGGTCAAAGTCCACTTCGAGGTAGTGGTCGTTGAAGGTGGCGTTCTGCTCCGGGTCCAGCACTTCCAGAAGCGCGGACGACGGGTCGCCACGAAAGTCCATGGACATCTTGTCGATTTCATCCAGCAGGAAGAGCGGGTTCCGCACGCCCGACTTCGACAGGTTCTGGATGATCTTGCCGGGCATGGAGCCGATATACGTACGGCGATGGCCGCGGATTTCGGCTTCATCGCGCACGCCACCCAGCGACATGCGAACGAACTGGCGATTGGTGGCCTTGGCAATGCTCTGGCCGAGCGAGGTCTTGCCGACGCCCGGAGGACCGACGAGGCACAGGATGGGGCCGCGCAGGTTCTGCACTCGCTGCTGTACCGCGAGATATTCGACGATGCGCTCTTTGACCTTGTCGAGACCGTAATGGTCCTCGTCTAGCACTTGCTGGGCCGCCGTGATGTCATGACGCAACTTGGTGCGCTTCTTCCACGGCGCCTTCACCAACGTATCCACGTAGTTGCGTACGACGGTGGCTTCGGCGCTCATGGGCGACATGAGTTTCAGCTTGGCGAGTTCCGACAGCGCCTTTTCACGGGCTTCCTTGGGCATGCCCGCCTTGCGAACCCGCTTCTCCAATTCGCCCAGTTCGTTCGGCGCGTCTTCCATGTCGCCAAGTTCGCGCTGGATAGCCTTCATCTGTTCGTTCAGGTAGTACTCGCGCTGGCTCTTCTCCATCTGCTGCTTCACGCGGCCACGGATGCGCTTTTCAATTTGCAGCACTTCCATCTCGCCTTCGACGAGCGCGAGCACGTGCTCCACGCGCTTGCGGACGTCGGCAATCTCCAGCACCTTCTGCTTTTCCAGCAACTTCAGCGCCATGTGTGCGGCCACGGTGTCCGCCAAGCGGCCGGGCTGTTCAATGCCGGCCAACGAGGTAAGGATCTCCGGCGGCACCTTCTTGTTCATCTTGACGTACTGCTCGAACTGGCTGATGACCGAGCGCACCAGCACGTCGATCTCGCGTTCGTCGTACGACTCCACTTCCGGTATAGCCGTCACTCGCGCCGCGAAAAATTCCGCAGAGATGAGTTCGTCCACCGTGGCGCGAGCCGAGCCTTCTACCAATACCTTCACGGTGCCGTCCGGCAGCTTCAGCAACTGCAGAATGGTGGCCAGCGTGCCGATGCGGTAAAGGTCTTCGGCAGTCGGGTCGTCCACGTCCGCCTGCTTCTGGGCAACGAGGATGATCTGCTTGTCGCCCTTCATCGCTTGATCCAACGCGAGAATGGATTTTTCGCGCCCGACAAACAGCGGGATGACCATGTGGGGGTAGACGACCACGTCCCGCAGCGGCAGTACGGGGATGGTGCCGTTGGCAGCGACTTCCACGGTGGCTGGGACTTCGACGGTAGGGGTACTGGACACGGGAGAGCCTCGGGAGTCGGGAGCGGCCAAAGTGGCCTACATCATAAATTACTGGGGGCCAGCCGGGCGGAATGCAAGGGTTGGCCAAAGTATGTCCGCCAGCAATTCTGAACCGGCCGAGGTTAAATGCCCGTCATCCCACATGGTGGGCATGAACTGGGCGCCCTCGCGAGCGACTACCGGGCACTGCTGCTCAGGGCACCAGAGCCGAAGCACGGAGACAAAGGCTGCATCGTGCTGCATGGCGAGGGCGCTAAGCGCCGCATCCACCTGCTGGAGCTCTTCCCAGGCAGGGGGGTGAGCGGCCGCCGTACCGTTCAGCTGGATGCCGGCGCGCAGCAGGAACTGCGGCAAGGTCGGCTCCCAGTGCGGTATGGCCCCGAGCACCACCACCTTCGATGCGGGCACGGTCCGCTGCAACTCTGCCAGCAGGTTCCCAAGCCTGGCCAGGTCGCCAGGTTCGCGGTAGTGCCGCCAGGCGGCATGCAGCAATACCACGCGCGGGCGGTGCTGCTTAACCCAACCGAGGATATGGGTATTGATTTCCTCGCAGTGAGCCTTCGCGGACTGCACGCCGGGAATGGGCGGACAGCTGGCAGCGGTCAGCTGCGCCACCGCTGCAGACTGCATCCGCAGCCCATAAGACAGGGCAGCGGCGCTGGAGTCTCCCCACACCAGTACGGCTTCTGTGACGGGGCCGGCGGGAAAACATTCGGGGGCAAAGTCTGCCGGCCGCTGCCGCTGCATCAGCTGGCAGCGGAAGCTGCGCTGGACCTTGCGGTAGTCGTAGTCTGCATACGCCGCCACTGCTTGCTGGTGCGCCGATAACCGGTCCGGGAACCCGCCCCCGGCCACCAGCGCCCCACCACAGCCGATGAAAAACACGCTGCCCAGCGCTGCCAGCGCAAAGATACGCTGGCGCGGAAAACGGCAGCGGTCGCGAAATGGCGCCTCCACGTATTTCCAGCTGGCTGCCGCCAGCAACAGCGACAGCAAAGCCAGCGCGGCCATCAGCCAAGGCGAAGGCGCTGCTAGGCTGGTTTGCCGGGCGAACGCGAACAGCGGCTGGTGCCACAGGTAGGCGCTATAGCTGACCAAACCCACGGCCACCAAGGGCCTCCAGGCCAGGCACCGGCCCAGCGCCGTGGCTGGCGTAGCAAAGGCAATAAGTAGCGCCGTGCCCAGCGTGGGCACCACAGCCATGCGGCCGGGGAAAGGCGTTTTCTCGTCGAAAAAGAGAACCGCGTAAACCAGCAAGACCAGCCCCACCAAGGCCCCGAGCTCCCCCATCCAACGCGGCGGAACTCGACGCACGGGGGCCGACAAGTGAAACGCCAATAGGGCCCCGATCCCCAGTTCCCAACCCCGTGCCGGCAGCAAAAAATACGCTGCCGCCGCGTCGGCATGCAGCCACCATTCGGCTACCACGAAACTGAGTGCGGCCCCTGCGGCGATGAGCCCGGCTGCCACGCCCCGCCCCCAGCGCCAAGCAAGCAAGAGAAAAGGCGGAAACAGCAGGTAGTACTGCTCCTCCACCGACAAGCTCCAGGTATGCAGCAAAGGATTGAGTTCGGCTGCGGCAGCGAAGTAATCACTGGTCTGCCAGAACAGAAAGTTCGAGGAATACAGCGAGACACCGACGAGAGATTTGCCGAACTCAATAAGCGCCGGCGGCAACAACCAGAGCCAAGCGGCCGGCAGGCAAACGAACATGACCAGAAACAGCGCCGGCAAAATGCGCCGGGCACGCCGTTCCCAGAAACTCACCATAGAAAAAGTGCCCGCCTCATGTTCGGCGAGCAAGATCGAGGTGATGAGGTAGCCGCTGATGACGAAGAAGACGTCAACGCCAACGAAGCCGCCGCCGAACCCGGCGAAGCCACCATGAAAGAGGATGACGGGCAACACGGCCAAAGCCCGCAGCCCGTCTATCTCAGGGCGATAAGCGATGCTCACGCCCGTCGCGCCCGCATCAGCTGGCGTTGGCTATCTTTGGCTGTTCCTCGGCAGGCTTTTCAAGAGCCTTGTAGAGGATGTACGGGGGAGCTTCGCCGTTGATGACGGCGTCGTCCACGATGACCTTGTCGACGTTCTTGAGCGCCGGCAGTTCGTACATGGTGTCCAGCAGGACATTTTCGAGGATGGTGCGTAGGCCGCGGGCGCCGGTCTTGCGGACCATGGCGCGCTTGGCCACCGCCCGCAGGGCGCTGTCCGCGAACTCCAGCTCCGCCCCTTCCATTTCGAACAGCTTGCGGTACTGCTTCGTGAGCGCGTTCCGCGGCGAAGTGAGGATGGAGATGAGCGCGTCTTCGTCGAGTTCGTTCAGGCTGGCCACCACAGGCAGGCGGCCAACGAACTCGGGGATGAGGCCGTACTTCACGAGGTCTTCCGGCTCCACGTCGCGGAACACTTCCACGCCGTGGGGACGCTCGTCCTTGCTACGAACCTCGGCCACGAAGCCAATACCGCTCTTCTGGGTGCGGTTTAGGATGATCTTGTCCAGCCCCGAGAAGGCACCACCACAGATGAACAGGATGTTCGAGGTGTCGACCTGCAGGAATTCCTGCTGGGGATGCTTGCGGCCACCCTGCGGCGGCACGCTGGCCACCGTACCTTCGATGAGCTTCAGCAGCGCCTGCTGCACGCCCTCGCCGGACACGTCGCGGGTGATGGACGGGTTATCGCTCTTGCGGGAGATTTTGTCGATTTCATCGATGTAGACGATGCCCGTCTGGGCCTTCTCCACGTCGTAATCGCACTTCTGCAAAAGCTTCTGGATGATATTTTCGACGTCTTCGCCGACGTAGCCCGCTTCAGTGAGCGTGGTGGCGTCGGCGATGGTGAACGGCACATTCAGCAAACGAGCCAGCGTTTCGGCGAGCAGAGTCTTGCCGGAGCCCGTGGGCCCGATGAGCAGGATATTGCTCTTGGACAGTTCCACCTCGTCCTTCGGGCGCGACTTCTTCTCGCCGGCGGGAGCGTTCGACTGCAGGCGCTTGTAGTGGTTGTAGACGGCCACGGCGAGCGTCTTCTTGGCCTTGTCCTGGCCAATGACGTAATCGTCGAGGACCTTCTTGATTTCCTGCGGCTTCGGCAGCTTCTCGCGGGAGCGCTCCTGCTTCTCTTCGAGCTCTTCGCGGATGATGTCGTTGCAAAGCTCGACGCATTCGTCACAGACGAACACCGAGGGGCCGGCGATGAGCTTGCGCACCTCGTGCTGGCTCTTGCCGCAGAACGAGCAATAAAGCAGCTTGCCGTCGTCCTTGGCCCGGGTATCGTCGCTCATTCAGCGCTCCTGCTAGGGTGCATGAAAAGATTTATAGCACGGCGGCCGTCAGGCCGCCGGTACTACGTCGCGCTTGGCGAGCACGTGGTCGATCATGCCGTAGTCGCGAGCCGCTTCGGACGACATGAAGTTGTCACGCTCGGTGTCCGCCTTGATGCGTTCGAGCGTCTGGCCGGTGTGGTTAGCCAGGATGCCGTTGAGGCGGTCGCGGATGTAGAGAATTTCGCGGGCGTGGATGTCGATATCCGTCGCCTGGCCTTGGTAACCACCGAGCGGCTGGTGGATCATGACGCGGCTGTGGGGCAGCGAATAGCGCTTGCCCTTGGCCCCGCCCGCCAGCAACACGGCGCCCATGCTGGCCGCCTGCCCGATGCAAATGGTGCTGACGTCCGGCTTGATGAACTGCATGGTGTCGTAGATGGCCAAACCCGAGGTGACATGGCCACCCGGCGAGTTGATGTACATCGCGATGTCCTTGTCCGGGTTTTCGCTTTCCAAGAACAACAGCTGGGCGACGATGACGTTCGCCATGTAGTCCTCGACCGGACCGACACAGAAAATGATGCGCTCTTTGAGCAAGCGCGAGTAGATGTCGTACGCGCGCTCACCGCGGGCGGACTGTTCGACCACCATCGGAACCAAATTCAAGGCACGCTCGTTCATTTGCTACTCCTTCCGTGTTCTGGACACCCCGGGAAAGGGAACGTTCCCTCCCCCGGTATCGGCCTGACTACAACAGGCCTTAGGCCTCGGCGCCGAAGTTCATCACTTCGCGGAACGAGACGGGCTGAGGAGTGACATTGGCCCGCGAAGCCACCCATTCAAGGGCTGCCTCTTCCAGAACCGCCATTTGCAACTGCTGCATGACCTGCGGGTTGCTGCGGTACTGCTTTTCGGCCTCTTCGGGGTTCTGCGTCTGTGCGGCAGCCTCGGCAATGCGCTGCTCCAGCACCGAAGCCTCAATTTGAATACCGGCGGTGTTCACCAGTTCCGTCATGAGCAAACCAATCTGCACGCGCTTGCGGGCCGGCTCGACGAACGGGTCCCGCGGGGGGAGCGCCTTCGCGTCGCGGGCGCCCATGCGGCGAAGCATGTCCATCTGCAGTTCGCGGATGGCCTGCTCCACCAGCAACTGCGGCAGCTCGAGCGGGTTGGATTCAGACAGCTTGTCGAGAATGGCCGAACGGCGGCGCTGCTTCAGCGTCTGGGCCAACTCGCGGTTCATGTTGTCCGCCACTTCGGCGCGCAGGCGTTCCACGCCGCCCTCATCGATGCCGAAAGCCTTGCAGAACTCATCGTTCAGTTCGGGCAGCTTGGGCTCTTCCACCTTCTGCAGGGTGGCCGTGAACTGCGCGGTCTTGCCGGCCAGCTGCGGCGCACCGTAGTCCGCCGGGAAATTGACGTCGAAGGTGCGGGTTTCGCCGGCAGAACCGCCGCGGATACCAGCTTCGAAGTCGGGGATCATGCGGCCAGCGCCGAGGATGAAGTTGATGCCTTCAGCCTTGCCGCCATCGAACGGCACGCCGTCGAGGGTGCCTTCGAAGTCCACGGTAACGCGGTCTTGGTCCTGCGCGGCACGGCCAGCGTCTGCGTAGTCCGGGCGCTGCTTGCGCAGGGTTTCGATCATGGCGTCGATATCGGCGGTGCCGACTTCCACCTGCGGCAGGCTGAGTTCCATGCCTTCATGACCCTGCAGGGTGACCGTGGGGTACACCTCGAAGTGGGCAGCAAAGCGGAGGTCTTCGCCCGAACCCATCGACAGGGGCTCAACCTGCGGCTGACCGACCGGTTGCAGGCCTTCCTGGCGGAGGCTCTCCGACAGGGCCTGACCGATGAGTTCGTTCACGACTTCTTCGCGAACCTGGCCACCATGCTGGCGACGGACGATGTCCAGCGGCGCCTTGCCGGGGCGGAAGCCCTTGATCTTGGCGGTGCGACTGACCGTCTGGAGCCGTAGCGAGAACGCCTTCTCGACCCGCGCGGCGGGCACTGCCACTTCCATACGGCGACCGAGGATACCCATCACCTGCACCGACACACTCATGGCTGAACCAACCTCTTGTCCTGAAAGGAAATTCTATTCTTTTTCCAGCACCCGGCCGATGGTGCGAGAGGAGGGACTCGAACCCTCACGGGGTTACCCACTGGAACCTAAATCCAGCGCGTCTACCAATTCCGCCACACTCGCCCTAGGCCGGGATAAGCGCGGCAGTATACCGCACCGCAGCCGCGCGGGTGGCTTCAGCGCCAGCAGGTCGTGGTGTTGTCCGCACCACCGGACTTCGTGGCGCCGCGCAGTTGGGCCTCGGTCAGCGTGAACCGGGCGCAGTTCGTATCGCGCAGCTGGGGGCTGCCGGCCGCCGGCACCGCCACGGCCGTGAAGGCGGTGGCAAGGTCCGTGGATTCGATGGTCAGCGTGTAATAGCGCCGGTCGGTTCCCGGAATACCCAGCCCCGTCGGCGGCGCAGTGGTGATGTTGGCGGTGGCCGCGTACGTATTGTTCTGCAGATAAAACCGTTCTTGCGCCGCCGCCACCTGCAGCAAGGCTGCCGTGGCATCGGTGCGCTGCGCGCGCAACACCTGCGCCCGGTAGGCCGGATAGGCAATGGACGCGAGAATTCCGACGATAGCTATGGTGACCATCAATTCGATGAGCGTGAAGCCGCGGTGGTGCCGATGAGCCGCCACGTGAGTTCCCACGTGAGTTCCCACGTGAGCACCCACGCCCCTGCCCTGCCCGGTCATGGCGTCACCTGCCGCTCACGCCAGTAAGTTTTCCTTGGCGCATTGCTGAATTCCACACCGCAGGATTCCAGGCCCACGAGGCAGCGCGGGGGTGGCCGGCAAGCCTCGCCCACGCAACCGGCGGGGGGGCTTGGGAACAGGAACACCGCTTCCGGAGAAATACCGCCTTGGGCGAGGGCGGTTTCGCGGTCTGCCGGCACCGGGGTCACCCCGGCGTCCCGGTTATTGCTAGGGCTACCATCGAACAAGTTGACGGCGAACAGCCGGTTCGTGCCCTGACGTGGCGTGCAGGAAGCCCCGGCACCGGAGACATCCGGAGTGAACGTAGGGAAGTAGATGACGTTGCCGAAAGTGCGAGGCTCGGCCAACACCTTTTCGCCGGAGCGAGGTAACGCAATCTTCCAACCCACCGAACCGCTGGGCAAGGTGGGGGCTATATTCGTCGATACATCCAGCAGTCCACCGTCCGTGAGCGGCGTCCAAGCGTTGTACTCCGCCTGCGTGCGCTTAGTGAACAGGCCATAGTCACGCAACGAATAGAAGCGGTCTTCCACCTGTTCGTTGAGCGGACTGGCCCGGTAGCCGGACCCGATGTTGAGGGCCAAAAAAGCCGCCTGCCCACGCGGTCTGGCCAGCGCCACATCGGGCGCGTAGTAAAAACGCCGCGTAGTAGCCACCGGGTGGGTCGCGTCCTGAGCGTTGCCGAGGTTCGCAAACACACCACCGGCGACCAGCGTGGCCGCCGAGTTGCCATGGGTGATGTCAAACCGCCACACCCGCCCACCCATGTCACCCGCGTACAGGCGGTCGCTATAGCCGTCGCCGTCGAAATCGACGGCGCGCACATCGCCCGGAATGGCGTTGTTCATGGCGGCCAGTTCTAGCGTCGCGCCAGACCCGGTTCCACCGGCGCGCCAGAGCAGGCTGCCTGTCACGGCGTCCACGATGTAGATGCCATTGCCGACGGTATCCGTGGTGTAGGCCGTAGTGCCGTCGCTGGCCGTGTCCTGCCCTGCGGAATAACCACCACCGAAAATCAGTACTTCGTTGCCGGCGCTTTGGCTGCTACCGGCCACCTGTACCTTCGTGACCTGCGGGGTAGACCATGTCTCCCCAATTCCCGGCAAGGTGTCAGCGGTGGCCTTCCAGAGGAACACCGGCGAGGCCTTGTTAGTGACATCCAGGGCGAAGTAGTTGCTGCCACCCCGCCGTTGACCGAAGTAGATATAGACCTTGTCGCCATCAGCCGGCTCGATGACGCCGTTGAAGTCGACATCGATACGAAGCACCGCGAGGCTGCCGTCCAGCGTGCTCAACTTGTTGCTGGTAGCGGTGTCGTCCAAGGCCTGAATAACCGACTGCCATGTGGTGTCCGGAACGAACGACCAGAGTTCATTGCCGGTCACGACATCCACGGCCTGCAGAATGCCTTCATTGGTGGCGACATAAACGACGCCATCATTGGCATCGGGCGCTGCACTGGTTCCACCGTAGATAACCGTGGCGGGCCGCGCATGCAGTGGGTCGCCCATGCGCAAGCGGGGCTCTGCCACATCGCCGTCGGCATCGACGTCGAAAACGTCGGTGCCACGCAACCAATTGACCGTTTGCGAAACCGTGTTGGTGCTGCCGGCAGGGATACCCAGCGCTGCCGTCGTCAAGGCGGCGTTAGCGGTGGACCAAGCATTGGCGGCATTCGTCAGAGTACGCGTCGGCGAACCACTGTAGTAGGTGTACATCTTGCGCGCCGCTGGCAAGGGCAAGCGGTTGGCGGCGCCGCCCTGCGCCGCTTGCGCGCCGTCCACCGTCCCGGACCAAAAGCTGGTGGAGGAATCCTTGAAGAAGCCCGTGTCGACATTCACCGCCGGCGTGCCATTGGCGTCTTCCAGTTCCCCGCTCACCGGGTCAATCTGGTACTTCTTCAAATTGCCCGGCCAGACCGAGGTAAGCGCGGGGCGAAATACCGTCACGTAGATATCGTTCAGGTTCTGCGTACGGTTGAACGCGTTCACGCTCACCGTGGGGGAAGAGAACGTGGTGTTGATATCGAGGATTTCAGTGACGATGGATTGGAACGCACTGGCCAACTCGGCGGTGTCGTTGGCGTTGTAGTACTTACCGCCACCACGGGCAGCGGTCCGCGACAGCAACGCCTGGTTCGTGGCAAAACCGATGGTGTAGGTCTGTACCGTCTGCGTACCCGTGATGGCCGAATTCAGGTCGCTGTTGGCGTAGTGGAAAGCCAGGTCATCGAGACAGATGCCGTTGGTAGTGCTGGTGCTGCTCGTCGTGTCGCAGCTATGGCCTATCAAGGTGGCCGTCTTGGTGTTGGCATCACTGTCGTTGGTGGGCTCACCATCCGTCAGGTAGACGATGTAATTTTTCTGGCAACTGTATTCGATGGGCGTCTTGTAGCGGTTGGTGTCTGCCGGCAAACGCGCGGCCAAAACGCTGGGGTTCGCCACGGTCCCGCTGTTCTTCATGGCGCGGCTGCCATAGTCCCAAGTCTGCCCGCGCCAGTAGAGCCCGACCTCGTACATGGTTTCGGAAAGCGGCGTAAATGTTTCAGCGTCGAGCCCCGCCAAAGTGGCCACCATGGTGGCACGGTTGGTTTCGATATCCTCCACAGGCACCGCCACCAGCCCGCCTTGGTCGTTATCGCCAGACTGGTCGCTGAAATACATCAGACCGACATTCACGCCGGTGATGCTGTTCAACAGGTTCGTTGCCACCTCGCGCACGATGTCGATTTTCTGGCGCGACGTGCCGCCGCCACCATTGGCCCAGGCCAGGTAGTTGCCGCTGTAAAGCGTGTAAGTGGACTGGTTGGACCAGTTGATGGAGGCACCGGTACCCCAGCCCGTGGCCGTTCCATCGCGTGCGTTCAGCGCCGTGGAGGCCGTATCCAGGCCATGAACCCCGTTGTCAGCCTCGCACTCCACATTGTTGGAACTGCCACCGGTGAGCGGGCGCCAGCGCAAGCGGTCAGAACGACTGGTGTCGTACCGCGCGATGCGTCCGGTGTAAACGCCACCCACGGCCAGCGCGGACACGGCGGCGTTGCAGCGAAGGACAGAGGCACTGAAATAGCTGCCGGTGCCGCAACCCGGCGGTGTACTCCCTGTGGTGTAGTAGACGCGGGTGCTGTTGCAACCGCTGACCGTGTAGGTAGTGCCCGGGTCGTAGGGCACTTGCGTGACAATCTCGCCGCTCATGGAGCCGGAGTTGTCGAAGATGAACAGAATGTTCGGCTTGATGGTGGCAGTAGAGGCACCACCGATGAAGATTTCGGTGTCGTCCGCCACCGCCTGCGGAGGCACGAACGCCGCCAGCACGCTGGCGGCAGCGCAAACGAAGGTAACCAGAGAACGAGTAACGGCGTAGCGAGTCATGGGTAAATCCTCACCCGGGAAACTTCGCCGCTTTCACGACGCACGTCGAAGTAAACCGAGCGGTAACGCCCGCCCCGAAAGGCGGCCAAAAATTCCGCATAGGTCACCCCCTGCCCTGCGACACTGAATACCGCGTCGTCTGCCAGCCCGAAACGGCCCGTCCGGCAGCCGTCGCAATCGAGCACGGACAAAGCGCCCGAACGTTGGTCGGGCAAGCGGACGCTGCTGGCGGAAACTTCGAAGCTGTCTTCCAACACTTTCCACGGACGCGCGGCACCAGCGACCAGTGGCAGCGCCAAGGTAACCATCAGGGCGGCTATCGCAGTGGCTCCCCGCGTCGCGGCCCGCAAGTTCAGGCTCATCCGGGAGGGGAATCCTGGTGGATGTGACATTGTCATGCTCCTTGCCCGAAGTGCGCGGTTTAGCGCGGCGCCGGACCGATGATGTAGAAACCCTGCTCCTGCACCACTTCCGAGTCGCGAACGGACGTTCCGGTCGCTTTTACCTCGAAGTGAAAAGCAGAAAAGCCTGAACCCGTGCCGAGACTATAGCCACCTGCCGGAACGTTGGTGACCCCTACCTCTGGGTCGAACGAAACGGTGTATTCGAAGGTATCGGTGTTGTTACCGGGCACTGGCGTGGCGTTCACCGTGATGGTCTGGCCAGTCGTCGGCAGGTTCGGCGTGACCATAGCCTGCTGGATGCCGCGCGAAGCCGCCTGAAAGGCGTTTTCGCGGAACTGGCGATTCGCTGCCATCCGCAGGTCCGCAGTCGCCATCGTCATGGCGGCCACCGCCAACACGGTAATGACCAGCAACAAGATGAGCCCAACGAACAACGCCACGCCACGCTGCGCCTGACGCGACGTCGTTAGCCTGTACCGACGGGCTCGCGACGCCACCTCGGCCAGCGTGACCGGCACGGACTGTGGGGTGTCGATGATTAAGGGCTGCGGGTGTATCGAAGTCATCACATCAGGCTCACAGCGTTGTGTTGCGCAAAGAGATCGTTCTCACCACTACACGGCGGTGGCGCGCGTCGCTGTAGACAGCATGAGTACGGTTGGCGAGCGTATAGGCAGTGCTCTCCACATGCCCTTGATCGCGTTCTTCTGACACCACCAGCAATGACAGCCGCACTGCCACCAGCGAACCGTCAGCCGGCTCGCTCCCCGGATTCACATACACGTCAGCGGCGCCGTCATCGCTGGTATCAAAGCCCAGCTCGACCTGCAGGTCCTGGACGCCACGAACCACTTCTTCATCGATGATGGTCGGCGCGCCACCAGCGGAAGTGAGCCGTTTGCGACGCAACGCCCATTGCGGTTGGCCATCCACATTGTTGGCGAGGGTGCCGACGTAGTACGCATTGACTTCCACATTGTGCGTCACGGTGGAAGGCGGTGCGCCGTAACCGGACGGCCGTTCGCCGTCTGCAAACAACTGGCCGCGCATGACGCCAGACTGCAACTGCAGCGCGCCCGCGGCCAAGGCAGTGACCTCTGCAGAAGCGTGACGCACTACCAACACGTCGGTGTCGCCGACAAAGGACTGGGCTGCACACGCCAGACCATAGGCCCCATCCGTGGCCTGCAGGTACTGCGCCAAGTCCACCGTGAAGTTCACACCGCAATTGCCCGCCACCAAGGTGTCGAGCGCTGAACGGGAAGAAGTCGAGGCGGTAGCGCCGCTCACCAGATCCGCGCGATTGGTCTTGCCCCAGTAAGAAGCCAGACGCACGTCGGGCTCCAACACGGCCAAGGCGTAGGTGGCTATTTCCTGAACGCTAGCGGTACTTTCACTGGCGCGCTGGGTGTTGCGCGAGTCCACCAGCAGCCGCACGGCGCCATAGACGAGGATGACGCCGATGACCAGCGAGATCATCAGTTCCACCAGCGAGAAGCCGCGCTGACGGCGCCCCCACCTAGCGGCGTTATAAGCGAGCTTGCTCGCAGTTTTGGTACTCATCACTGGAACCCCAACACATAGGTCTGCGCGCCCACATTGGGCTCGGTCCAGCGCACGGTGATGGTGTAAGTGGTGGGCGAGGTCGAGGTATCCACCGCGACCGTCCCGGTACCCGCCGGCAAGCTGCGCGCCAGCAAGGCGGCCCACTGCGCCTTGTCCGTGGTGGCCATCTGCGCCGCGGTACACCCCGCCCCACTGCAGGCAGCCACGGCGGTATTGGCGGCGCCTGCTGCCAGCGCATAACTGGAGCCACCGGACGCGTTGGCGCGGATGCGGTCCACCATGTCGCCCGCCAACGTTACCGCATCGCTGCGTAGCAAGGCAGTGCGCCCAAAGCGCAGCGCGCTGACATACAGCGCCGCAATGCCAAGTAACCCCACGCTGAGCACGACGAGCGCGACCAGCGACTCGACCAGCGAGAAACCGCGCGCAAACCGGGCGCGATTGCCAAAGCGAACTTTACTCACACGGTCGGCATCCAGCATCACGGGCACCCCCCGATGCTAGCTCCAGCAATTTCGGCGACGGATCTCGTCACTCGCGGCCGGCCGGCGGCAGAGACCAGAATGCCTCGTGCCCGCGAGAGGTCGGCGCCATTGGCAGAGGCATTCCCGCGCAAATCGCAGATGGCGATTCCCGCCACCGGCGCACCGGCAGCCAAGGTGACGCCAAACCCGGTGGGGGCATACGCAAAGTAACCCGCGTTGCCCGCAGGAATAGAGCCGAACCCCACCTCAACCCCCGGCACAGCGTGCCGTTGCAAGATGGCCTCGCCGGTATCTACAGCGCGGTTGCCGTTGGTGTCTTGGAACACTACCCACCCGGCTCGCCTCACCCCGGCGTTGCACGAAGGCGTAGCGGCATCCGGCACTGCGGAAAAACACACCACCACATTGCGCCGGCGCTTCACTGCTTCGCCACGGGCGAGGTAGAACGAGCCGAGCAAATCGTTGGCCGTGCTGGTGAGTTCGGCACTTCGCAGATAGCTGCGAAAGGAGGGAATGCCTATGCCAAGAATAAGCGCGCCGATGGTGATGGCAACCATCAACTCCAGCAGCGTGAAGCCCAACCCGTGGCGACGGACAAATTCCCGGTTCATGGCAGGCAGAAAACCACAGGACGCTGGGGCGCGACCAGCCGAACCCGACGAACGGCGCCGTTGGCACGACGAACGGCGTCCGCGCGTTCCAAGCGCGTGCTTACTCGTTAGTTTCAGCCCCCGCGCTCTGCCAAGCCTCGCGTTTCCACGATGAACCGGCTGAGCAAAGCCGCCGCGAACGGCATGACCGCGAGGAACAGCAGCGCCCGCAACGCTCCAGCCACCGGGTCGCTTTGGGCAGCCGAGTAGGCGCCCACCATGAACGGGCCGAAAGCCGCCAACACCCGCCCGATGTTGTAACTGAAGCCGCTCCCGAGGCCGCGCAAACGCGGCGGGAACAACTCCGGCAGATAGAAGTTGAACGCCGCAAAGACGCCATACAACGACAGGCCAATGAAGAACACCAGCGTCAGCCGCCACTCCGGGGCCCAGACCAGCCCAAACACCCCGACCATCGCCAGTGCGGCGAAGCCGTAGTACGCCGTAAACAGACTGCGGCGACCGAGGCGCATGGCCAGCGGCACCGTGAGCAAGGCCCCTAACAAGCCACCCAAGTTGAACCAGAAGCCGGCCTGCGCCTTCCAGCCTTCCGCCAATTGCTGCGCTGCCACCCCCGTCAATCCCGTTTCGGCGGCCCGCACCTGCGCGAGGTTTACGGCCAAGGTAGGCATGAACGCATTAACGCTCCACCAGGAAAGCAACCCCAAAGCAGCCATCGAAAAACCGCTGAACGTCGCGCGGCGCCACGTGGGGCTGAGCAGCTCACGCAACCCCTCCAGCGGGGACCGCGTCGTTGCAGGCACAAATCCTTCGGGCTCGCGGATGAACCAGCGGAACAGCACCGCCACGAACACCGGCACCAAGCCGCACAAGAACACGAAGCGCCAACTGAGGTCTGGGCGGTCCGGCATGAGTTGGCCGGAGATGAACCACGTCGTGAACGTGGCGAGAAACAGGCCCAGCGGCGAGGCGGTCTGCAGCAATGCCGCCATTTGCAGACGCCGATTCTCCGGCACCGCTTCGGCCACCAGCGAAACGCCCGCAGCCCACTCACCGCCAATGCCCAAGCTAGCCACAATCCGGCAGAGCACCAGCGTTTCCAAGTTCGGTGCTGCCGCACAGGCCGCTGTACCCACGGCATAGAGCAGGATGGACCAAGTGAGCGCCCGCACCCGACCAATACGGTCGGCAAGATAGCCGAACAAAACGCCACCGACTGCCCAAACCACCAGCAGCAAGGCGCTTAGCAAGCCATTCCATTGCAGCGTGGCGGATTTGGCTTCAGGGGTACCTGGCGCCAGCCCTAGTAGGGTGGGAATAGCATTGGGCGCCACAAAATTGAACAGCACGGCGTCGAAGACGTCGAACCCCCAGCCGAGCCAAGCGGCAAATACCACCAGCCACTGCCGACGCGTCATTCCCCACATTTACGTACGGCCTCGTACGATGCGATAGATATCTCGGAATGGGGCCACTAGGTTCTGACGCAACGTCCTGCATTCACGCTGGGAAGCTTCCGGCAACCCCCAGGGCGTAGCCTCGAAAGGCTCGGCGATATAGAGCGTTCCATAGAGCCGGTCCCAGATACTGGTCACCAGCGCGAGGTTCGAGTCCCAGTGTTCGTGCCGGCGGCTGTGGTGCGTATGGTGCATCCCCGGGCTTTGCAGCCAGTACTCCAGCCAGCGCGGATAGCGCAGGCAAACGTGGTAGTGGCGGAAGTTCGAGTTCAGCGTGAACAAAAACGACAGCAGCATGACGTTCATGACAGTGAGATGCGTGATGCCGCCGCCGAAGGCCCAAGCGAACACACCAGCCACCAAGCCTAGCGCCACTCCGCGAAAGGTGGCGTCGATGGGCGCTTCGAGAAAATGCTCACGGAACCGGGTAAGCGGCGTTAGCACTTCAGCCGAGTGATGTACCTGGTGAATAGCCCAACCGATGCGCGTTCGATGCATCATGAGATGGTAGAGGAAAAACGCCAGATCTATGGCGAGCAAGGTCACCAAGCCATAACCGAGTTGCCAGCCAAAGTTCATCTGCATGCGCGGGCTTTCGCCCCACAAACCAACCAAGCCGGCAATGACCGCTGTCTCGATGTGCGGCACGAGCGTCCCTAGAAACAGCAAGACCCAGAACACCATCACCGCGTGGTCGATGAGGTAGAGGCCAATATCCACGCGCGCCGATGGATGCGTGTAGATGGCACGTGGCAAGAGGTATTCGCGAAGGCCAACTGGGCGCTCTTCCCCATCGCTTCCTTTGGCACCACGGCCACCGCGCAGCACATAGAGCGCCACTGCCAACACTAGCGTCACCAGCAAGATAAACCAGTTCAGCGAGTTACGGAGTGGCGGCATGACTGCGACATAGAGCGCCTCCGTGACGCGCGCCGCTA
Source organism: uncultured Pseudomonadota bacterium (assembly GCA_903858165.1). GTDB lineage: Bacteria > Pseudomonadota > Gammaproteobacteria > Steroidobacterales > Steroidobacteraceae > CAIOHZ01. The sequence goes on from CAIOHZ010000175.1 coordinate 17,807, forward strand.
TCTCCGAGAACGGCCCGAGGACAGTGGACATCTGCTGCGCGGGGGCACTCGCACCGACCGCCTTCACCGCCACTTCATGAAAAGGACTGCCAGCCCCAAGGAACGCCAGCCACCGACCCAGAACGGTATCGGTACCAGACCACAAGACCGCCACCGCCACTAGCAGCAAGGCCAACGCTAGATAGACGATAGCCGCTCGGTTGGAGGCTATGCGACTCGGTATGCCAAGGCCTAATCCTGCGGCTGGCCCAAAGGCAGAGCCCAGACTTGAGGCAGCGCCTGCCGGGGCTTTCGCGTGTTTGCTGTCCATCCGGTTCCCTCAGTAAACAAGCCACAATTGATGCTTGCGCGCGTAAGCAAACAACCGCGCTATCAAAAACACCACCGCCATCCCAACGAGAAAGACGCCACGCGTGCCCAACCAAGCGGCAAACACCACCAGCGCTGTCGACGCGTCATTCCCCAAATTTACGGCCGCGCACAATTCGGTAGATATCCCTGAACGGGGCCACCAGGTTCTGGCGAAGCGTACGGCATTCACGCTGGGACTCTTCGGGCAAACCCCAGGGCGTGGCCTCAAAAGGCTCGGCAATATAGAGCGTACCGTAGAGCCGGTCCCAGATGCTCGTCACCTGCCCTAAGTTCGAGTCCCAGTGTTCATGTCGGCGACTATGGTGCGTATGGTGCATACCCGGGCTTAGCAGCCAATACTCCAGCCAGCGTGGGTAGCGCAGACACACGTGGTAATGGCGGAAATTCGCGTTCAGCGTGAACAAAAACATCAGCACCATCACATTCATAACGGTTAACTGCGTGATGCCGCCGTCGAAAGCCCAAGCGAACACGCCAGCCACTAGGCTCACCGCCACCGAAGTGCACGTCACATTAATGGGCGATTCGAGGAAATGCAGGCGGTACCCAGTGAGCGGCGTTAGAACCTCCGCCGCGTGATGCACCTGATGAATGGCCCAGCCGATACGGGTGCGATGCATCATGAGGTGGTAGAGGAAAAACGCGAGATCCAAGGCGAGGAGCGTTACTACGGCATAACCTAACTGCCAGCCCAGGTTCATCTGCAAGTGAGGACTTTCGCCAAACACGTTCGCTAGAGTGGCAATGACCGCCGCCTCGACGCGTGGAACGAGCGTACCCAGAAACAGCAAGCTCCAGAACACAGTCATCACACAGTCGATGAGGTAGAGGCCAATGTCCACGCGCGCCGAGGGATGCGTGTAGATGGCGCGCGGCAATAGATATTCGCGAAGACCAGCTGGGCGCTCTTCCCCATCGATTCCTTTGGCGCCACGACCACCACGCAGCACATAGAGCGCCACTGCCAGCGCCAGGGTGACAGCCAAAATAAACCAGTTCAGCCGATGGTAGATGGGTGCCAGCACAGCGACATAAAGTGCATCGCTAAGGAGCGCCGCTATCTCCGCAAAAGGGCCGAGGACGGTGGACACCTGCTGCACCGACTCGCTAGCCCCGGCGCTGTTCCAAATCGCCTCGCGAAATGGACTGTCGTTGGCGAGAAAAGCCAACAAACGACCCAAGAGAGAGTCGCTGGCTGACCAAACCGTGGCGCCCACCACTAACAACAACGCGAACCCCAAGTAGACAATAGCCACCCGACTGGAGGCTGTGCGACTCGAGGTAAAAGGGCTCGGGGCTGAAGCTGGACCTGAGGCTGAACCTGAGGCTGAGGCCGGGGCTAGACCTGAGTCTTGGCCAGGAGCTGGGCCAGGAGCTGGGCCTGCAGAAGCATTCGCGTGGTGACTGTCCATCAGGTGCTCTTAGTATGTCAGACCCAATTTATGCTCACGCGCGTAGGCAAACAACCGCGCCACCAAAAACACCACGCCCATCCCGACCAGAATAACGCTCTGCGTCCCCATCCAAGCGGCGGCGGCACCCGCCAACGCCACACCGACGGTCTGCCCACCGAAGTAGCATAGAGCAAACAAAGACACCGCCGAGCCACGCCGCTGCGGTGCCATTTGCGTAGCGTTGGTCTGGAGAGTGCTGTGCAGCATATAGAAGCCCATCCCTAACGCAAAACAGGCCAAAACCACGGCCGGCACTGAGGGCGCAAAAGCGACGCAGCCGATGGCCAGCAGCATCACCCAACCGCCGCCACGGGCCAACCCCGCTTCGCCCAACCGTGGCACCAACTTCCGGGCAGCAAAGGAAAACGCCGTTCCACCACCACCAAATGCCATCACCATGGCCCCAGCTGCGGTAAGCGACACGCCCAGCGTGTGGTGCAGATGGGTCGCAAAGAACGCCAAGCAGCCGAAGACAGCCGCGCCCTCTAAGAAGACCGCCAGCACCACCACGCGCGGCCAAGGGTCTGCCAAGACGGCAGCGAACTCCTGAAACAGGTGGCGTACCGGATGTACCGTGAGCCGGGCAGGTGGCGGCGGTTCGGCGGGTAACCGCCGCTGCGCACGCGCCAACGCCACGGCACTCAGCAAGAACACCGCCGCGATGCCGAGAAAGGGCACTTGCCGTCCAAGATAATCGGCAGCGAGCCCGCCGAGCAGTTGGCCACCGGCCACACCGGCAATCTGTCCCACGAGGAACCGTGCCAGCACCAGTTGCCTACGTTCATAGGGCACCACATCGCCAATCCACGCCATGGCCAGCGGCAGGATGGCTGCCGTCACGGCACCGGCGAAGGCGCGCGCGCCCACCAGCCAGCCTAGTGTTGGCGCTCCGGCACAGGCCAGCGCACCCAAGCAGCAGGCCAAACAGCTAGCGGTAATGACGCGTAATTTGCCGTAGCGGTCCCCCAAAGGCCCGAACACCAACTGGCCCAGCGCATAGCCCAGCGTGAAGCACGTGACCACGGCGGCCACCACGCCTAGCGGCCTGGAAAACTCTGCGGCGAGACTGGGCAGCATGGCATCCATACCGCGCTGTGACAGGCCACTGCCAAAGCCCGCCAACGACAAGGCCAGCACGGCACGGTCGACGACAGGGTCTGCGCCATTGGCGGTATTGGAAGCAGGAGAGGAAGTCACCTCGGCAGCATAACGCGCTGCCAACTCCTCGTTGTATGCTCAGCATTACCTTCGCCGGAGCCTCACCATGCCCGCCCCAGATCTGCGCACCGCCTATGGTTCCCTGCTGGACGGCAAACTCGACCGTCGCGAGTTCCTGCAGTTGGCCATGGCGCTCGGGCTTTCCAGTACTACCGCCGCCAGCATGGCTGGCATGGCGCCCGCCACGCCGGAAAACCCGGGTGGCCGACGCCGCCCTAACATCCTGCTCATCCTCGCCGACGACCTTGGTTTCGGCGATTTAGGCGTGATGGGCTCGGAAATCCGGACGCCGCACATCGACAGCATTGCGCGCAACGGCACGCTGCTCACTTCCATGTACAACGCCGCACGCTGCTGCCCTACGCGGGCCTCGCTGCTCACTGGTATGTATTCGCACCGCGCTGGCCTCGGACATATGGTGACCGACCTTGGGACCCCCGAATACCAAGGCTATCTACGCGAAGACGCCGCGACTATCGCCCAAGTCCTGAAGGGCAGCGGCTACCGCACTCTGATGGCCGGCAAGTGGCACGTGGGCGGCGACCTCTGGGCCACCCGCATTCCCACTTGGCGCCTCGGCGACCGCGACCGCCCTACCCCACTGCAGCGCGGGTTCGACCGCTTCTACGGCATGGTCGACGGTGTCGCGCACTACTTCTCGCCATGGCACATTCAGGACGACGACAAGACCGCCGAGATTCCCGACGACTTCTACCTGACGGACGCCATCACTGATGCCGCCATCGGCATGCTGGAAGAGAACGCGAAGACCGACCAGCCTTTCTTCATGTATTTGGCGCACCACGCGCCGCACTGGCCGTTGCATGCGCTGCCAGAAGATATCGAACGCTATTCCGGCAAATACGCACGCGGCTGGGACCAACTGCGCGGGGCACGCTACGAAGAACTGCTGCATCGCGGTGTGCTGCAACACAAGTGGGCGCTGTCCCCGCGCGACCCGGACGCGCCAGCTTGGGACACTGCGCCCCACCAAACTTGGGAAGCGCAACGCATGGCCGTGTACGCCGCGCAGGTGGACCGCATGGACCAGCAGATTGGCCGGGTGCTGCAAACACTGAAGCGCCTCGGCAAATACGACGACACGCTGGTACTGTTCTTTTCGGACAACGGCGGCTGCGCCGAAGCCATGCGTGAAGGCGGCTGGACGCAGTTCTATCCGGACAAAACGCGCAACGGGCAACAGATCATTCTCGGCAATCGTCCCGGGTTGAACCCGGGCAGCGCCACCACCTTCCAGAGCTACGACTTACCTTGGGCGAATGCGTCGAATACGCCGTTCCGTCTGTATAAGCACTTTATGCATGAAGGTGGCATCTCCACGCCACTGGCGGTGCAGTGGCCCGCGCTGCTCGCGCCTAGTGGCATCAACCACACGGCCTGTCATGCCATCGACATTCTTCCCACCATCCTCGACGCCGCGGGCGTCGCCGTACCGAGTGAATTGGGTGGACACGCCGTCCGGACCATCGACGGCGAGAGCCTGCTGCCCCTGCTGCGCGGCAAACGCTGGCAGCGCGAGCAGGCCCTCCATTGGGAACACGAAGGCAACTGCGCCCTGCGTGACGACAACCTGAAACTGGTGCGCAAGCACGAGGGCGACTGGGAGCTTTACGACATGGAAAGCGACCGCACCGAACTGCACGACCTAGCGCCACGCAACCGGCGCCTCGTCGCCCGCATGGCGCGCGCCTACCAACGCTGGGCCGACGACGTTGGTGTCATCGACTGGGGCATACAGGGGCCGAAGGTGAAAGCGGCATGGGGAATGAAAGACCTGAAAGGCTGACGGGCCGCGAGCCCGCAGGTTCCCCACAACGAACTCACCAAAACGAACATGTCCCCACAACGAAAAAGGGGACTGTCTTGCGACAGTCCCCTTTCCGGAGTTGGTGGGCCGTGTAGGACTTGAACCTACGACCTACTGATTAAGAGTCAGCAGCTCTACCAACTGAGCTAACGGCCCGAAAACTACTAAAAACTTGCACCGCCCCGCCAAGAGGTGGGGTGGACGACGGGACTCGAACCCGCGACGGCCGGAATCACAATCCGGGGCTCTACCAGCTGAGCTACGTCCACCATCGTGCGGTCAACATCCCAAAACGCCTGACCAGCCACCACCCGAAGGTGTTTACTGGCGCGCCCGGCAGGAATCGAACCTGCAACCGCTGGCTTAGAAGGCCAGTGCTCTATCCGGTTGAGCTACGGGCGCATCGCGGCAAACTGGTCGGGGCAGAGGGATTCGAACCCCCGACCCTCTGCTCCCAAAGCAGATGCGCTACCAGACTGCGCCATGCCCCGCCGGAACCCTTTGCCGAGGGCTACTTGCTTTAGGCTTGCGCCCAACCAAGAAGCGGAAGTTTAAATCTTGGCGAGTGGCTCGTCAATTATTGCTGTGGGATAATTTCCCGCTCGGTCATGTCGCTGTTCCCTAGCGGGGCGGCGCCGGGGCCGGCAACGGCGCAGCATGCTGCCCTTTCCTCTTCACATTCGCCACAGGAAGCGCCCTGAAATGTCCGCCCAGATTATCGACGGCAAGCGTATTGCCGACCAGCTAAAGGCCCAGGTTCGCGTTGCCACGGACGCCATGGCCGCCACCGGCAAAGCCCGCCCCGGGCTCGCCGTGGTGAAAGTGGGCAGCGACCCCGCCTCCGCCGTCTACGTGCGCAACAAGCGCCTTTCCTGCGAACAGGCCGGCATCCTCTCGGTGGCGCACGACCTTCCTGCCCAAACCAGCCAAACGGATCTCATCGCTCTCATAGACGCGCTGAACGCCGACCCGGCCATCGACGGCATCCTCGTCCAGCTGCCACTGCCGAAGCACATAGAGTCTTCGCTCGTCACCGAGCGAATCATTCCGGAAAAGGACGTGGATGGGTTCCACCCCTACAACATCGGCCGCCTCGCGCTGAAGCAGCCGCTGGTACGCCCGTGCACGCCTTACGGCATCGTGAAGCTGCTGGAGGCCTACCAGTTGAACGTAGCGGGTCTCGACGCCGTCATGGTGGGGGCTTCGAACATCGTCGGCCGCCCCATGGCACTGGAAATGATGCTGCTCGGCGCCACGGCCACCGTGTGCCATAGCCGCACGAAGGACCTCGAAGGCCATGTGCGTCGCGCCGATGTGGTGGTCGCTGCCATCGGCAAGCCCGACTTCGTCAAGGGCGCATGGATCAAGCCGGGCGCCATCGTCATCGACGTGGGCATCAACCGCCTCGACAACGGCAAGCTGGTGGGCGACGTGGAATATGACGTGGCCGCCGAACGCGCTAGCTGGATTACGCCGGTGCCGGGTGGTGTAGGCCCAATGACCGTGGCCGCGCTGATGCAGAACACGCTCGAGAGTGCGCTGCGCCGTCGCGGGTAACCGCGCTTACGTCTCTACCGTCGTCGGGAGCTTGCTCCCGGTCTTTTCAAGGAATGGTGTAGCGCCAAGTGCTGCCGGAAGCGCCGTCTTCCAGCAGCACGCCGCGCGCCGACAGCCCATTGCGCAGGGCATCGCTCTGCGCCCAGTCCTTGGCGGCGCGTGCCGCTATGCGCGCTTCCATGGCCAGCACCACTTCTTCTGGCGTGGGCACATTCTCCACGAGGGTAGCCGGCGCCTGCAGCCAGGCTTCCGGTGCCGCCTGCAACAAGCCCAGCACACCGCCCAGCGCCTTCAGTTCCGCCGCCAAGGCCGCAGCCTGCTCAAACTGCTTTGCCTTACGCGCTTTATTCAGTTCACCCGCTAAGCCCTGCAATGCAGCGAAGGCTTCCGGCGTATTGAAGTCATCGTCCATCGCTGCGCCGAACTGCGCAGTCGCGGCCGTCGGCGTGTAGCTGGCCGCCGGCTCCACGCCACGCAACGCCAAATACAAACGCTCCAGTGCACGGTCCGCCTGCTGCAGGTTATCGAGCGCGTAGTTGATGGGGCCGCGATAGTGGCTGGACAACACGAAGGCACGCATCACTTCCAAGCGCAGCTTCGGCAGCACTTCGCGGACGGTAAAGAAGTTGCCGAGGCTCTTCGACATCTTCTCTTCGTTTACATTCACGAAGCCGTTATGCATCCACTGGTTCACGAACGCGCCATCGCAAGCACCGCAGGTTTGCGCAATTTCGTTTTCGTGGTGCGGGAACTTCAGGTCCAACCCGCCGCCGTGGATATCGAAGTGGTTACCCAGCAGCGCAGTGCTCATGGCCGAGCACTCGATATGCCAACCCGGACGCCCCGCGCCCCACGGCGATTCCCAAGCCGGCTCGCCCGGCTTGGCGTGCTTCCACAGCACAAAGTCGAGCGGATCGCGCTTGCCTTCGTTCACATCCACGCGTGAACCGGCGCGCAAGTCTTCCAGCTTCTTACCAGACAGCTGCCCGTAGCCCGGGAAGCTCGACACGGAATACATGACATCGCCGTCTGGGGCGACATAGGCGTGCCCGCGCGCGATGAGCTGTTCCACCATGGCAACGATTTGCGGCACGTACTGTGTGGCGCGGGGCTCGTGATCAGGCTTGAGCAGACCCAGTGCGGCGCAGTCCTCGTCCATCGCGGTGATGAAGCGCGCAGTGAGCGCTTCCATGGTTTCGCCATTCGCACGCGCGCGGTCGATGATCTTGTCGTCGATATCCGTGATGTTGCGGACGAAAGTGACTTTCAGGCCGCGCCACAGCAAATGGCGGCGAATGGTGTCGAACGCCACCAGCATGCGCGCATGGCCCACATGGCAGAAGTCGTAGACGGTGATACCACACACATACATGCGCACTTCGCCCGGCGTGAGCATGCTCAACGGCTCTTTGCGGCCGGACAGCGAGTTGTGGAGCTGGATCATCGTCGGGTCACCATCGGCAGGAGCCACCGCGACGGTGGCGGAACAGGAAAATGAAATATACGTGGCCGGCGAGGTACACCGCCGCCGCCGCCGCTCAAAGCACCAAAGCGCTAGCCGGCAAGCCCTGCATTTTGCACCAGAAGCCGGGCGCGAACGATGGTCGGCGGCACCAAGGCCAGCAACGGCTGCAGTTCGGGGCCCGCATGGCCACCGGTTAGCGCCAGACGCAGTGGCAGGAAGAATCCCTTACCCTTGGCGCCTGTGGCGGCGAGCACCGCCGCCCCCAGCGCCTTCACGTTCGCGCCGTGTTCTGCGTAGGCGGCGGAAAGCGCTACAAAGAAGGCAGCGTGAGCAGCAGCATCCGGGAAGCAATCGCGGGCAAGCTCGCTGCCCGCTGCTTCCCCACCTCCAAACACCACCTGCGCCCAATGCTGGGCTTCTGCCGGCAGCGTGATGTTGCCGCGAATGAGCGCCAGAAACGCCTCTTCGGCGGCCGGCGGCACCAGCCCGGCGAACCACGGGCGAAGCTCATCCAAACTCGCGCGTTGCACGGTCTCGTGCTGCCAATGGCGCAACTGCGCCTCGTCCACCTGCGCCGGCGCCCGGCCAAGGTGGCCGGTGTTGAACCCCGCGGACAGCGCCGCGTCGTCCATCCAGCCCGGCTCCGTGTAGCTGTGGCCTAGCCGTGCCATGAAGTTACGCAGCGCGGCGGGCAAGTAGCCCTGTTCGCGCAGGTCCGCCAGCGAGGTAGCACCTTCACGCTTGGACAGCGGGCCGCCGGTGGCAGTCCCCAGCAAGGACAAATGCCCATACTGCGGCGCGGGCAGGCCTAGCGCCTGCAGCACCAGCAACTGGCGGAAGGTGTTGGTCAGGTGGTCTTCGCCGCGCAACACATGGGTAATGCCCATGAGGGCGTCGTCCACGGCATTGGCAAAAAAGAACGCTGCACTGCCATCGCCACGGGCGATGACGAAGTCGCCGATTTCGGCGGCCGCACTCAGCTGCGGGCCGCGCACGAGGTCCGTAAAGCTGACGCTCCCGCCTTCCGGCACCCGAAAACGCAGCGTGGGCTGGCGGCCGGCGGCCACCTGGGCTGAGCGTTGCTCCGCCGACAGGTGCCGGCAAATGCCCAAATAACGCGGCGGGCGACCGGCCTCCAACTGCCGCTTGCGGCTGACGGCGAGCTCCACCTGTGAGCAATAGCATTCGTAGACTTGCCCGGCTTCGCGCAGCCGCGCCACCAACCCGCCATAAATGGCCGCGCGCTCGGACTGGCGGTACGGGCCCTGCGGCTCCGCTCCCCCATCCGGCCCGGCGTCCCATTCCAGCCCGAGCCAGCGCAAATCCGCCAGACATGCCGCCGCGAATTCTGCCGTGGAACGGGCGGCATCGGTGTCTTCCAAACGCAGCACAAAACGACCGCCGGCCTGCTTGGCCAGCAGCCAGTTGAACAGCGCCGTGCGGGCGTTGCCCAGGTGGAGGCGCCCGGTAGGACTGGGCGCGAAGCGGGTGGTGACCATTGCCGTCGACATGGGGCGCAAGTGTACGGCAAACTGTCTGCTCGCCTGACTGGAGCTAAGCCGAATGTCCCCGACCCTTGCAAAATTTTCCCTGCGCCTCGCCACCGCCTTGCTGGCGCTCGTCCTGCCCCTCGCTGCCGCCAAAGCGGCCGAGCCACCCCGGGTGATGCTCGAAACCTCCCTCGGCGAGTTCGTCATCGAGTTGGATACGGAACGCGCCCCGCTGACGAGCGCCAACTTCCTCCAGTACGTGAAGGAAGGCTTCTACAACGGCACCATCATCCACCGCATCGAGAACAATTTCGTGGTGCAGGGCGGCGGCTACGACATCGCCTACAAGTCGAAGCCCACGCGCGGACAGTTGGTCAATGAGTCGGGCAACGGCCTGTCCAACAAGCGCTTTACCGTGGGCCTGGCCCGTACCGGTAGCCCGCATTCGGGAACGTCGCAGTTCTACGTGAACCTCGCCGACAACGAAGTACTGGACCCGAACCCCGCGCGCTGGGGTTATGCCGTGTTCGGCAAGATAGTGGATGGCTTCCAGGTGGTGGACCAAATCGGCCAGCAGCCCACGGGCGATGTCGCCACCTTCAAGGCCTCGGCTCCGCTGACGCAGATCGTTATCCGCCGCGCCTTCGTTCTGGCCCCAGCGGCAGCCGCGCCGGCCCCGGTGCCCACCGTGGTGCCGACCGACGGCAGCGCGCCGAAGCTCTGAACCGCGCGCTGCAATACCCGCCACGCCTCTCTTCGGCCCGAACAGCGCCCTACCCATGACAACGCTGTTCATCTCCGACCTGCATCTGGATGAAACGGCGCCAGACATTACCGCGCGCTGTCTCGATTTTCTGCAGGGCGCCGCCCGCGGCGCCAACGCTCTGTATGTGCTGGGCGATCTGTTTGAGGCTTACCTAGGCGACGATGACCGTCCGGCGTGGCGCGAGCCCGTCCTGGCCGCTTTCCGGGGGCTGGCTGCCAGCGGCACGGCGCTGTACTTTCTGCCGGGCAACCGCGATTTCCTGCTGGGCGAAGCCTTTGCGGCCAGCGCTGGCGGCACGGCGCTCCCCGACCCCTTTGAACTGCAATTACACGGCACGCGCATCATCGTGACGCACGGCGATGCGCTATGCACGGACGACCGCCCCTACCAAACCCTGCGCGCGACGGTACGCGACCTGAAATGGCAGCGTGCCGCGCTTGGCCTGCCATTGGCCACGCGACAGGCCTTCGCTGCCGCCGCTCGCCAAGGCAGCAAGCAGCACACCGCGCAGCAGCAGGCCATGCTCATGGACGTGAACGCCGCAGCGGTGGAACACGTTTTGCGCGGCTCAGGCTGCAGCGTACTGCTGCACGGCCACACCCATCGGCCGGGCAGCCACAACTTGCTGGTAGATGGCCGCGCCTGCCAACGTCTCGTATTGGGCGATTGGTACACGCAACACAGCGCGCTGCGCTGGGATGAACACGGGCCGAGATTCGTTTAAGCGCCCGGCTACACCGGCACGCCGGAATGGAACCGGAAGACCGGGTCGGGTGAGGTCACCAAATCCGCTTCGAGCGCCTGCAAGGTGGCCAAGCGACCACCGAAGTCTGCATCCGTTCGTTCCGCCTGAGCCTTCGCCAAATCCAAGTAAAGCGACTGATGGCGCGCTTCCGCCGCCTCGAGCCCCGCAAAGAACGACCCTAGCGGTTCGCCAATACAAGGCGCGAGCGCATGAAACCGCTCGCAGGAACGCGCTTCAATGAGCGCCCCCACCAACAGCACATCTAACTGGCGCTGCGGTTCGCTCTTGCGCACCGCCTTGCGAAGTTGCTCGGCATAACGCCCAGGACCCAGACGCACGAAACGAATGCCCAGATCGCGCGCCACCTTGCGCACTTGCTCGAAGTGGCGCAATTCCTCGCGCGCCAAGCGCGACAGTTGCAGAGTGAGCCGTTCATCTTCGGCATAAGTAAACATGAGCGCGAGCGCCGTGGACGCCGCCTTCTTCTCGCAATTGGCATGATCGACGACCAGCAGATCGCGCTGGCGCACGGCTTCCTGCAGCCACGCTTCAGGCGTCGCCACCAGCAAAAGTTCCACAGCCGTACTCACAGCCCGCGCCTGCGATCATTCAACGTGGGCAGGGGCTGCCAAGTGGCAGCCACTTTCGCTGTGGCAGCACCTAGCTCCGCCGCCGTCTGGTAACGCTGCTCCGGCAACTTCGCCAGCAAGCGGTCCAACAACGGCTGCAGGCCGTGGAACTGCAGTGGCAACTGCGGAATGAGCGCGTGCGTATGCTGGTAGATGACACCCATCGGCGTCTTAGCCTGAAACGGTTTCTTGCCCGTCAGCATCTCGTAAAAGATAACGCCAAGACTGTAAAGATCTGAACGCGCATCTACCGTACGGCCGTGCCCCTGCTCCGGGCTCATGTAAAACGGCGTGCCGAAAATCTCACCGCGGCCGGTAATGGCCTCTTCATGGGCTATCTCTTTCGCCAAACCGAAGTCGATGAGGGCGATGCTGCCATCCGTGCGCAGCATGACGTTGCCAGGCTTCAGGTCGCGATGGAGCACGCCTTGCGCGTGCACCGCGGCAAGCGCGGCCGCCATCTGCTGCAATACGATCAGCGCTGCTTCCGGCGACATGCCTTGCTTCACACGTCGGCGCAAGTCGCCGCGGGGAAAGTACTCCATGGCGATAAATACGTGATCGTCTGCCACCCCAATGTCATGGATGCGAACCACGTTCGGGTGCGCGATGCCGGCAATAATTTGGTATTCGCGGATGAAGCGATCGAAGGTATTGTTCTCGCTGATATCCGGCACTTGCCGCAGTACCTTCAGCGCTACCACCCGCCCCACACGCTCGCTTTCTGCAAGGTAGATGGCAGACAACGGACTAGCCGCCAAGGGGCGCAAGCAGCGCTCCCCCCGAATCATCACATTACCGAAGCGGTAGACATCGAGCGCGCCGGGACGCTGCCTTGCCTCACGGCGTTGGTCGGTGCGCAGATCGACCGCATAACGCAAGGCACGCACGAGCTCCTTGGAGGCAAGCCGACTACGTTGCAGACGCACCAACGGCACATGGGGCACGGGCCCTGCCGCCGGCCAGTGACCGTCTTCATCTAGTTCATCAAGCGATAGCACTGGCGCGAACTCGGGGCGACGCGACAAGTCGTCGAGCCACGCCGTATGGGCCGAGGTTCGCGCCAGATTATTGGCGGCGCGCCAGAACTCATCAGCCAATACCACCGTGGTGGTGGCGAAATCCGGGTCGTGCGGTGGCAGGCCGGCTTCGATGTCGTCGGCCATGTTGGTGATGACCGGTGGCTCGTCAGACCCCACCACGTCGCCGAGCAGCACGGCGTCGAAAGCAGCAGCGCTGAACTCAGGCGGAAGGGGGCCTTCGTCCATCGGGTCGTAGTCATCGACCACGGCATCGCGGAACACCGCGACTATTTGTTGTCGCCAGCGTTCACGGTGCTGCGGATCGGAATCGATGAGAAGAAAGCGTGCGTTCACAGTGGCCCCTGTCGTGGGGCATCCGACCACCACGCCACAAGGATATCCCCAACGTTGGTGGCAGTGCGCCCGGTATGCACCAAATCGCCCGCCGCCTCAAGGAAGGCACCAGAATTCGCGGCGGCCAAAGCCGCTGACGCCGTAGCACCTAGACCGACCTCACCGCGCAAGGCGGTGTCACCATCCACCAAGGCGCCCGCGTCCTCGCTGTTGCCATCAACGCCATCCGTACCGGCAGCGAGCAGCAAGAGTGGTGATGGGTTGAGCGAATGGTCACGAGAGGCTTGCTCCACACGTTCGGCCAAATCGATGGCCGCCGCCAGTGCAAGATGTTGATTGCGCCCGCCTCGCCCGGGTTCCGCGGGCAACACCACCGTGCTTTCACCGCCCCACAGCAGGCCCGTTCCAGCCCCTTGCTGCACACATTGGTCGACGAATTGACCGGCCACCATGACTGCATCCCCGGCGAAGCGTCCGGGCAGGCGCTTCAGCACGCACCCCTCTGCACTGGCTGTAGCCAGCATCGCCTCCAGCGCGTCTTCCAAACGGGCTACCACCTGCAGTTTCGCCGGGCGCATTGCAGCTGCTGCGCCACACGCGAGCCCGGAGCCGATGACCGTCGGGTCGTCGCCGGGAACATCGGACACCAGCAAGGCTTGTACGCGCTGTGCGCCCAACGCCGCTATCAGTTGCCCACCCTTCAACCGCGACACGGCGCGACGACGGCGGTTCAGTTCGACGATATCCGCACCGTCAGCCAGTGCAGCGCCCGTTAGGGCTTGCAAGTCGGCGAGCGTGACCTCTGGGTGCAACACTTCTGCCAGCGCTGAAGCTCCGCCAGAGACCAGCAGGAGCACGGGTTCGTCACAGTGTTCCGGGGTGGCGAGTTGAACCGCGTAAGCCAGCAGCGCAGCACCAGCGGCTAGGCTGCGTTCATCCGGAACGGGGTGCGCGCCGGCGAAAGTCGTAATGTATGGAGGCAGCTCACCGCCGACCGGCGCCACCACCACCCCACCCGCGCAACCGGTGGGCCAAGCCTCGAGAGCACCTTGCGCCATGTCGGTGGCGGCCTTGCCGACCGCCAGCAGGTGCCAACAGGGAGGGATGGGTTGGGGCGCAAGGACCGCACACACGCGGTGCCGGGCATCCACCGCTGCCACGCCCGCGTGGAACCAGCGGAGGAGCCTGGCGCGCTCCACTAAACGACGCGCAGGGCCTTGGGGCCGCCTGCCGAGCCTGCAGCACCAGCCACTTCTTCGCGACGACGCGCAGCTTTGGCGGAGTCCGAGCGGTCCGCCTGCAAGCGCACCAGATATTCGGGTGTCACATCGCCGGTGACGTATTCGCCGGAGAAGCAGGAGGTATCGAAGGCATTCACATTGGCCTTGTCGTGGCGCACCGCTGCTTCGAGATCCGACAGATCTTGGTAAATGAGCCAATCGGCGCCGATGACCGCGGCCACCTCTTCATCCGTACGTCCGCTAGCCACCAGTTCTGCGGCAGCCGGCATGTCGATGCCGTAGACGTTGGGGTAGCGTACTGCCGGGGCGGCAGAGGCGAAGTACACCTTGCGCGCACCGGCCTCGCGAGCGAGGTCGATGATTTGCGCCGAAGTGGTACCACGCACGATGGAGTCGTCCACCAACAGCACGTTGCGGTTGCGGAACTCGAGCTCGATAGCGTTCAGCTTGGTGCGCACCGACTTCTGGCGCTGCTCTTGACCGGGCATGATGAACGTGCGGCCGATGTAGCGGTTCTTCACGAAGCCTTCGCGGTACAGCACGCCCAGACTTTCGGCCAACTGCATGGCACTGGTACGGCTGGTATCCGGGATGGGAATGACCACATCGATGTCATGCACCGGGCGCAGACGGCGAATTTTGTCCGCCAACTTGTCGCCCATGCGCATGCGCGCCTTGTGCACCGAAATGTTGTCGATGATGCTGTCGGGGCGCGCGAAGTAGACGTATTCGAAGATGCAAGGCGTGATGGGCAACTGCGGCGCCACGCGCTGGGCATGCATGGCACCATCCGCTTCGATGTACACCGCCTCGCCTGGCTCCACATCACGCACGCGGGTGAAACCAGACAAGTCCAGCGCTACGCTTTCGGAAGCGAGCATCCATTCGGTACCACGCGGGGTTTCGCGCTTGCCCATGACGAGCGGACGAATACCGTGCGCGTCGCGGAAGCCCACAACGCCATGCCCGTACAACAGCGCCACCACGGCGTAACCACCGCGGCAACGACGGAACAGCGACTGCAGTGCGGCAAACACTGCGGACGGCGCGAGGCGCTGCGCCGTGCCCAAACGCTGCAGTTCGCAGGCAAAAATATTCAGCAGGACTTCGGAGTCTGAAGCGGTGTTCAGATGGCGGCGGTCTTCGCGCCACAGCACTTCGGCTTGCTCGCCTGCGTTGGTGAGATTGCCGTTGTGGGCCAGCCCAATGCCGTAGGGCGCATTGACATAGAACGGCTGTGCCTCGGCCGCGCCTTCGTTACCTGCAGTGGGGTAACGCACGTGGCCTATGCCCATGTTGCCGCGCAGTTCCAGCATGTGACGCTGCTGAAAGACGTCGCTCACCAAACCGGCTTCCTTACGCAGGAAGATTTGGTTGCCGTGGGCGGTCATGATGCCCGCGGCATCCTGACCGCGGTGCTGCAGCACCGTCAGCGCGTCATAGATGCGCTGGTTGACCGGACCGGTGCCCGCAATACCGACGATGCCACACATGAAAAACTACTCCCCGGCGGCCGCAGCCGCGGCGTCCACGGCGTCGCTGGCGGGATCGCCAGCGATACCCTGCACTGACTCGCCGACATATTCCACATAGCTGTGGAGCTTCGCTTCCTGCCACCAGGGCTCCTGGTCGAGCCCGAGGCGCACGCACAGCAGCGCCAGCAGGCCCACGATGACCACGCCGCGTACCAAACCGAAGACTAAACCGAGAAAGCGATCGACCAAGCTGAGGCCGGCTGCCTTGTGGGCAATACGCGCAGCGACGAAGCCGACCAGGTCACCGAGGAGGATGACGCCCGTGAAGACGATGGCGCGCGCGGCCCAAGCCTTCATCTCCGGCGTTTGCAGGTGCCCGCCGAGCCAAGGGTAGAGGAATTCGGAATGATGCCAAGCCAGCCAAATGGCCAGCAACCAAGCGGCCAAGCCGACGGCTTCGCGAACAAACCCGCGGAACACGCCGACGCCAACCGAAGCGAGCAGCACCACAACGACGAAATAATCGGCACCGTTCATAAGACTATTCTACTCCTGTGGAGCAACCTGCGGCTGGTAACCATCCGCTTCGAGTCGCTTGGCAATCTGTTCCGCTTTCTGCCGGTTCTGTTCCGGGCCTACGCGCACGCGGTGCAGGGTGCGACCCGCAGCGGTGTACGCCAGAGTGAAGGCACGGAAGCCCTTCGCCTGCAGTTTGGCAACGAGTTCATCGGCCTTCTGCCGCGTGCCGAAGCTGCCGATCTGCACTACCCAACCCGACAGACTGACCACAGGTGCGGCAGCTGCGGGCTTGACCACAGGTGCGGCAGCTGCGGGCTTGACTGGCGTCGTAGCGGCCGGGACTGCCGCTGCTTTCACGGGAGGCGCAACCACCAACGCTGGCGCGGCAGCGGGCTTGTTAGCCGCCGCGGGCGCTGCGGTGGCAGGCACACCCGGAGGCGGCGTCAGGGGCAGCGGTTCAGGCGCCACCACGGCTTCAACCGGTACCGGGTCGGGCTGGAGTTCATCGGCAGCCACCGCCTGCTCTTCGGCCGTGAGCGTCTCACCGAGCGAAAACTCATGGGCGCGCAGTGGCATCCCACTGTCGTCGCGCGTCGGCTCCAGCGTTACTACTTCACGGCGACCCGAAAGGAGCCCCGGCAGCACCGCCACAGCAATCGCCACCAGAATGGTGGCACCGATCAGTCGTTGTTTGAGAGGGCGTTCCATGGCGTGGAGTATACGGTGCGCTTCAGGGTTCGCGGGTGGCGCCCTGGGCTAGCAGCCACTCCAGCACCGGCGTCACCAGCACGAAGGAGCCACAAGCGACGATACGCCCGCCCTCCCCCACACTCGCCTGCAGACCCGCACAGGCTGCCGCCGCCTCTTCTGCTGGCTGCAACCCCGGATAACCCGCGGCCGTGGCCAACTGCGCGAACTCCGCGCCGGTTCGGCCACGTTCCCCACCCAAGCCCAAAGCGATGCCCTGCAGCGGCAGCTCCGCCTGAGCCAGCCCGGCCAGTACACCTGCCAAGTCCTTGTCGCCCAGCACGCCGAGCAAAAAACTCGTGGGCGCGACGGGTAACCCACGGAGGGCCGTGGCCAACACTTCGGCGGCAGGCGGGTTATGCGCCACGTCCACAATCCATTCGCGGCCGCCAAGCCAGTAGCGCTCGAAGCGCCCCAGCACGCGCGCCGCGCCGAGCCCGGCCTCCACTGCCGCACGAGTCGGCCGTAACGCCAGCGGTCCGGACAGCAGTAAGGCGAGCGCGACCGCAGCATTGCCCACCTGATGCGGGCCGGCTAACGCCGGCAAAGGCAAAGCCGCCCAAGTGGTAGAGCCCAGGCAGAAATCCCAACCCGCAACGGCGGTTACCGCGGTGAACTCCACGCCCGCCCGCAGCAAACCCGCGTTGCAAGCCAGGGCGCAGTCATGCAATGAAACCGGCACTGCAGCGCCGCAGATGGCGGGGCGGCCAGCGCGGAAGATGCCCGCCTTCTCGCGAGCGATACCATGGATGTCGTTGCCGAGCACCGCCACATGGTCGAGGCCGATGGAGACAACGGCTGCTGCATCCGCGTCGAATAAGTTCACCGAATCCAACCGGCCACCGAGCCCCACCTCGAGTACCCAAGCATCGAGCCCAGCACGATGAAACAGCCACACGGCGGCGGCCAGTGAGTGTTCGAAATAGGTAAGCGTGACGGCAGGGGCTTGCTCGCAGGCACTCCAAACCGCATTGAAGGCCGCCTGCAAGTCGTCATCAGTCACCATAGCGCCATCGATGCGGATGCGCTCGTGGTAGTGCAGCAGGTGCGGCGAAGTGAACAGGCCGGTCCGCTTGCCATGGGCGCGAAGGATGGCTTCCGCCATAGCCGTGACGGAACCCTTGCCGTTGGTGCCGCCCACGGTAAACACGGGGCAAGGCGCCGCGGCCATGCTCAGCCGCTGCAACACACAGCGCAAACGCTCAAGCGTGAAATCCATCGCGAGCGGATGGACCTGTTGGTGGAGGGCCAGCCAGCCTTCCACCGTCTCCGGCGGCGACATCTTCAGGCCGCAGTTTCGGTAGGCAGCGCTGGCTGATGCATCAACATGCGCAGCAGTGAGCCAATGCGCTCCCGCTGATCGCGGCGGTCGACGATCATGTCGATGGCGCCTTTTTCGAGCAGGAACTCGCTGCGCTGGAAGCCCTCCGGCAACGTTTCGCGAACGGTCTGCTCGATGACGCGCGGGCCGGCAAAGCCGATAAGCGCGCGGGGCTCACCGATGTTCACATCGCCCAGCATGGCAAGGCTTGCGGACACGCCGCCCGTGGTCGGGTTGGTGAGCACAGAAATGAACGGCAGATTCGCCCGCGCCATGCGGCCGAGCGCCGCGCTGGTTTTGGCCATTTGCATCAGCGACAGCAAGCCTTCATGCATGCGCGCACCGCCACTGGCGGAGAAGCACACGAAGGGCATATCAAATTCCACGCAGTGGTTCACCGCACGCACGAAACGCTCGCCTACCACGGAACCCATGGAACCACCCATGAAGCGGAACTCAAACGCCGCCGCAACCACTTCAAGGCCCTGCAACGTACCGGCCATGACAATGAGCGCGTCCGTCTCGCCCACGCTCTTCTGCGTGGCGAGCAAGCGGTCTTTGTATTTCTTCTGGTCGCGGAACTTCAGCGGATCTTCAGGGGTGACGCTGGCGGCCAATTCGCTGGCACTGCCAGTGTCGAGAAAGCGCTTCAGGCGGTCCCGCGCGTTGATGCGCATGTGGTGGCTGCACTTCGGGCAAACGCTAAGGTTGCGCTCCAGTTCCGGGCGATAAAGCACCGCGTCGCAAGCCTCGCACTTGATCCACAAGCCTTCCGGCACGGAACGGGTGCGACCTTCGCGCTCCGTCTTGATGCGGGACGGCATGATTTTTTCGAACCAGGACATGGCGCCCTACCCTCCGGGGGGAACTGCAGACGACATGATAACGGATGGCGCCGCCGGACCGGCAGCGCCGTCATCATCAAGTGCCGGAACGGCGCTTTCGGTCCATTCGCGCGTAGGTGGTACATCCAGCGCCGCCGGGTAACGCACGCCCGCAAAAAACAGCCCGTGCGGCGGCGCGGTGATACCCGCCACACGACGGTCGCGCGCGGCCAATACTTCTGCCACCCAACTGCCGGGCCGTTCGCCACGGCCCACGGGCAGCAACGTACCGACAATATTGCGCACCATGTGGTGCAGGAACGCGTTGGCCTGAACTTCCAGCACCACCAACGCGCCTTCGCGCTGTACGGTCAGGCTTTCCACCAGCCGAACAGGCGAACTGGCCTGACATTCCGAGGCACGGAAACTGGTGAAGTCATGCCGTCCCACCAGGCACTGCGCAGCGGCATGCATGGCGCTGGCATCCAGCGGATGCGCGCTCCAACTGGTGCGCTTCGCCCACAGGCCGGAGCGCGTCCGCCGGTCGAACAGCACGTAGCGATAGCGACGCGCCGTAGCAGAAAACCGCGCGTGAAAATCTTCAGGCACCGCGCGAGCCCAAAGCACCGCGATATCGGTGGGGAGATACGTATTGGCGCCCAGCACCCAGCCGCGCCCGGGACGGACGGCAGCGGTATCGAAATGGATGACTTGGCACAGCGCATGGACGCCGGCATCGGTGCGGCCGGCACAGACCACTTTGATGGGCTCTGCCGCTACCTGCGACAAGGCCCGCTCCACTTGCACTTGCACGCTGGGGACGCCGTCCAGCACCTGCCAGCCGGAATACGCACCGCCGTCGTACTCAACTCCCGCCGCGTACCGCAAGGACTAGCCCGGCAACGAGCCCAACAGCCGCTTCGCTTCCTGCTGCTGGCCGGGGCTGCCTTCCGCCACTACTTCGGCGAGGATATTACGAGCACCTTCCGGGTCGCCCATGTCCATGTAGGCACGGGCCAAGTCGAGCTTCGTGCCGACCTCGCTCAGGGTGACCGGCTCGATTCCCTCGATGGGCAGATCATCGAAAGCAATTTCTTGGGTCAGCGTGTTGTTGATGGTCGGCGAAGGGTCCAGCGGGCGTTTCATGGTGTGCGTGCTGGTGATGTCGCCAGGGTGCATAGTCGCTTCCAGCGGCGAGAGATCGAGCAGGCCCAGCCCCTCATCGCCCTGGTCTGCTGCGTCCAGGTCCAAGTGCAGATCGAGGTTCAGTTCCTCCATCGACATCTCGGCGGTGGCGTCCAGCCCGCCAATGGCGCCCGCTGACGCAGCCGCAGCAATGGCCAGGTCCACCTTCTGGCGCAAGGTGGCATCTGGCAGGCTGAGGGCCGGTTGCTCAATCGTGGGGCTGTCACCGCGCCACTGCTTCTGCGTGGCCTCGATTGGGCTATCGCTGAAATCTAAGGCGCCTTCCAGATCGAAATCCAGCGCATCCAAGTCGACGCCATCGACAGCGCTCTGCGAGGGCGTATCGAACAACTCGACATCGACGCGGTTCTGACCGCCCTCGAGATTCAGGTCGACGGAGGTAACCGGGGTCTTCGTGGCGGCGCCGGCAAACAGCAAATCTTGTGGCGCTATTTGGCGCCCCATGATGGCAATGCTGTCCCACTCGCCCGGGCCACCCTGAGCCCGCGTCTGCCCCAGGTTGCGGGCCAGTTCGAGGAAGAGTTCGGACTTGCCCCAGACGAAGTAGACCTCGAGCAGTTTCACCTTGAGGTCACGACGCCCAGGCTCGGTGCGCAGCGCCAGACGCAGCGTGTCGGCGGCCTGATCGTAGAGACCATACGCCACATGCCAATTCGCTTCGGTAATAGCATCGGCCTTGTCGAGGTCGATGGCAGATTCACCACTGAGGGTATCTTCGGCGTTGCGCGTGGGCGGACGTGGACGTACCACCGGCGGCGCATGCTGCGTGACGGAATTTTCCAGGACCTCCATGTGCGCCGCGGGAGGCCGCACTGGCACCGGCAACGTACCGGTCTGCTGGAAAAAATCATCGCGTACAGTAGTGGCCTCGGCGACATCGAAGTCCGCGCCGTCGGCATCACGGCGGCGACGCACATAGCCGTAGCCCAAGCCGCCGGCCAGCAGCAGGAACGCGGCGCCCAATAGCAGGGTGGACAACCCACCGACCGCATCGAGGAACGAGGATTCTTGCTCGGCTGGCGCAGGCGAGGGCGCCGGGCTGGCAGCCACGGCAGGGCCAGGCGCTACGGTTGGCACTACTGGCGCGACACCCGCCTGCCCCTGCTGCTGCATGCGGGCGAGTTGGTCGCTCTGCAGCTGCAGCAAGCGACGGGCTTCCTGCAGTTCGGTTTCCAGTTGCTGCAAGCGGCCAACCACTGCCGGGTCGGAACCCGCGGCAGCCGGAGCGGTCGCCTGGGAAGTGGCGGCACCGGGCGGTACCAAACGCAACCGCGCCGGAGCGGCAGCGGCCGGCTTGGCAGGCGCCGCGGGAGCCACTACTGCCGTTGCTTCTACGGACGTAGCGGCAGCGGCGGCCGCACGCGCCGCCGCTTCAGCGCGAGCGACATCGAACTGGGCCGCGACTTCACGCCTGGCATCAGCCGGGGAAATGGCGGCCACTTCGTCGGCGCTCGGCAAGCGCACGAGGGCGCCCGCCCGCAAGCGATTGATATTGCCCGCGAATGCGCCGGGGTTTTGCTGGAACAGAGCGACGATGGTCTGGTCAATCTGACTGCGTTCGCGGGCGCCGAGCCGGCGCGCGATGCGCAGCGCAGAGTCGTTGGTAGGTACCCGGTATGAACTGCCAAGAGAGAGTTCCGACGGCGAACCTGCCGCCGAACCCGCGTTCGCGGGAACAGACGCAGTGGCTGCCGGGGCAGCAACCCGCACCGTAGGTTCGGTACTCGCCATCGGCAGCGCCACGGGCACGGCAACGGTCTTCGCTAGGGTATCGCGATAAACCGGGGGATCGAGCAGGAGAGTGTATTCCCGCAGCAAGCGACCGCGGTTCCAGCCCACATCCACCACGAGCGTGACGAAGGGTTCGCTGATGCCTTCGCTGGAGCGCAGCCAAAGCACGGGTTCGCCGTTCGCGCCCTTGCCGACCTTCACCGACAGAGTGGAGGCGAAACCGGGACGGTCGAGACCGAGGCGGGCGAATTCTTCACGCGAGGCAATGCTGGCGCGCAACGAGGCAAGCTCATCCGGCGCCGCCGAAAAGATGGGAATTTCCGCGCTAAGCGGCTGATTGAGAGCGGACACATGGCGGACTTCGCCCAACCCGAGCGCAAAAGCGGAACCCGGGAACAGCGCGAGCGCCAGCCATAGCCGTCGCGGTATTTGCAGCATCATATGGGTAAGCCTACCACCGATAAGCCAGCATGGCCTCCGCAACTCGCACGCAGGGTACTGCTACCCCGGCACGAACATTGTCAGCCACCAACCAGAAATCTAGCGCACCCACCGCCTGAGTGTCGGTGCGCAAGCGGCCTAGATATAGCCCATTGTCATCCGCCGCCTCCGTGACGGGTGTCGGATATCCGGTAACCGGGTCTTCCGGCAATACCAAACCTTCGAGCCCGGCGAGGGCGGCGGCGGCGGCCGAGGCAGAGACCGGGGCTGCGAAACGCGCACGCACCACCCAGCTGTGACCAAAGAATACCGGCACGCGAACGCAAGTGGCGTGCACCGCCAGCTTCGGCAGGCCCAGCAGCGCCTGCAGCTCGCCAGCCAACTGTTGCTCCGGAGCCGCCATGCCGTCCTCGTCGAGTGGCTCCACTTCCGGGAAGACATTGAAGGCCATGCGCCGCGGCAGGAGCCGCGCCGTACCGGCATCCATGCCGTTCAACATACGTGCGGTTTGCGACGCCAGTTCTTCCACCGCTCCCCGCCCGGCGCCAGAGACAGCCGCCAGTACCGTAGTGTCCACGGACTGCAAGTCCCCAAGGGTAAGCAAGCGCCCCAACACCTGCGCCAGCGGTGCCGCGTACGCGCTGCCGACGGCCACCCAAGGGTGGCTGCGACCATCCGCCGTGAGCAACGCGGCATCGTTTACGCCGGGCACCACCAGCGGCACACCGGCCACGCCACGGGACGCGGGGCTGGTATCGATGACCGCGCAGCCGGCTTCCCGAGCTTGCGGCAACCATTCGGCCGACACTTTGGCACTCGCCAAACTGATGACCAGATCCACGCTGCTGAAGTCGAAACCCTTGAGTTCGGCAACGCCGACCGCTTCGCCGTGGAATTCGAGCGTTCGACCCAGCGCCTTGCCGCCACCGAGCAGGGTCAATTCCGCCACAGGAAACTTGCGTTCCTCGAGCGCGCGCACCACCGCCTCACCAGCGAGACCCGCGGCTCCCATCAGGGCAACGCGAATGGCAGTAGGAGCAGGAGAAGTCGTCATGGAAATTCCTTCAGCGGGTAGCAAGACACAGTGGCGCTTGCCAGGCATAGATTCAAGGGGCCGAAGGCAACCGGTCGAGGTTCAACGGCCAGGTTCAACGAGAAGAATTCTGGGAGCGCCTTAATGAGCCGGATCAATGCGTTCGATGAGTGGGCCACGCAAGCCGACCCAGGCCAGCGCGGCAGCGGCCGTGGCGAGCGCCGCGCTGGCGTAAAACGCACTGGCAGGGCCGGCACCGTTCCACATCGCGGCTGCGAACAAGCTACCCACCATGCCACCGAGCCCCCAAGCGAAACTACCCGAGAGGGCTTGGGCACGCGCCGCCGCCCCCGGCGGCAACAAGCGCGGCAACAACAGCACGCCGACGGTATGGAACAGCGCGAAGCCTGCCAAATGCAGCGTTTGTCCGAGCCAGGTGAGGGCGACATTGTCGACGGTAGCGCCCAGCAATAGCCAACGTACGGCCGTGCCCAACAACGCGAACTGCAGCAAGGTGCGCAGCCGCAGCCGCGCCACCAGCCAAGGGCCCGCCAAAAAGACGGCGATTTCCGCCACTACGCCCCAGGCCCACAGCAATCCGATATGGCGCGCGCCATAACCATGCTGCTGTAAGTACAGCGAGAAGAAGGTGTAGTAAGCACCAAAGCCGGCTTGCTGCAGGACGCCCACCACCACGAACACCCACAACAAGGGCTGACGCAGGGCAGCGGCAACAGCACCCGCAGGCGCAGGCGCTACTTGGCATGGCGGGCCGGCGGGCAACCGCAGGAAAACCACCACCATGCCGATGCAGGCCAACAACAAGCCCCACAGCACCACGTCGGGGCCGCCGACCGCCAGCCACTGCCCCAGCAGGGTGCTGCTGAAGATGAACCCTGCCGAACCCCACCAACGCAGTTGGCCATAGTCGCGCTGCTCTTTGCCGAGACAGTCGAGAACGAAGGCGTCGTAAGCGGACATGAGGGAATTGAACGATAGGCTAAAGAATGCGAACACCAGCACCAGCAAAGCCACCGTAGGAGCCGCGCCACCGGACAGCCAAGGCCACATGGCCGCTAGCGCCCAAACCGCTGTTGTTACCACGGACGCCGCTACAAACCAGCCGCGACGCGACCGCGCGTGGTCGAACAACCACGCCACGGCGAACGGCCCGAAGATGCGCAAGCCCGAAGCCAGCGCCAGCAACTGGCCAATGACCAAGGCGCTATGGCCCTGCGCTGCCAACCACAAACTGATGTAGGGCGTATACACGCCCACCACGCAGAAATAAGCGAAATAACCAGCTGCCAAGGCCGGACGACTGCCGGTGGCGCGCAGCCCGGCCGACCCGCGAACCATCAGGACGCCGCGCTACCCGGCAACACTGGTGTGCTGCTAATGACATCCGCGTTCTGCCCGCGATGACGCAGATAGTGGTCCATCAGCACCAGCGCCAGCATCGCTTCGGCGATAGGCGTGGCGCGCAAACCCACGCACGGGTCGTGTCGCCCGGTGGTGACCACGTCAACAGGTTCTCCGTCCATGTTGATGGTCATGCCCGGAACCTGAATGCTGGAGGTGGGCTTGAGCGCCATGTGGACGACGATGTCCTGCCCACTGCTGATACCACCAAGAATGCCGCCCGCATGGTTCGTGACAAAGCCAGTGGGGGTCAGTTCGTCGCGGTGTTCACTACCGCGCTGCCGCACTGTCGCGAAGCCATCCCCAATCTCCACGCCTTTCACGGCGTTGATGCTCATCATGGCGTGGGCCAAGTCCGCATCCAGACGGTCAAACACGGGCTCGCCGAGGCCCGGCGGCACGCCGCGCGCCACCACGGTGACGCGTGCGCCCAGCGAATCGCCGGCCTTGCGCACGTCCCACATCAGTTGCTCGAGCTCCGCGATACGCGAAGGGTCCGGGCAGAAGAACGGATTGTCGTAAGCGCTGGGCGGGTCCACGGGCGCAAGGTCCAGCGGACCGATGGCCGAGAGGTAACCGAAAATTTCAATGCCGAGGCGCTCACGCAGGTATTTGCGCGCAATACCGCCGGCCGCCACGCGCATGACCGTTTCACGCGCCGAGGAACGCCCACCGCCGCGATAGTCGCGAAAGCCGTACTTCTGCTGGTAGGTGTAATCGGCATGGCCCGGACGGAAGCGGTCTTTGATCTTGTCGTAGTCGCGCGAACGCTGGTCGGTGTTCTCCACCAGCAGGCCAATGGACGTGCCGGTGGTACGGCCTTCGAAGACACCGGAAAGGATGCGCACCTCGTCCGGTTCCTTGCGCTGGCTGGTGAAGTGCGAAGTACCCGAGCGGCGCCGCTCGATGTCCGGCATGAGATCTGCTGCTGAAAGCTCCAGCCCCGGCGGACAGCCATCGACAATGGCGCCGAGCGCTGGGCCGTGGCTTTCACCGAAAGTGGTGACAGTAAACAGAGTGCCAAACGTATTGCCGCTCATGGAGCCTTCCGCGCTTGAGCCGCGAGCAATTCCTCGCGGGTAATAAGAAACACACCGCCGCCACCCTGCTCGAACTCGAGCCACAGGAAAGGCAGTTCCGGCCAGGCCGCAGCCACCGCGGCTTCACTATCCCCTACTTCCACCAGCAGCGCACCGCCGGGGTTCAGATGGGTAATGGCACCCGCCAGCAAAGCCCGGGCGGAATCCAGCCCATCCTCGCCCGAAGCCAGACCGATGGCAGGCTCGTGCAGGTATTCGGCGGGCAAGCTGGCCGCTTCCGCCGCCGGCACGTAGGGGGGATTGGAGATGATGAGGTCGTAGCGCTGCCCCTCGAGACCCGCATAGTGGTCTGCGAGCACCGGCCGCACCCGGTCTTGCAGGCCATGCAGCGCGATGTTCTCGCGAGCACGCTCCAAGGCCGCCGGCGAGATGTCAGCGGCATCCACTTGCGCCTCGGGCAGGTAATGGGCGCAGGCGATGGCGATGCAACCTGAGCCGGTGCCGATATCGACGATGCGGTGCAGACGCGAGACGTCCAGCAGCGGGTGGAAACGCTCGACAATGAGTTCCGCCAGCGGCGAGCGCGGCACCAGCACGCCCGGCCCACAACGCATTTCCAGCCCGGCGAACCAGGTGCGCCCAGTGAGGTAGGCCGACGGTAGACGTTCGTTGACGCGCCGTTCCAGCAGTGCCGCCAAAATAGTGGCCGCCGCTGGCAGCAAAGTACTGGGGTACACCGTGGCGGCGTCTTCGTGGGCGTAGCCGCCGGCGTGGAAGACCAGCGCCGCCGCCTCGTCGAAGGCGTTGTCCGTGCCGTGGCCATAGCAAAGCTCATGGCTTTCCAGCACGCCTGCCGCCCAGCCTATAGCCTGCTCCACCGTCTGTACGGCCGGCGGGCTGACTGGGGCAGACATCAGGGGGCGACTCGTTTGGCGCATCGCCCGCATTTTACAGGCCAGCAGCGCCCGCCTGCATGGGATAATGCGGGCATGCAAACGAACGCTCTCTTGTCGCGAGTCCTCACCGTGGCCGTTCTCGCGGTGGCGGTGGGCCTTGGTGTGGTGGCCGCCCACCGCTGGCTGCAGCCCCCCACGCCGCCCGAATTCCGCTCGGCCGCCCTCTACAATGAACCGCGGGCCCTGCCGAACGTCGAACTGGCCACCATTGGCGGTCGCCAAGGACCAGCCACCACGCTGCTGCAAGGCCAATGGCGCTTGGTGTTCTTCGGCTTCACGCACTGCCCGGCCGTATGCCCCGGCGCCATGACCACCCTCGACCACGTGGCGCGCGAACTGGCACGGACACCCGGCACGCCGCAGCCCATCGTCACGCTCATCACCGTGGACCCGCGCCGCGATACGCCGGAAGTCGTTGCCAAGTACGCACGTAACTTCAACCCGGCCTTCGAGGGCTACTCGGGTAATGAAGCGGCCATCGATGAACTGGCCGGTGTGGTGGGCATCGCGGTCATGCGAGGTACGCCAGACGCCAGTGGCGACTACATGGTCGACCATACCTCCGCTGTGTTCGTCTTCGACCCACAAGGGCGGGTGCGCGGCATCCTCACCTCGCCGCTCACGGTGGCCAATCTCGTCCACGACTACCGCCTTGTTGCCGGAGCCCAACCATGAACCCGCCGCGTCTGCCCGAAGCCATTGCCACGCCGAGCGTGTCGGACCGCTTATTCATCGCCCTGCAACACGTATTGCCGCAGCACCTCGCCACGGCTTTCATTCATTGGCTGGCACGGGTGCAAAACGGTCTCGTGCGCAGCGCACTCATCAAGGGCTTCCTGAAGCTTTACCCGCAAGTGAACTTGGGCGAGGCGCAACGCACGCAGGTGGAGCAGTACGCTTCATTCAACGACTTCTTCACTCGCGCCTTACGCGCTGGCGTGCGTCCCATCGATGTCGCCGACACAGCGTTAGTGAGCCCCGTTGATGGCCGCGTCAGCCAAGCGGGTGCCATCGAGGAAGGGCATTTGCTACAGGCCAAGGGCCACGGGTATTCGGCAGCCGCCTTGCTCGGTTCCGCCGCGCGCGCGGAGCCGTTTCGTGGCGGGCGGTTTGCCACCATCTACTTGGCGCCGTTCAACTACCATCGTATGCACATGCCGGTGGCAGGTACGCTGCGCGAAGCGGTGCATGTGCCCGGTGCGCTCTACAGCGTCAACCAAGCCACCGCCGAAAACGTCCCTGGCCTGTTCGCCCGCAACGAGCGCGTGGTCTGCCTGTTCGACACGCCTTACGGGCCACTGGCCATGGTATTGGTCGGTGCACTCTTCGTCGGCAGCGTCTCAGTGGTATGGCAGTCCAGCGAAGTCACGCCTGCCAAGCCACGTCCGCAATACCCCACGCCACTGCCACTGCCCTCGCCCGCCCCGGCCTTGGCGAAGGGCGAAGAGATGGGCCGCTTCAACATGGGCTCCACAGTCATTTTGCTGCTGCCACCGGGCATGGCCGAGTGGGAAGCCAGCTTGGTGGCCGGCCAGCCCCTGCGCCTCGGCGAACGCATTGGCACGCTCCGCACGGCATGATCTCGCCGATAGACAGCCCGATGGATAAGCAGATGGGCAACGGGAGCCGCGCCTGAATGAACGACTGGCGCCCCACTGCAAGCTTGGAAGCTTTGCGCTTGCGCGCGGGTTTGCTCGACACGGTGCGCGAGTATTTTCGTGAACAAGGCGTGCTGGAAGTGGAAACACCAGCGCTGGCTGCCACAGCAGTCACCGATGTGCACTTGGCTTCTTTGGAAGTGCGCGTGATGGGAGGAATGGCTGCTGCCAACACCGCGGGTGGCCATACAGCCCCGAACCTAGCCGCACCGCGCTACCTACACACCTCCCCCGAATACCACATGAAGCGCTTGTTGGCCGCTGGCAGTGGCGACATCTGGCAAGCCGCGCGGGTGTTCCGTGGCGAAGAGCTTTCGCACCGGCATAACGTGGAGTTCACGCTGCTGGAGTGGTACCGCGTAGGCTTTACGCTGGAAGCGTTGGTGAACGACATTGACGTCCTGCTGCGCCGCTGTCTGGCTGCACCGCGCGCCGCGCAAGGCGCGCCACTCGGCCCTGCACGCGTGCTGACGCACCGTGCGGCTTTTCTGGAACATGCCGATGTAGATTCACAAACCGCCACTCTCGAGCAACTGCTCGCTGCCGCCGAACTGCACTTGGGCACTTTGCCCGCAGACCTGAATGACCGCGACACCGTGCTGGAGCTGCTGCTGGGCATGGTGGTGGCCCCTTGTCTGGGGCGCGGCGAAATCACCTACCTCGTGGACTGGCCTGCTTCGCAAGCGGCACTGGCACGTCTGCGGCCAGCGACCGTAGGCACTCCCGGTTCGGTCCCTGTCACCGCCTCTGATTTGCTCCCTGCCGTCGCCGCGCGCGTTGAGGCTTACGTGGACGGCCTGGAACTAGGCAACGGCTTCGAAGAACTGACAGACGCCACTGAACAACGTGAGCGCTTCGCACGCGATGCCACAAGGCGCGCGGCAGCCGGGCTGCCTGTGCCCGCCATCGATGAGCATTTTCTCGCGGCGCTGGAGTACGGCCTGCCGCCGTGCAGCGGCGTCGCAGTAGGCTTTGATCGCTTAGCCATGCTGGCCGCCGGCACACGCGACATTCGCGACGTGCTTGCCTTTCCCTACGACCGCGCCTGACTGGAGCGCCCCATGAGCTTTACCCTCACCGCCGTGGCTAGCGACGACAAACCAGAGCTTTATCGCCAGTTGCTCTTGCAACTGGAAGGACTGCTGCACGGCGAGCGCGACTGGGTGGCAAATGCAGCCAACACCAGCGCGTTGCTGTGGCACACGCTGCCACAGCTGAACTGGGTGGGCTTCTACTTCCTGCGCGGCGGTGAACTGGTGGTGGGCCCCTTTCAGGGCAAGCCGGCCTGCGTGCGCATCGCGCTCGGGCGCGGCGTTTGCGGCACAGCAGCCGCTAGCGGCAAGACGCAGGTAGTGCCCGATGTGCACGCTTTTCCAGGCCATATCGCTTGCGATGCGGCTTCAAGATCGGAAGTGGTGGTGCCACTA